>NZ_ML703350.1:431462-499071 GCF_008638355.1 Nocardiopsis deserti | reverse complement strand
GGCCCCGCCACATGGTGCCGATCCAGTTGAAGAACTTCACCCCGGTCGGGACCGCGATGAGGAAGCTCATGAACGAGAAGAACGGCAGCAGCACCGCACCCGTCGGGAACATGTGGTGCGCCCACACCGTCACCGACAGGCCGGTGATGGCGATGGTCGCCGCCACCAGCCCCTTGTAGCCGAAGATCGGCTTGCGGCTGAACACCGGCAGGATCTCGGTCACGATGCCGAAGAACGGCAGCGCGATGATGTACACCTCGGGGTGGCCGAAGAACCAGAACAGGTGCTGCCACAGGATGGCGCCGCCGTGCTCGGCGTTGAACACCTGCGTACCGACGATGCGGTCCGCGCCCAGCGCGATCAGGGCCGCCGTCAACACGGGGAACGCGATGAGCACCAGCACGCTGGTGAGAATGATGTTCCAGGTGAAGATCGGCATGCGGAACATCGTCATACCGGGCGCGCGCATGCACAGGGCGGTGGTGATGAAGTTGACCGCGCCCAGGATGGTGCCCAGACCCGAGACCACCAGCCCCATGATCCACAGATTGCCCCCCACTCCCGGTGAGTGGACCGCCGAGGACAGCGGCGTGTAGGCGAACCAGCCGAAGCTGGCCGCGCCGCCCGGAGTGAGGAACCCGGCCGCGACGATCAGCCCGCCGAACAGGAACAGGTAGTAGCCGAACAGGTTCATCCTCGGGAACGCCACGTCGGGCGCGCCGATCTGCAACGGCATGATCACGTTGCCGAAACCGACGAACAGCGGCGTCGCGAAGAGCAGCAGCATGATCGTGCCGTGCATGGTGAACAGCTGGTTGAACTCCTCGTTGGACATGATCTGCATGCCCGGGAAGAACAGTTCGGCGCGGATGAGCACCGCCAGGGTTCCGCCGAAGACGAAGAAGGCGAAAGCGGTGATGATGTACATGTACCCGATGACCTTGTGGTCGGTCGAGGTCAGCCAGCTCACGATGAGCGACCCCTTGGGGGCCTTCCCGGAGGTTTCCTCTGCCTCGGTTTTCGCTGGTGCCACTGCTCGTGCCTCCGTGCGGAAGATGGGTGCGGGCGAATGGGAGAAACGAGGCTTTTCCTTTTGGGGGTGGTATGGGAAAGGAATCGTGCAGGCCTCGGGAACGCAACATAGCCCATCGGGTCCGCCGGGGGAGGTGATTGTCTCCAGCGTTTTCTTCATCGGTCGGGTAATGTCCTTTTTGTTCGCGGGAAAGGCGTGACCTCCCCCGCGGCAGCATCCTTGCGACGCCCCGGCCGTGTTCTTCCGGTCGCGCTCCGGACGAGCGCGACGCCTGCGAGGCCCGCGGCCCGCACCGAGCTTTCTTGATCGATCGATCCAGATAGGTTAGGGTGGGGTCATGGCAAGGACCCGGGAGTTCGACACTGAGGCGGCCGTGGGTCGCGCCATGGAGCTGTTCTGGACGCGGGGCTACGAGGCGACCTCGGTGCGCGATCTGACCCAGCGCCTGGAGATCGGGCAGGGGTCCCTGTACGCCGCGTTCGGCGACAAGGACGGCCTGTACCGGGCCGCGCTGGAGCGCTACCGCACCACCCTCGCCGCGAACGCCCTGCGCGATCTGGAGGAGGGGGTGGACGCCCGCGCGGCGATCCGTGCGCTGCTGACGGAGCGGATCCGCATCGCCGTCGAGCACGGCGGCCAGGGCTGCTTCGCCGTCAACGCCGTCTGTGAGCGGCTGCCCCAGGACGCGGCGATCCGGCGTACTGTGCGCGACATGCAGGACGCGAGCCGGGAGGCGCTGGCCGAGGTGCTGGGGGCCGCGATGGAGCGGGGCGAGATCGCGGCGCGGCACGACCCGCACACGGTCGCCGCGTTCCTGGTCACCTTCCTCAATGGCCTGCTGGTCTCCTCCAAGATCACACCGGACGCGCGCACCCTCGAACCCCTCGTGGACGTCGCGCTGAGCACTCTGGACTGAGCTGGGCACTCTGGGCTGAGGGACCCGCGCTCTCGGGCGGACGTTTCTCACGCCCTGAATCTGTAACGATTGTTAAAGAAAGTGGGTGCCCGCTCCGGCCGCGACGACAACGCACCCGTCAGCACCGACGGTCCGAACCGCCTGCCGACCTCATCGACCCACCCACCCAAGACAGGAAGCACCACGTCATGATGTACGACCACACCACCACGCCCCTGCGCACCGGCCGCGCCGCCGTCAACGGAACGAGTCTGCACTACCGGACGGCCGGGGCCGGCCCGGCCGTGGTGCTGCTGCACGGCGTGCCCAAGACCGGTTACCACTGGCGCCACCTCGTCCCGAGGCTGACGCCCCACCACACCGTCGTCGTGCCCGACCTGCGCGGTCTGGGCGACTCCGCCCGACCCGCGGACGGCTACGACTCCGCGACGATGAGCGATGACGTCGCCGAGCTGATGGCCCACCTCGGGCACGGGACCTACGCCGTGATCGGTGAGGACTGGGGAGCGGTGATCGGCTACCAGCTCGCCGCCCGCCACCGCGACCACGCCACCTCCCTGGTCTTCGCCGAGGCGCTGTTCCCCGGCTTCGGCTTCGAGGACCACACAGCCCTCACCACCGAGAACGTCTCCAGCGGCATGCACCTGTGGCACCTGGGCTTCTACTTCCAGCCCGACGTCCCCGAGATGCTGATCGCCGGACACGAACGCGAACTGATCACCTACATGATCAAGAACGAGCGCAGCCACCCCGACACCGCCACCCCCGACGCGATCGAGGAGTACGTGCGCTGCTACTCCATGCCCGGCGGCATCCGCGCGATGCTCGCCGTCTACCGGGCGATGCTCACCGACGCCGGGCAGAACCGGCGGGCCGCACGGCAGAAGCTGGACATCCCGGTCCTGGCGCTCGGCGGCTCCGCCTTCATCGGCGAACGCAACGAGTCCCAGGCGCGGCTCGTGGCCCACCACGTCACCGGACACGTATTCGACGCGGGCCACGACCTCGCGGAGGAGGTACCCGACGAGATGGCCGACGTCGTCCTGCCGTTCCTGGCGGGGGTCGAGTCCGCCAGGTGACGTCGACCGAGTGGCCTGTGTTCTCCGGGGCTTGCGCCACTCCGGTCAGTGGAGGGTCGCTGGGGGCCTAGGGTCTGTTTTTTGAACCGGCCTCAGCTTGTGGGGGTTGGTTCGGGCGCCCACGGGGTTCTGGAGGTGGTGGAGGCGGGTTTCCGTGGGAGAACCGCGCCGTAGGCGTCCGTTGAGGGTGGTGGCGGGCGACGGGTGGGCACGAGCGAACCCGCTGTAGACACCACCCTGCCTGCTCCAACCCGATTCCCGTGCTTCGGGCGCCCGAACACGGGCCGAAGCGAAGCGGAGGTCCCAAAGAACACTGTCTAGCGGTTCCAGGTCCCGCCCCGCCTGGACGATGACCGGTGCGGGGCCTGGAGCACGGCTGTTGAACCGCTGGGCGGCGTGGAGGGCGCTCAGGAGAGCCGTGCGTCGGTGTACACGTCGCCCGACTCCATGCCCTGGTAGCCGAAGATGTCGCTGACCGTCACGAAGTGGTAGCCCTGCCGGTGCAGCCCCGCCAGCACGTCCGGAATCGCCTCCACGGAGGTCTCGTGGATGTCGTGGAAGAGCACCACGCTCCCCGGCACGGTGTTGTCCAGCGCCTCCGAGCTGACGTCCTCGCTGTCGCGGCTCCTCCAGTCCAGCGTGTCCACGTCCCACAGCACCAGGGGCTGCTCCACCGTCTTGCGCACCGTCCCGTTCAGCGACCCGTAGGGCGGCCGGATGGTCAACGGGTCCGTCCCGGTCACCTCGCGCACGGCCGCGTTGGTGCGCTCGATGTCCTTGCGGATCTCGTCGGCCGACATCTTCGCCAGGTCGTCGTGCTTCCAGGTGTGGTTGCCCAGCTCGTGGCCCTCCTCGGCCATGCGCTCCACCGGTGCGGGGAACTCGTCCACGAGCGAGCCCAGCACGTAGAACGTGGCGTGGGCGTCGTACTCGGCCAGGCTGTCCAGCAGCCGGTCGGTGTGCTCGCCGGGTCCGTCGTCGAAGGTCAGCGCCACGCACTTGAGCCGCTGGCAGTCCAGGGTGGGCCCCTGGGCGCTCAGGCCCCCCTCGTCCTCGGAGAGGTCGTCGCCCAGACCGCCCCCGTTCAGAGCCGCCTCCCGGGCCCGGTAGCCCAGCTCGGACAGCAGCCCCTCGACGTCGGCGGCCTCCACCGGAACCAGCACCTCGCTGACCCGGCCCGCGCTGGGCACCTCGTCGGGATCCATGCGCACGGCCAGGCCGCCCGCCGTGCTGAAGGCCAGGTCGCCCAGCGGCGAACCCTCCCAGCGCTCGGCGGCCTCCCGGGCCTGGTCGGGCTCGGACAGGTCGAGCGGCTCAGGCGCCGCGCCCGTCTCCCCGCCGGACCCTCCGCCCGTCTCCCCGTTCGTCGTTTCGCCCTGCCCGTCACCGGCCGCGCCGCCCTCCGGCGCCGCCCGCTCGCCCGAGGCGACCTCGCCGACCAGCCCGGGCAGCTGGCGCTCGGGCAGGTTGTACCCCTTCTCCAGCATGTCGGCCAGGGCCAGGTGGGCCTGCTCGATGGCCTCCTCGTCCCGGAACAGCGACGTCCAGGGCAGCACCTCCTCACTGCCCGCGTCGTACCACAGGGTGCTGGCCTCGAAGGTCTCGTCCCCGCCCGCGGAGGCGGTCGCGGTCAGCCGCGCGCCCACCACCTCCGGTGAGGCGGCGAGGATGGCCGTGTCCTGGCGCAGCTCGGGGGTCCCGTCCTCCGGCAGACCCTCCAGGAAGGCGCTCTGGCGCGCGGCCATGGCGGTGTGCGCCTCCACCGTCAGCGGGTGAGCGCCGCCCAACCGCGGGTAGCGGTAGCTCACCGCGCTGTCGCCGGTGGTCACCGCCACGGTGCGCGACTCCATCCCCGCCAGGTCGTCGGGCGAGGAACGGACCGGCTCGACGTAGGGCAGCTCCTGGTCCACGGCATGGCAGCCGGGGACCAGGAGCAGGCCCACGGCCGCGCTGACGGAGAGTTTGCGTCGTAGTGAGGTGACAGCCACGAGGGGGACCATATCCGAGCCTCTCACCTCAGCGTGAATCGCCTCGCAGGCGTCCGCGCACTCCGGGTGGTCGGTATCCGGTCACGCTCCGTTCACCGGGTGCGCCTTCGGGAGTCCGCCTGTCGCCTCCGGAGAGGACCGGGAGGAGGGCGGCGCCGTGCCACCCCCGGCGCCCGGCGCCGGGCCCCGGTCACGGGGCTTTGCGGACCCGTGCTCGCGCTGTCCGAAACCCCGCCCGGCGGGTCGTCAGCCCTGCGTGGTCTCCTCGGGCTCCGCCGCGTCGGCGGCCACCGCCGCCACGATCCGCCGGACCTGCGCCAGGACCGCGGCGTTCTCCCGCGGGGAGGCCACCTTGGGCAGGTGCACGTGCCCGGCCGCGATCCGCCGTCCCGCCCGGTCCCGCAGCAGCGTGTTGCGGTAGGCGATCTCGTTGGACAGGTAGTCCCCGCCGCCACCGCGGCGCGCCGCCGACCCCTCCGTGGGGCCGTCCGGGCGCACCACCGTCCCGCGGCCGTCCGGCGCGGCCTCGGCCACCTCGGTGTTGACCACCACCGGGTAGGGCTCCTCCCGCACCGCTGCCAGGATCCGTTCGTGGGGCAGCGAGGAGAGCGTCCACTCCGGGGCGTCGGGCCCCGGCACCGGCGCCCGGCCCGTACGCGACACCCGCAGGTTGTCCTCGCCCCCGCCGCGCCAGACGCCGTTCCACACCTCCAGGTCGAAGCGGTCCGGCCGCCCGCGGCTGAGCGTGACCACCGCGTCCGCGCGCCGGTGCTGCTCCGCCAGCGCCTCCTCCACCAGCCCGGCGTCGAAGTCCGCCCAGCGCACCGGGAACACCGCGGTGCGCACCACGGCCGTGCGCCCGCCCACGGGGAACGTCCACCCGTTCAGGTCCAGCGCCGCCGCGCCGGACGGGTTGGAGCACGCCGGGTCCTCGTCCAGGCGGAAGGGGTCGAAGCCGGTCACGACCACCCGCACCCACCGGTCGCCCGGCGGGAAGTCGAGGTCGGCGATGCCGCGCGATCCCGTCTCCAGCAGGTGCAGCAGGTCGGCGCGCTCGGCGTCGGAGAGGGCGAAGCCCGGCCGCCAGGAGCGCAGCCGGGCCGAGAGCACCAGCCGCGCCCAGTACAGGGGGCGGTCGTCGGAGCCGTCGCGGGCGGCCTCCGTCCACAGCCGGGAGGCGTGCGCGGCGACCGCCTCCCGTGCCTGGGCGAGGTCGGCGCTCGCCCGCAGGTCGGCGCTGAACAGGGGCTCGGCGGCGCTGAAACCGGAGCGGGTCAGGACCAGACGGGGCTCGGTGAGACCGGCGCGGTCCTCTTCGGGAGTGGTGTGGTGGTGCACGGGGATCGCTGTCTGTCTCAGGGGCGTGGGAGGGCCGCGGGGGGAGGGGCCAGCCGAGTCTAACGCCGCCCGCGACCGCCCCGGGGGCAGGGAAACCGGTGCGCCCGGCGAACGAGACGCGGGGGCTGGACCGGCGGGGTCGGACTTGGCAAGGTGTGAGGTGACCGCCCGTTCCTCTCAACGGAGAGAGCAGCACATGCCGACTTCCGCCCTCCCCACCACCACCTCCCTCGCCGACCGCGCGCGGGCCGCCCTGGACCGGTGCCGCGTCGACGCGCCCCGGGAACCGGCCGGGGCCCGCGGCGCGGCGAGGTCGCCCATCACCGGCCAGGACCTCTTCCCCCTGGGCCACGAGTCCGCAGGCGACGTCGAACAAGCCGTCACCACGGCCCAGGAGACCTTCTCCTCCACCTGGCGCGACACCCCCGCCCCGGTGCGCGGCCAGGTCGTCCACAGGCTCGGTGAGCTGCTGCGCGCGCACAAGGCCGACCTGGCCGAGCTGGTGACCATCGAGGCGGGCAAGATCCGCTCCGAGGCCCTGGGCGAGGTCCAGGAGATGATCGACATCTGCGACCTGGCCGTGGGCCTGTCCCGGCAGCTGTACGGGCGCACGATGCCCTCCGAGCGGCCCGGTCACCGGCTCATGGAGACCTGGCACCCCTTGGGCGTGGTCGGCGTGATCACCGCGTTCAACTTCCCGGTCGCGGTGTGGTCGTGGAACACGTGCGTGGCCCTGGTGTGCGGCAACACCGTGGTGTGGAAGCCCTCGGAGCTGACCCCCCTCACCGCGCTGGCCTGCCACGGCCTGCTCATGCGCGCGGCGGAGGAGGTCGGCGCGCCCGCCCAGGGCCTGCACCGGGTCGTGCTGGGCGGCCGCGAGATCGGCCAGGCCCTGGCCGACGACCCCCGGGTGGCCCTGCTGTCGGCCACCGGCTCGACCGCCATGGGCCGCGAGGTGGCGCCCAGGGTGGCCGCCCGCATGGGCCGCTACCTGCTGGAACTGGGCGGCAACAACGCGGCCGTGGTCGCCCCGTCCGCCGACCTGGACCTGGTGGTGCGCGGCAGCGTCTTCTCCGCCGCGGGCACCGCGGGCCAGCGCTGCACGACGCTGCGCCGCCTCATCGTGCACGAGGACGTGGTCGAGGAGGTCACCCGGCGGGTCGTGGACGCCTACAAGCAGCTGCGCGACCGCGTCGGCGACCCCTTCGAGGAGTCGACGCTGGTGGGGCCGCTGGTGGGCGAGCGCGGGTACGCCGCGATGCGCTCGGCGCTGGAGCGGGCCGCGGCCGAGGGCGGCGAGGTGCTGGTGGGCGGCGCCCGGGTCCTGGAGGAGGAGGCCGCCGACGCCTACTACGTCGAGCCCGCGGTGGTGCGCATGCCCGGCCAGACCGCCGTCGTGCGGGAGGAGACCTTCGCTCCGGTCCTGTACGTGATGCCCTACCGCACGCTGGAGGAGGCGGTGGAGCTGCACAACGGCGTGCCCCAGGGACTGTCGTCGTCGATCTTCACCCAGGACCAGTCCGAGGCCGAGCGGTTCCTGTCCGCGGCCGGTTCCGACTGCGGGATCGTCAACGTCAACATCGGCACCTCCGGAGCGGAGATCGGCGGCGCCTTCGGCGGCGAGAAGGACACCGGAGGCGGCCGCGAGTCGGGTTCGGACTCCTGGAAGGCCTACATGCGCCGGGCGACCAACACGGTCAACTACGGCGGCGGGCTGCCGCTGGCCCAGGGCGTGAGCTTCCTCTGAGGAGTCCGGTGGCCGCGCCCGGCCGGGCGCGGCCACCGGCCCCCGCGTGACGCACCAAAAAAGTTGCGCACGATCATGTTGCGTGCAACTGATTTCTGTTACGGTGGTGCCGACCGAACGGCCCGCACGCGCAGGAGGGAACACCGTGGCCGAAGAGCAAGGGGAGAACCCCCTCGCCCTGGACAACCAGCTGTGCTTCTCCCTCTACGCGGCCTCCCGGGCCATGACCGGGCTCTACCGGGAACTGCTGGGGGACCTGGAACTGACCTACCCCCAGTACCTGGTCATGCTCGTGCTCTGGGAGCGCGGCACGCTCACCGTCAAGGAACTCAGCCGGGCCCTGCACCTGGACTCGGGCACGCTCTCGCCGCTGCTGCGCCGCCTGGAGTGCGCCGGACTCCTGACCCGCGAACGCAGCGCCACCGACGAGCGCGTCGTCGAGGTCTCGGCCACCCCGAAGGGCGACGAACTGCGCGCACGCGCCGAGGAGGTCCCCGAACGGGTCCTGTGCTCGGCCGGACTGCCCCGGGAGCGGGCCCAGGAGTTGCAGGAGGCGCTCGGTCTGCTCACGCGTTCGGTGGAGACCGCCTCCCGCAGGCGCAGCCCGTGCTGAACGGGGCCGCGGACCTTCGCCGGACCACCATCGATCCCACCCACCACGAACGAAAGAGGCAACCATGGCCTACGACGTGATGTACACCGCCAACGCCACCGTCACCGGTGAGGGCCGCAAGGGCACCGCCAGGACCGACGACCGCCGCCTGGAGGTCGACCTGTCCGTACCCAAGGGCATGGGCGGCGACGACGGCCCCGGCACCAACCCCGAGCAGCTCTTCGCCGTCGGCTACGGCGCCTGCTTCCACGGCGCCCTCAAGGCCGTCGCCCGCAAGGAGAAGATCGACGTCGACGGCTCCACCATCGAAGCCCAGGTCAGCCTGGGCAAGGCCGACGACGGCATGACCCTGGCCGTGGCGCTCACCGTCACCATCCCGGACGTGGACCAGGCCAAGGCCGAGGAGCTGGTCGAGGGCGCGCACCAGATGTGCCCCTACTCCCGCGCCACCCGCGGCAACATCGAGGTGACCCTGACGGCCAAGACCGCCTAGGCGACACCTCTACGGGGCTCCGCCGCCCCGCGAAGGGGGGAGGGCGCGCACCGCGCCCTCCCCCCTTCGCGTGTCCGCGCACCCGGGCGTTCGTGTTCGGGCCGCGCGGCGGGCCCCCTCAGGCCGGGGACCGTGGGACCGCCCCCGACCCGGAACGCTTCTTGTGCACGCGGGTGCACACGGCGCGTGCGGGACCATCGGTCACCTCGGACGGAACGGCCCTCCGTGCCCTGAGACCCGGGCCCGCGGCTTCGCGTCCCTTCGCGTCGGTCAACGGCACCCGGTGTCACGGAGCGGCGGAGGCCGGGCGTGGGACCCCCGCGAGGACCACCGGGGCCCGCGACGCACGAGGGGCCGGGAGGGGGACGTGCCCCTCCCGGCCCCTCACGGCCCCGGTCAGGCGGCCGTGTCCAGCAGCAGCAGGCGGTCCAGGATGTCCTGGAGGGTGACCAGTCCGATCACCTCGCCGTCCGACTCCACCAGGGACAGGTGGCTGCGGCTCTCCCGCATGATGCCCATCGCCGCGTACATCGGCGTCTCCGAGGCCAGGGTGAGCACCGGCCGCATCAGGTCGGCCGCGGTGGTCCCCTCCGGGCTCGTCAGCGCCTCGCGCACGTGCAGCACGCCCACGGGCTCCTCCCCGTCCATCACCACCAGGCGCAGGTGCGTGGTCTCCCGCGACACCTGCTTGATGTCGTCCACCGTCGAGTCCGGGGACACCGACGCGATCTCCCCGCGCGGCGTGACGATCTCGTTCAGCGGACGGGAGTTGACCTCCAGCGCGGTGGCCAGCTGGGCGCGGCGCTCGGGGTCGAGCGCACCGGCCTTGGCCGAGTGCTCCACCAGTTCGCGCACGTCGTCGGGGCCGTGCCCGGCCGACATCTCGTCCACCGCCTCCACACCCAGCCGGTGCAGGCACCAGTTGGCCATGCCGTTGAGCATCAGCAGCAGCGGACGGGTGAACCACATGAACGCCCGCATCGGCACGGCCAGCATGATCGCCGACTTCTCCGGGTGCGAGATCGCCCAGGACTTGGGCGCCATCTCACCCACCACCAGGTGCAGGAAGGTCACCACGATCAGCGACAGCACGAAGGAGACCACGTAGCCGACCGCCGCCGGCAGGCCGCCGAACAGCGGCTCCAGCAGGTGGTGGACGGCGGGCTTGGAGATCGCGCCCAGCGCCAGGGCGCACAGGGTGATCCCCAGCTGGGACCCGGCCAGCAGCAGCGACAGGTCGCGGGCGCTCCTGACCGCGGCCCGCGCCGCGAAGCTGGACTCGGCGGCCTCCTCCAGCCGGTAGCGGCGCGCGGCCACCAGGGCGAACTCGATCGCCACGAAGAAGGCGCTCAGCACGATGATCACCGCGGTCAGCGCGAGCGCCACCCACACGTTCATGTCACTCATGCCGACGCCTCCTGCGACTCGTTGTCCTGGGCCTCGTGCAGCCGCAGCTCCACGGTGTGCGGAACGTGTCTCTGCACCGCGCTGACGACCATGGTCAGCCCCATGTCGGGGTCCTCGTCGTGCGCGCTGGGCGGACGGGGCAGGGCGATGGAGACCGTGTCACCGGCCTCGGGGAGCCGGTGCAGCTCGTGCACGACCAGGCCGCCCAGGGTCTCGTAGTCCCCCTCGGGCAGGTCGTGGCCGAGCAGCCGCTCGACCTCGTCGATGTGCAGAGCGCCCGGGACCAGGTAGGAGCCCTCGCCCTCCAGGTAGGAGGGAGACTCCTCCGCGGGGCTGTGCTCGTCGGCGATCTCGCCGACCAGCTCCTCGGCCAGGTCCTCGGTCGTGATGACCCCGGCCAGGCCGCCGTACTCGTCCACCACGCAGGCGAACTCCTCGCCCGCCTCGCGCAGCTGGTCCAGCGCGGAGGGCAGCGGCAGCGACGCGGGAAGCATCACGGTCCGCCTGGCCACCTCGCTGACCTTGGTCTGGGCCAGGTCGTGGTCGCCCAGCGCGAGCACGTCGCGCAGGCAGATGACGCCGACGATGTCGTCCACGCCGTCACCCAGCACGGGGAAGCGCGAGTGGTCGGAGGCCATCAGCTCCACGACCCGGCTGACCGGGTCGCCCTCCTCCACCGTGGTCACCTCGGGGCGGGGGATCATGGCGTGCCCCGCGGTGCGCTCGTGGAAGTCCAGGGTGCGGTCCAGCAGGGTGGACAGCTCCGGGGGCAGGTCACCGCTGGCCTTGGACTCGGCGATGATGCTCTCCAGGTCGCGCGCGGTCGCCGCGTGCTGGACGTCTTCCACCGGTTCGATCCGTACCGCCTTGAGCAGCAGGATCGCCGCCTGGTCGAACAGCCAGATGACCGGGCCGAAGATCTTCAGGTAGATCCCCGTGGACAGCGCCAGCCAGCGCGCCACCGGCTCGGGCCGGGCGATGGCCAGGTTCTTGGGGAAGAGCTCTCCGAAGACCATCTGCACGACGGTGGAGAACAACAGGGCCAGGGCGATGCCGACGGCCACGCCCACCCCGGTGGGGACCCCGGCGAGGCCGAGCAGCTCGCCGACGCCCTCGCCGATCATGGGCTCGGCCACGTAACCCACCAGCAGGGCGGTCACGGTGATGCCCAGCTGGGCACCGGAGAGCATGAAGGACGTTCGGTTGGTGATGCCCAGGGCCCTCTCGGCCCCGGCGTCGCCGGCCGCGGCCTTCGCTCGCAGTCGCGAGCGGTCCACGGCCATGTAGCCGAACTCCTGGGCGACGAAGTAACCCGTCGCCACGGTGATCAGGAAGACCACCACGACCCCGAAGGCGATACTGAGGATGGTGCTCATCATCGGGCACGCACCGCCTGGTTCCGCTTCGGGCTCGGACTCCTACGAGGGTGCGCACCCTTCATAGAAGGGGGCTCGTCGTCTGTGTCACAGCATCCGTTCAGGATGCTGCCGGTACTTCGGGACGGGTCCACTGTTCCTCTCTCTGCGCCTTTTGCGCGTTGTGGTGATATGGAACTACTGGGGTTAAAGACGATCGGCCTGGGGCGATTGTTCCCCGGAGGCCGGTGTTTGCGGGACGATCAGCTCCCGGCGGGGGCGTCGGCCTCCCCACCGAGCCCGGCCCACTCCCGGCGGCGGGCCTCGGCGAGCGCGATCGCGGTGGCCACGGCCACGTTGAGCGATCCCACCCGTCCGATCTGCGGCACGTAGGTGACGGCGTCCGCGCCCGCCAGCAGGGCGGGGGAGCAGCCGTGGTCCTCGGCGCCCACGGCCAGGCACACGTCGGGCTCCAGGGGAGCCGCGTGCAGCGGGAGCGCGCCGGAGGCCAGCTCGACCGCGACCACCCGGTACCCGTCCGCGCGTGCGGCGGCCAGAGCGTCGGCGGTGGAGGCCATCCGGGTGTGCTCGACCTTGGCGGCGGTGCCCAGGGCGGTCTTGCCGACCTTGGGATCGTCCGGGTCGGCGCTGTTTCCGGTCAACCAGAGCCGGTCGACACCGAAGGTCGCAGCCGTGCGCAGGATCGAGCCCAGGTTGTAGGGCTGGGTGACCGATTCGACGAGAAGGGCGAGTCGCCCCTCGGTGCGCCTGCGCCACTGGCGGTTCAGGCGTTTGACGTCCGTGGGACGCAACTGCGTGCTCAACTGCGGTGTTTTCCTCGGCGGGTGTTCCCGGGCTGGTCCCGGAGGCCATCTGTTCGCCACAGAGTACAGGTCACCGTGCGTGGGCGCACGCATGACCCGTGACACATCGCGGCAAAAGCCGCGTCAAGCCACGGAACGCCGCACCGCGAGCACCCGGAAACCCGCCCGGGAGGACACCCGCTCGGCGGGCAGCCCCTGCTCCTCCAGCCACTTCTGCAACGAGTCCGAACCCAGGTGGCGATGGACCACGAGATGGGCTACGCCCTCGGGTGTGAGCCGCCCCAGCCACGTGCGCAGCATGGAGTGCAGCACGCCCTTGCCGACCCGGATGGGCGGGTTGGACCACACCGCGTCGAAGGGTCCCAGCAGGTCCTCGGCGGCGGCCGTGCCCTCCTCGGCCGGGTCCTGTTCCACAGACAGCCCGCCCTCGGCTCCCACCACCGCGAACCGCGCGTTGCCCAGCCCGTGCTCGGCGGCGTTGCGCCGCGCCAGCCCCACGGCCCGCGCGTTGACGTCCACGCCCAGCACCCGTGCCCCCGGCGCCCGCGAGGCCATCGTCAGGGCGATGGGACCGTAGCCGCACCCCAGGTCGAGCAGGCGCCCGCCCTCGGGCGGCGCCGGGACCGACTCCAGCAGCACCCGCGTGCCGAGGTCGACCTTGTCGGGGGAGAACACGCCCCGGTCGGTGCGCAGCCGCAGGTGCAGGTCCGGCAGGACCAGGTCGGCGGTGGAGGGGCGGCTGGCGGCGCCCGGATCGGAGTCGAAGTAGTGCTGAGCCACGCCGTGACGCTACCAGGGGCGGCCCCGACCACGGCACACGGCAAAAACCTCCCAGCCCCACGCCAACAAAGGACCAACCCCGGCGCCCCCAGGCGCCGCAGTGCCGAAGATGGAGGTATCCGACGTTTGCGGGGGAATCCATGCGAGCACACGTAGGGGACCGGTTGGTGGTCGAGAGCCCGTGCGCCGAAGCCCACCGCAGGACGGGCGTCGTCACCGGGGTCGGGGGGTCCGGCGGGGCGCCTCCGTACCGGGTGCACTGGGCCCACTCCGAACAGGGCCACGACGACCTGGTCTACCCGGGGCCGGACGCGCACATCGAACACCCGCCCGGCGGCACGGGCGCGAACGCAGAGGGGGCCGATGCCATGCAGACGACGAAGCGCTGGAACGTCGACGTCGTCGTCGCCGAGGAGAGCGAGGGCGACAGCGCACGCACCTGGGCAGAGGTCGGCCTGGTCGCCGACGACGGGACGGCGCTGCGGGGACACGGGATGGCCCGCAAGCACCCCACGGACCTGGACATCCCCGAGATCGGCGAGGAGCTCGCGGTCTCGCGCGCCCTGTCCGACCTCTCGCGCCAGCTCCGCCAGGTCGCGGCCGAGGACATCACCGACAACACCGGAACGCCCTGGCGCCCCACCTGATCCGGTGGCGGCCCCGCGGCCGACCGCGGGGGACCAGGAGCGGGCGCGGGCCCGGACCGGACAGCCGGTCCGGGCCCGCAGCGCTGCGCCGGGGCGGCCCGCGCCACCGCGTGGACACCGTACGGACCGGTACCGGCCACCTTCGTCATGGCGGGACTGCTCCCGGTGGTCACCGGGATCGGGCACACTCGGAAGTCGGACACGACCACCGCCCCGGCGGTGTGGGGACGCCCCGGCCCCCGAAGGGTCGGGACCTCCGTCGTGTCCGGTCAGGCCGCGACGGGGAAGGGTGCGCCAGCCGGGCACACGAGGTCCGCCGTCACGTCCCGAGGTACCGCTGTGCTTTTACCGGAGGCGTCCGGGGAAGGGAGCGTTGCCGCCCGGCGCGAGCCGGGAGTACTCACGCAAGGGAGACCCCGTTGACCACCTCCTCCTCCGGCCCCCAGGCCAGACCCGCCCGCGTCCTGGGCACCGTCGACGCCGTCGCCATCGGCGCGGGCGCGATGCTCGGCGCCGGGGTGTTCACCGTCTTCGCCCCGGCCGCGCTCGGCGCGGGCGCCTGGCTGCCCGTGGCCATCCTCATCGCGGGGATCGTCGCCTACTGCAACGCCGTCTCCTCGGCCAGGCTCGCCGCCCGCCACCCCGAGTCCGGCGGCGCCTACGTCTACGGCCGCGAGCGCCTGGGCGAGCTGTGGGGCTACCTGGCGGGCTGGTCCTTCGTGGTCGGCAAGACCGCCTCCTGCGCGGCCATGGCGCTGACCTTCGGCGCCTACCTCCTCCCCGGCTGGGAGAAGGCCCTGGCGGTGGCCACCGTCGTCGCGCTCACCGCGCTCAACTACCGCGGGATCCAGCGCTCCACGCTGGTGATCAAGATCCTGCTGGCCGCGGTCCTGGCGGTCCTGGCCGCCGTGTGCGTGGCCATGCTCCTCAGCGGACGCCTGGCCGCCGTCGCCCAGGTGGAGGGCCTGGGGCCCTGGCCCGGCTCCTTCGGCGTGCTCGGCGCCTCCGGGATGATCTTCTTCGCCTTCGCCGGATACGCCAGGGTGGCCACCCTGGGCGGCGAGGTCCGCGACCCCCAGACCACCATCCCCCGCGCCGTCAACATCTCCCTGGGCGGCGTACTGGTGCTCTACCTGGTCATCGGTACCGGGCTGCTGATCGTGCTGGGCCGCGAGCGCCTGTCCACCACCGACACCCCGATGGTCGACGCCGTCCGGGTGGCCGGGTTCGACTGGCTGGCCCCCGTGGTGGTCGTGGGCGCGGCCGTGGCCAGCCTGGGCGCCCTGCTCTCCCTCATCCTCGGGGTCTCGCGCACCACCGCCGCGATGGCCGCCGACGGGCACCTGCCCCGCTCCCTGGCCTCGGTCCACGAGCGCCACGGGGTACCCCACCGCGCCGAGCTGCTGGTCGGCGCCGTCGTCATCGCCCTGGTCCTGGTCACCGACCTGCGCGGCGCGATCGCCTTCTCCGCCTTCGGCGTGCTGGTGTACTACGCCATCACCAACGCCTCGGCGCTGCGGCTGGGCCCCGACGAGCCCCGCCCGCCGCTGCTGGTCCCGCTGACCGGGCTGGGCGGCTGCGTCGTGCTGGCGTGCAGCCTGCCGCTGCCCACGGTCATCACCGGCATGGCGGTCCTGGCGGCGGGAGCCGGGCTGTGGTGGCTGCGCGAGCGCTTCGACCTGCGCTTCTAGCCGGTTCCGCGTTCGCGCAGGTACGCCTCCAGCTCGGCGGCCCCGGCCAGCATCGCCCGCCCGCGCGCGGACAGCCGGGCGCGCCAGTCGCGCAGCGCGCCCTCCAACGGCTCCAGTCCGCCGGCCGAGCGCACCTGGACGATCAGCGGAGCGATCTGCTCCAGCGGGTAACCGCCCCGCCTGAGCTGGTGGACCAGAAGGGCGTCGCGCACGTCGGCCCCGCCGTAGACGCGGTACCCGGTCCGCGGGTCACGGCGCGGGCGCACCAGCCCGGCGCGCTCCCAGGAGCGCAGCGTCGCGGGCCGGATGCCGAGCCTGCCCGCCAGCGGCCCGATGAACGTACCGCCGGGCTCCGCCGCCGCGGCCGCCCCGGCCTCGCCGCCGGTCCGGGTGGGCGGCGCCGCCCCGGCCCGCCCACCGGATCCGGCCCGCCCACCGGATCCGGCCCGCCCACCGGGTTCGGGCGGCGCGCCCGACTCCAGTCCCCGCAGGGCGACCTCCACGGCCCGCAGGGTCCGCCGGTCGTCCAGGAGCTGGGCGTGGCCCTCGTCGATGAGCCGGAACGCCTCCTCGGCCCCGTCCCCGTTCACCGCCCGCATGATCGAGGACGCCGCCCGGTGGCCGTGTCCGGGCACCAGGGCCAGGAACGCGCGCAGGGCCTGCGCGTGCAGCGGGGTGTAGGTGCGGTAGCCGTGGCGCGTGCGCTCGGCCGCCGGAAGGATGCCTTCCTCCTCGTAGTTCCTGACCGCCTGCGTGGACAGGCCGTGCCCGCGTGCCAGGTCGATCGGCCTGAGACGACCACCGCTTTGAAGGTTCTTAGCCATATCCCCGCCGCTGTACCGAAAAAGTCTCAACCGTTACTTCAACGATACCGTTGAGGGCATGGTTACTGGCACCAAGGACACCGCACACACCTTCGAGGCCGCCGCCGTCATGGGGCTGCTCCCGGCCCGCCCGCGTCTGCTCGCCCTGGGCGAGCCCACCCACGGCGAGGACGCCCTGCTCGACCTGCGCAACGAACTCTTCCGCCGGCTCGTGGAGCGGGAGGGCTACCGGACGATCGCCGTCGAGAGCGACTGCCTGGCGGGCCTGGTCGTGGACGAGTACGTCACCTCGGGCACGGGCACCCTCGACGAGGCCATGGAGCACGGGTTCAGCCACGGGTTCGGCGCGTCGGCGGCCAACCGCGAACTCGTTCGCTGGATGCGCGCCCACAACGACGGCAGGCCCGCCGCCGAACAGGTGCGCTTCGCCGGTTTCGACGGCCCGCTGGAGATGACCGGCGCCCAGAGCCCCCGGCGGGCCCTGAGCGCGCTCCACGACTACCTCGCGCGCTGGGTGGAGGCGGACCAGCTCCCGTGCGACTCCCGGACGCTGGAGCGCCTGCTCGGCGACGACGAGCGGTGGACCAACCCCGACGCGATGCTGGACCCGGCCGAGTCCGTGGGGCGTTCGGACGAGGTCCGGGAGCTGCGCATGCTCGCCGACGACCTGGCGGCGCTGCTCGACGCGCACACGCCGCGCCTGGTCTCGGCGACCTCGCGCGAGGACTGGGACCGGGCGCGCCTGTACGCGCGCACCGCCACCGGCCTGCTGCGCTACCACTTCTGGATGGCCGACACCTCCTCGCGTCGCATGACGCGGCTGGAGGAGGTGGGGATGACGGTCGACACCTCGCCGAGCCGCATGACGCGGCTGCTGGGCCTGCGTGACCAGATGATGGCCGACAACCTCTTCGCCCTCGCCGAGCGGGGGCCGGTGCTGGTCCACGCCCACAACGCCCACCTCCAGCGCGGCACGAGCACGATGCGCATGGGCGGACCGCCGTTGGACTGGTGGGGCGCCGGGGCGATCGTGGGCGCCCGCCTGGGGGAGGAGTACGCCTTCCTGGCCACGGCCCTGGGCACGATCCGGCACCGGGGCGTGGACACCCCGCCCCCGGACACCGTCGAGGGCGTCCTGTACGCGCTCGGGGAGGAGCGCTGCGTGGTCGACGCGCCCCGGCTGGCCGCCGCCCTCGGCGGCACGCGCCCCGCCCCCCGCGTGTCCCCCTGGTTCGGCTACGCCCCGCTCGACCCGGCCCGCCTGGCCGACAGCGACGGGATCGTGTTCGTCAGGGACCTCCCGCCGAGCTGACGCCGACACTGCGCGTACGGGCCGCCGGGCGAAGCGACCAGATGCCCCCGGCAGTGAGTTCGGTGGCGCCGGTCGCCCCGCCGGGGTATTCACCCTTTTCCCGAGCACGACAAAACATCGCCGGCGTCCAAGGGCGGGCTCGCCCATAAGGAAGTCGGACATCGGGAGCGCGATCAGCGACATGCGGAACGGCGGAACGAATGACACGCCGTACGGTCAGCCGTCACGGACCCAGTCGTAGGGGCATGGTTTCACCAGGCAAGTCAAGACTTATCCTCAAGGGTCTTCGGCTGTATGGTGTGGCTCGAATCGAAGGAGCTCCCTGTTGTCGAGGATGGATGATCCCGCCGTGCGCGCGGTTGAATCGGAGCGGCATTATGTGTCCTCCTTGTATGAGTTGCTCACCGAACGGATTGCCGAGGCGCGAGCACACCGGGAGGATATTCTGAAGGCCCCGGCGGAAAGCGCCGGTGAGGCATATGAGAGAGAAATCGCTGCCGAGCGTCTGGCCAAGAAGGCCGACCGGCTGGAGGGCGCCGAAAAGGGGCTGGTCTTCGGGCGCGTCGACCGGACGGACGGCACGGCCCTGCACATCGGGCGGATCGGACTGCGCACGGAGGAGGATGACATGCCTCCGCTCGTGGACTGGCGCGCGAACGCGGCGCGGCCCTTCTACGAGGCGACACCGGCCCACCCGATGGACCTGCGGCGACGCCGGCACCTGCGCCTCAAGGAGCGCACGGTCATCTCGGTGAGCGACGAACTGCTGGACGGGACCGACCCGACCGACGAGGACGTCGTGGGGGACGGCCCGTTGACCGAGGCCCTGTCGGCACGGCGTACGGGCAGGATGCACGCGGCCGTCGCGACGCTCCAGGCCGAGCAGGACGAGATCGTCCGCTCCGCCCACCGCGGGGTGACCGTGGTGCAGGGCGGTCCCGGCACCGGCAAGACGGTGGTCGCCCTGCACCGGGCGGCCTACGTCCTGTACGCGTTCCCGCGTGCCGCGGAGGAGGGCGTCCTGGTGGTGGGCCCGAACGCCCGGTTCCTCGACTACATCTCCCAGGTCCTTCCCTCGCTCGGAGAGAACGACGTCGTTCTGACGACCTGCCGGGAACTGGCCGGAGTGCCCACGGACGCGGTGGACCCGTTCGGTACGGCGCGCCTCAAGGGCGGCTCCGACCTCGCCGACGCCCTGGCCGGCCTGCTGCGCGTCCGCCAAGCCCCCGCCGGCGACTTCGCCGTGCGGGTCGGACAGGAACTGGTTCGCCTGTCCGGCGAACAGGTCGCCACGGCACGCGACGCCGCCCTGGCAGCCGCACCGGGGCACAACCCCGCGCGCCAGGTGTTCAGGGAGCTCTTGGTCGACGCCGTCACCGACGCGATGCGACAGGACATGGGCGACATCCTGGAGCGGATCGACGCCGACGCCACCAGGATGACGGGCATGGACCTCGACCGGTTCACGGGAGCCACCCAGCGCCGTGCCGAAGGCGCGGCCGACTCGGGTCCGGCCCACGAGCTGGACCTGGACGCCATCCGAGCCGACCTCCTCGACGACGCCGGCGTCGACCGAGCGGTCGAGGCGTTGTGGCCGCGGCTGGTACCCGGTGACCTCGTGAAGGCGCTCCTGACGAACGCCGACGCTCTCGCCGAGCACCTGCCCCGCCTGACCGCGCAGGAGCGGTCCCTTCTGCTGCGCGGTCCGGACGACCCGTGGACCGACGCCGATGCGCCGCTGCTGGACGAGGCGGCGAGCCTGGTCGACGGACCTCCTGGGCGGACGTACGGGCACGTCGTCGTCGACGAGGCGCAGGAACTGACCGCCATGCAGTGGCGGATGATCGTCCGCCGCTGCCCGGCGAGGGCGATGACGCTGGTGGGCGACTTCGCCCAGGCGGGCCCGGCCGCGGCAGCACGCGACTGGAAGGAGGCGCTGAGCCCCCACGTCGGACCACGGTTCGCACTGCACGACCTGACCGTCAGCTACCGCACCACCCAGGAGATCCTGGAGAGCGTCCGGGACCTGCTCATGCGGATCGCCCCGGACCAGAAGCCCACACGGTCACTGCGAAGCGGTGAGAGCCCCCGCACCGTGACCGCCGCTCCGGACGGGCTGGTCACCGCCCTCCGTCAGGAGCTGCGCGCCCAGAGCAGCGCGCACCCGGGCGAGCTTCTGGGAGTGGTCTGCGCGGACACCAGGGTGAGCGAGCTGACGGCCCAGGGCATCGCTCACCACGCGCGCATCGTGCCGGCGTCCGAAGCACGCGGCCTGGAATTCGACGGGGTCGTCGTCATGAACCCCGAGGAGATCATCACGGCCCGCCCCGGTGGGGAGAGGGACTTGTACGTAGCCCTGACCCGGGCCACCAAGCGCCTCTGCACCATCACCGTCCAGCCCGCCTGACGGGACTTCGGCGCCCGCGTCGTCGCCGGGGGACGCACCGGGCGCGGTACGGACACCGTCCCGCCCGCGCCCGGGGAACGACGAACGGGCAAGGCGCGTGTGGGCCCGTCAGCCCTCGTCCTCGGCCGCCTCGGGGGCCCGGTGTCGGCCCCGGCCCAGGTACGCCAGGCCGCGCCGGGCCGTGGTGGACAGCCGCAGCCCGGCGACCTCACCGGGGGCGAACCAGCGCGCGTCGGCGGTCGAGCCGTCCTCCTCCAGCACCCGGGCCGGGCACGGGTCGGACACCAGGACGCGGAAGAAGGCCCACACCGCGTAGATGTCGTGGCCGCCGGAGCCCTCACGGCGGTGGCTGGACACGGTGACCAGTTCCCCGACCAGGCCGTCCTGGCCGGTCTCCTCGGTCACCTCGCGGCGCAGCGCGGACCGCACATCCTCGCCCGCGTCCACGCCGCCGCCCGGCAGGTGCCAGGTCCCGGCGCCGGGGAACCCCTCGGCGATCAGGCTCAGCAGCACGTTCCCGCCGGGGTCGGTGACGATCCCGTAGGAGGCGAACCGGCGCAGCGGCGTCAGCCCGTTCCCGGGCGGGGCCTCCTCCTCGGCCAGTTCGGCGGGGGAGGGCCGCAGACCGGTGCCTCCGGCGGAGGGCCAGAACACCTCCGCCCCGGCCTCGGCGAACACCACCCGGTCGATGTGCAGCGGGCCGCCGTCGGGCGCGGACGCCAACTCGGTGAGTACGTCCAGCGCGCGCAGGGGAGCGTCCGGTGCCAGACCGCCCAGACCGCGGACCACCTCCGCGGGGTCCTGGCCGAACAGCACGCGCGCCCCGAGCACCGCGGGCGCACCGGCGGTGACCAGGTGCGCGGTGACGCGCCGCCCCGGAAGGCCCCGGGAGGCGGCGGTCACAGCGATCCGGCTGCGGGGGCCGCGCTGGGCAGGCCCACCAGGCGCAGCAGTTCGTCCAGGTTGGCGATGGTGGTCACCGACTCGAAGCGCTGGTGGCCCCGGCGGTCGATCATGATCGGGCGCATGCTCGCGGCGGCGGCGCCCACGCCGTCGGCCTGGATCTGGTCCCCCACGTGCCAGCACGCGGTGGGGTCCACGCCCAGGCGCTGGGCGGCGGTGTGGAAGATGCGCGGATCCGGCTTGCCCGTTCCGACCGTGTCGGTGCACACCACGGCGTGGAAGTAGGGGGCCAGCTCCATGGACTGGAGCTTGGCGTGCTGGAGGGACTCGATGCCGTTGGTGACCACGGCCAGGCGGTATCCGGCCGAGGCCAGCGCGTTCAGCGCCGGGATCGCGTCGGGGAAGACCTGCCACGCGGAGCGGTGGGCCTCCAGGTAGAGCCGGTACAGCTCGTCGCAGTGCTGGTCGGCGATGTCGGTGTGACCGGCCTGGACGGCCAGGGCCCGGATGCGCTCGCGGCGCTGCTGCTCCAGGCTCAGGCGTCCGCGCAGGTAGGAACCGAAGGAGATCTCGGTCTGCACGTCCCACAGACTGCGGGCGGCCCCGAAGTCCGGGTGGCCGAGCCGTTCCATGACCGCGCGGAGTCCCGTGGACGACGCGGCGAGATCGTCGATCAGGGTGTCGTCCAGGTCAAAGCAGATCGCCGTCGGCACTGCGGGTGTGTTCGGCATCGTTCCTCAAGTGATGGGCAGGACAAAACATGCCAACGCTAACCCGTGGACATAACAGGAACGGTGTAAACCCCACCTAAAGGTATGTGTCCCACGTCACCCGAGCCTGTTCGGAGGGGCCCGCGAACCCCTCCTCACGACTCACGGAAGACGCTGGAACCACAGGAGTGACGTCACCGCGGTGGCCATCGCCAACACGATCGCCACCAGCACGAAACGTGTGACGATTTCCTCGTGCACCAGCTCGGTGCCCAGCGACGAACCGATGTCCTCGTAGACGTCGTCCAGCTCCGTCTCGCTCTCCGCCTCGTAGAAGTGCCCCCCGGTGTCCGAGGCCAGACCGCGCAGCGCCTCCTTGTCGATGTCGGCGGGCACCTGGTAGCCGTCGATCTCGATCATCGCCGCGCCCGTGCCGAACGCGATCGTGGACACCGGCACCTCCTGCTCGGCCGCCACCGCCACGGCCTGCGAGATGTCGCGGCCGCTCGTGTTCTCCCCGTCCGAGAGCAGCACGATCGCCGACGGCGGCGGGTCCACGTCGGCGTCCTCGTCGAAACTGCTGATCGACTCCAGCGAGGCGAACACCCCCTCGCCGATCGCCGTGCCCGGACCCAGCTGGAGGTTCTGGATCGACCCGATCACCGCCTGGTGGTCGTGGGTGGGGGAGGAGACCACCGTCGCCGTCGAGGAGAAGGCCACCAGACCCACGTTGAACCGGTCCGGCAGCGTCTCCACGAACCCCTGAGCCGATTTCTTGGCCGCCTCCAGCCGGTTGGGGTCGATGTCGTTGGCCGCCATCGACAGCGACACGTCCACCGCCACCATGATCGTCGCCCGCTCGCGCGGTTGCTGCACCGGCATCGCGGGCAGCGCCATCGAGGCGATCAGCACCCCGATCGCCATCGTGAACAGCACCGCCGGCACGTGCCTGCGCACGTCCGGTCGGTGCGGCGCCACCTGGTCCAGCAGCGCCAGGTTGGTGAAGCGCATCGTGTACTCGCGCCGCCGGGTCTGCGCGAACACGTACGCGGCGACCAGTACGACGACGAGGAGCAGCCACCACAACCGCTGGGGCTCCAGGAAGGTCATGACTCAGTCCCCCGTGCCTCGGCTCTGTCCCGCGGGCCCGCGCCCGCGCCCTCGTTCGGTTCCTCGGTGGGGCCCGCCGCGCTCACCGGGGCGTCCCCGGAGTGTGGCGGGCCAGGTGGTGCGCGGTCCGCCTCTGGTGGCGGACGAACCGTGCCGTATCCAGTACCCAGTCCCGGTCCGTCCTTAGCACCAGGTGGTGCACCCCGCACCGACGCAGCGTGTCGCGCACCGCACGGCGCTGCCCCTCGGCCGCCTGGCGGTAGCGCTCGCGCACCGCCCGCGTCAGCCGCACGTCGCGCACCATGCCCGTGCGGGGGTCGCGCAGCGTCACGTCGCCCACCTCGGGCACGTCCAGCTCGCGCGGATCGACCACCTCCACCACCAGCACCTGGTGGCGCGAGGCCAGCTGGCGCAGGGGGCGCTCCCAGGTGACCTCGCCGCCGAAGGCGGGGGTGTCCAGGAAGTCGGAGACCACCACGCGCAGGCCGCGCCGGCGGCGCACCCGCACCAGGTCGCCGATCGCGTCGGCCAGGGTAGCCCGGTGCGGAGAGGGCTCGCGCTCGTCACCGGTCGGTGCCGCGGCCACCGTGGCCAGCAGCGCCAGCAGCGCCTCCTTGCCCGAACGCGCGGGCCAGCGCCGGATCGTGCCCTGGTGCAGGAAGTGGGCGCCGAAGCGGTCCCCCACCCGCTGGGTGAGGAGGTTGGCCGCGACCATCGCCCCGACCGCCACCTCGCGCTTGGAGCGCAGGCCCGTGCCGAAGTCCATGCTCGGGGACAGGTCCAGCAGGGTCCAGCTCTCCAGCTCGCGGTCGGCCACCAGGTCGCGCACGTGCGGGGTGTCGGTGCGCGCGGTCACCGACCAGTCCATGAGCCGCACGTCGTCCTCGCCCGGCTGGTAGAGGCGCGCCTCGGCCGCCTCCGAACCGGGACCCAGGCGCAGACCGAGGTGCTCACCGTGCAGCAGCCCCTCCAGGCGGTGCACGATGCGCAGGTCCAGGCGGCGCAGCGCGGCGCGCAGCCTGGGGTCGGTACCGATGGCGGGTGCGTTCACCGGCTCACCTCGCGGAGGCGAAGGAGGCGGTCTCCCCGCTGGGCGGCTCGTCCCAGATCACCCGCGGCGCCAGCACGGTCGACAGGATGCGGTCCACCACCTGCTCGGCGGTGATCCCGTCGGCCAGGGCGTCGAAGGTCAGCACCAGGCGGTGGGCGATGACGTCGTGGGCGAGCACCCGCACGTCGTCGGGGAGCACGTAGTCGCGCCCGCGCAGCAGGGCCAGGGCCCGCGCGGCCGAGACCAGGCCCAGGGTGGCACGGGGGCTGGCCCCCATCTCCAGCACCTGGCGCAGGTCCGGCATCTGGTGGTTCTCCGGCTCGCGCGTGGCCATGACCAGCCGCACCACGTAGTCGGCGATGAGCTGGTGGACGTGGACGCGCTGGGCGTCGGACTGCAACTCGCTCAGCGTGACGGGGTCGAGCACCTGGTGCGCGGTGGGCGGGGTGGTCGACATCCGGCGCAGGATCTCCATCTCCTCGTGCGCGCGCGGGTGGCGGACGTTGACCTTCATCAGGAACCGGTCGCGCTGGGCCTCGGGCAGCGGGTACACGCCCTCGGACTCGACCGGGTTCTGTGTGGCGATGACGATGAACGGGGAGGGGAGGGGGTGGGTGGTCCCCCCGAGGGACACCTGCCGCTCGGCCATGACCTCCAGCAGGGCCGACTGCACCTTGGCCGGGGCCCGGTTGATCTCGTCGGCGAGCACGAAGTTGGCGAAGACCGGCCCCAGCTCCACATCGAACTGCTCGGTGGAGGGATGGTAGATGCGCGTGCCGACGATGTCGGAGGGCACCAGGTCCGGGGTGAACTGCACGCGGGCGAACGAGCCCCCCGTGACCTTGGCCAGCGTGGACACCGCCAGGGTCTTGGCGATGCCGGGCACGCCCTCGATCAGGCAGTGCCCTCCCGCGACCAGGGCGATGAGGGAGCGCTCCACCATGCGCTCCTGGCCCACGATCACCCGGGACACCTCGTGCAGCGCGGCGCGCAGCAACCGGGTCGGTTCACCCGGAGTGCTGTCCGGGCCCGCGGAGGGCGCTGAGCCGTTTCCGCTCTCTGCCATGTGCCGCCTTCCTAGCAGGGAGCCCCGACGCGGGGGCACCGGATAGGTTGTGGATCACTCACCTGTGGTGACACTACCCGTTTCGCGGGCACCAGTCCGGTACACAACGCGGCGAAGCGGACGGCCGGTGTGGAGGGCAAGGGGGATGACATGGCGGTTCCCACGATGGGGCTGAACGAGGGTGATCCGCGTCAACTGGGCGGCTACCGCCTGCTGGGGCGGGTGCGCGACTCCTCCCTCGGCGTGGTCTACCTGGGCAGGGACGGCTCCGGGAACCAGGTGAGCGTCGCCGTGCTCGACCCCGGGGCCGCGGGTGACAGCGGCGCGCGCGAGCGGTTCGCCCAGGCGGTGCGCCGCAGCCCCGACGTGGTCGCGGCCCGCACGCACGGGCGCTCGGTGCTGTGGGTGGCCCTCGCCCACGACGGGTCGGGCGCCGCGGCGGAGGACTTCCTCAAGGTGGCGGCGCGCTCGGGCCGGGCGGCCGCGCGCGGCCCGGTGGTGATGCCGCACTGGGCGGGCTCGCGCGGACCCGCCTCGGTGCGGTGGGCGCCCTGGGCGGGGCGCAGGGACAGCGCCGTGGCGGCGGGGGAGAACAACTGGTGGCTGATCGGCGGGCTGGGCCTGGTGCTGGTGCTCATCCTGCTGCTGGTGTCGCTGCTGTACTGGTGGATGCTCCAGTTCCCGCCGCCGGAGATGCCCAGCCCGGCCCAGCCCCCCGAGGCGCAGGAGAGTCCGGAGAGCCCGTCGGGGCCGGTGACGGTCCCGGGTGAGGGGGACGGCGGGGACGGGGGAGCGGAGCCGACGCCGGTCATGCCCACGCCGGGGGAGGGGGACGGCGAGTGGGGCGACAACCCCGAGGACAACCTCTAGCGGGGGAGTGCGCGGCCGGGAGAAGCGCGCGAGGGGTCCGGTTTCGGTACCGGGCTCCTTCCTTGTACTCGTTATAAATCTACGTCGTACAGGTGGCGGTTCTCTTTCTAAAAAGAGAAAAAAGAGAGATCGTGCGGCTACGCCGCACAGTCCTACCAACTCTCCCTCCCGGGAGTGCTCCGGCGTGTCGCGGCGGACGGGAACGCTGCCTGGAACGTGTTCAGCGTCGTTTAGTGGCGACTGCGGGAGGTGGTTGCGGTGCGGCCAAGGGACGGAGGGCCGCTACCTTCTGCGTCCGGCTCAGCGGCGGGCTCGTCGCGGCGGCGGTGCGCGCGCTCCGTGCACTGCCTATGCTGGTCCGCGTGCTGAGAAAGGTGGTCGCGACGCGGTACGTGCTGCCGCTGCGCGAAGGAGGTTCGCTCCCGGGGTTGGTCGAGGCCGACGACCTGGGAATGTACGTGGTCAAGTTCCTCGGGGCGGGTCAGGGGCGCAAGACGCTCGTGGCCGAGGTCGTCGCGGGGGAGCTGGGCCGTGCCCTGGGGCTGCCCGTTCCGGAGCTGGTCACGGCGGAGTTCGACGCGGTGATCGGCCGCAGTGAGCCCGACCCCGAGGTGCAGGAGCTGCTCAAGGCCAGCGGCGGGCTCAACCTGGGGATGGACTTCCTCCCCGGTTCGCTGGGCTTCGATCCGCTGACCTTCGAGGTGGACCGGGGGTTCGCCGGGCGGGTGCTGTGGTTCGACGCCCTGACCGGCAACGTGGACCGGTCCTGGCGCAACCCGAACATGCTGCTGTGGCACGGGCGCCCCTACCTGATCGACCACGGTGCGACGCTGATCTTCCACCACAACTGGGCCAACGCCGAGCGGTTCGTCCACCGCGCCTACGACGCCTCCGACCACGTGCTGTCGGGTGCCTCGCCGGACCTGGCCGCCGCGGACGCGGACCTGGCGCCCTTGGTGGACGAGGGCCTGCTGCGCCGTGTGGTGGAGCTGGTGCCGGACGAGTGGCTGGTGGACGAGCCCGGGTTCGACGGGCCCGGGGATGTGCGTGCGGCGTACGTGCGGTACCTGCTGGCCCGGGTGGCCGAGCGTTCCTGGCTGCCGGAGGTGACGGGATGAGCGCCCCGAGGCGTTACAGCGACGCGGTGACGACCGGTCGTGTGGGTGAGCGGCGTGAACGTGCGGTGTTCGAGTACGCGCTGTTGCGGGTGGTGCCGCGGTTGGAGCGCGGTGAGTGCGTGAACGCCGGGGTGATCGTGTACTGCCAGGAGCGGGGGTTCCTGGGGGCTCGTTCGGCGTTGGACGAGCGGCGTTTGCTGGCGGTGGACGCTGAGGCGGACGTGGCGGGTGTGCGGCGTGCGCTGGAGGCGGTGGAGGTGATGTGCCGCGGTGGCGCTGGGGCGGGTGCGGCCGGTCGTGAGCGCCCCGGTCAGCGGTTCCGGTGGTTGACGGCTCCGCGGAGCACGATCGTGCAGCCGGGGCCGATCCACGGTGGTCTGACGGAGGATCCGGAGGGTGAGGTCGTGCGGTTGCTGGACCGGCTCGTAAGGTAACCGTCCGGGTCGTAACAGACATCACAGGCGTTCTGGGGGATAAAGAGGAGGCGATCCGCGGGGTCGGGATGTTGGGATGGATGTGTCCGTCGTCGGCGGGGCTCTTCCTCCCGGCGCTTTTCCCATTCCTGAACTGGAGTGCCTGTGCAGTCCCCGAACTCCCCTTCCGCGACCCCTGACCAGGGGGCGGTGGGGCGGTCCACGTCCTCCGTCCCGGATTCCTCCCCGGCTTCGGCCTCCGCACCGGCACCGGAGGCTGGCGGGCGCTGGACGCCCTCGCGCAAGTCGGTGGCGCTGCTGGTGCTGGTGCTGGGTGTGCTGACGGCGACCGGGCCGTTGGCGACCGACATGTACCTTCCGGCCTTCCCCCAGATCACCCGGGACCTGGGGACGAGTGAGGCGCAGATCCAGCTGACGCTGACGGCGATGATGCTGGGCCTGGCGGTGGGTCAGTTGGTGATCGGGCCGCTGAGTGACGCTGTGGGGCGTCGCGGTCCGCTGCTGGTGGGCGTGGCCCTGTTCACGGTGACGTCGGTGCTGTGCGTGTTCGTGCCGGACGTGACGTTGTTCATCGTTCTGCGGTTCGTGCAGGGTGTGGCCGGTGCCGCGGGTGCGGTGATCGGTCGTGCGGTGGTGCGTGACCTGTTCGCGGGTGATGACGCGGTGCGGTTCTTCTCGCGTCTGGCGCTGGTGATGATGCTGGCTCCGCTGTTGGCTCCGTTGGCGGGTGCGCAGTTGCTGCTGGTGGGTCCGTGGCAGTTGAGTTTTTGGGTGCTGGCGGTGATGTCGGCGCTGAGCTTCGTGTTGGTGTTGGTGTGGTTGCCGGAGAGCCTGCCGGTGGAGGACCGTCGTCGGCAGGGGCCGCGTCAGTTGGTGGCGACGGTGGGTGCTCTGCTGCGTCAGCCGCGTTTCGTGGGGCCGGTGCTGACGATGGGGCTCAGTTTCGGGATGCTGTTCACGTACGTGTCGGCGTTCTCGTTCGTGTCGCAGACGGAGTTCGGTGTCTCGCCGCAGTTGTACGCGGGGCTGTTCGCGGTGAACGCGCTGGGGATGATGGCGGGTACGCAGCTGAACGGTTTCCTGGTGGGTCGTGTGGAGACGCTGCGGCGGCTGGGGATGGGGCTGGTGCTGGCTCTTGCCTCGGTGGGTGTGCTGGCTGTACTGGCTGTGCTGGGTGTGGCCCAGTTGTGGATGGTCGTGGCGTTGCTCGCTCTGATGATGCTCAGTGTCGGGTTCATCATGCCGAACGCGACGGTGACGGCTCTGGACGGGCAGCCGGCGGCGGTGGCGGGTACGGCCTCGGCGTTGATGGGTGCGTTGCAGTTCGCGCTGGGCGGTGGTGTGGCGTCGCTGGCGGGGCTGACGGAGACGGGTGAGCCGTCGTTGGTGAGTATGGCGGTGGTGATGGTGTCGGTGGCGGTGCTGTCGCTGATGGCGTATGTGTGGTCGGTGCGTACGAAGGTGCGGTGACCGTTGTCGGTGGTGTGGGCCCGGGTTCCGTGGGTGGGGTGCCTGGGGCCCTGGGGGTGTGGTGCGCGGCGGGGTGGTCGCGGTCGGGTGGTGCTGGGCCAGGTCGGTGTGGCCGGTGGGTGTGCTGGGGCGTTGTGGGTCTGCGTTCCGGGTTGCCGTGTGGTGGGGAAATGGGCACAGTAGGTCGCAATCCCCCGATTGAGGTGGGCCGGTCCGGCCTGTCTTCCGATGCGGCAAGAGGATGAGTGGGTATGGGCGATCCGAGTGTCACTCCTGGTATGCGGGCCCGGGGTCTTTCCGGGTTGAGCGACCTGGTGTACGGGGTGGCCACGGAGGAGGCCCATGCCGAGGTGTTCTCCGTGCGTGGCGAGCGCGGCCGGTGGGAGCGGGTGAAGGCCGGTGGGTTCGCCACGGAGGTGACGGCGGTCGCCAAGGGTTTGGTGGCGGCTGGTGTGGGTGAGGGCGACCGGGTTCTGGTGGTGTCGGGGTCGCACCAGGAGTGGGTGCGGTTGGCGTTCGCCGTGTGGTCGGTGCGTGCGGTGTTGGTGCCGTTGCCGGAGTCGGTGTCGGCGGAGCGTTTGGTGCATGTGGTGCGGCAGACGCGTCCGGTGGCTGCGGTGGTGCAGGGTGATCGGTTGTTGCGCACGGTGTCGGGTTTGCAGCGTGAGTTGCCGGACCTGGGTCGGGTGTGGCGAATGGATGCGGGTCTGGCGGATGTGGTGACGCTGGGTGCGTACATGGATGCGTCGTCGGTGCGGTTTCGTCGGGACGGGGCGGTGGCCGAGGACGTGGCGGTGGTGCTGTATCCGGTGAGTACGGTGTCGCGGGCGACGCGGGGTGTGGTGTTGTCGCACGGGGCGTTGTTGTCGGCGGCGGCGGATGTGGTGGACCGGATGTGGCCGCGGTTGTCGGAGTTGCCTGAGGGTCGGGCGAGCACGTTGTTGGATCTGCCGTTGTCGCAGATTTCGGGGTTGGCTTCGTTGGTGGCGTGCATGGTGGGGCGTGTGCGTGTGGGGTTGGCCGGTGCGACCGGGTTGATGCGGCAGGTGGAGGCGTTCAAGCCGACGGTGCTGGTGTGTTCGGCCGGGGTGTTGCAGGAGGTCTTCGCTGTTGAGCGGGGGAGTGCGCGTTCGACGGGGTGGGACTCGTTGGGCACGTTCAACGCCGCGGTGGAGTCGGCGGTGCAGTTCGACCGGTCGCCGCGTAGGAGTGCGTGGCAGCGGTTGTCGCGGTCGATGTATGACTGGCAGTTCTCGCGGGTGCGGGAGTTGTTCGGTGGCCGGGTGCATCTGGCGGTGTGCTGGGGCGGTGGGTTGTCGGACCGGTTGGATTCCTTCTTCGGTGGTGTGGGGATTCCGGTGGTGCAGGCGTTCGGTACGGCTGAGGCGGCGGGTGTGTTCGTGGCCGGTGCTGTGGGGGATCGGGTTCCGGGGACGGTGGGGCGTGCTCTGGAGGGTCGTGAGGTGTGGGTGTCGGGTGAGGGCGAGATCCATGTGCGCGGCGGTGCGGTGTTCTCGGGGTACTGGGGTGAGGGTGAGGCCTCGCGGAGTGCGTTCCGTGAGGGGTGGTTGGCGACGGGGTACGCGGGTGAGGTGGACGCGGACGGGGTCGTGAGTGTGGTGGGCCGGTTGCGGGTGCAGGCGGCGAGGGAGGAGTTGGCTGGGCGGTTCGTGGCGCGTGGGGTGGATGATGTGCGCGCGTTGGAGGGCCGTGTGCTGGAGGGGCCTGAGGGGCGGGGGCGTGCCCTGGAGGGTCGGCCGGCGCAGGAGCAGCGTGGCTCTGAGGGGCGCGGGGCTGCGGAGGGCGTGTCGCGGCGTGGGGCGGATGCGCGTGCTGTGGAGGGTCGTGCGTTGGAGGCTCCGGTGGAGCAGGAGCCCGGTGCGGTCCCGGGTGGGGGTTCGGGGGAGATGTTGGCGGCGACGGCCGCGTTCGCGGCGGTGGATCCGCTGGGGGACGGGGAACCGCCTGTGGTGGAGCCGCAGGAGCAGCGTGTGGGGCGGGGGGACGCGGAGCTGGTGGCGGAGTTCGAGGCGCGGTTGCGTGCTCATCCGTTGATCAGTCAGGTGTTGGTGATCGTGGAGGGGCGGCCGTTCGCGAGTGCGTTGGTGACGTTGGTGCGTGACCAGTTGGAGTACTGGCGGTTGGTGAACGGTCGGCCGTTGGCGATGGCGCCGGAGGAGATCGCGGGGGACCGTGAGCTGCTGCGTGAGGTGCAGGGGTTGGTGTATGAGGCCAACCGGAGTGTGCCGCGTCATCTGGCGGTGCGGTCGTTCCATGTGTTGGCGGAGGAGTTCACGGTGCAGTCGGGGTTGGTGCACGCGTCGGGGGAGTTGCGGCGTGAGGCGGTGCTGCGGGCGTTCTCGGAGGAGATCGACGGGTTGTACCGGGTGCGTCGTGAGCAGCAGTAGGGGGTAGTAGCGGGCGGTGTCGGGGGCCGTGGCCTGGACCGGGTGGTCTGGGCCACGGCCTTTGGTGTGTGTTGTGCGCGCGGCCCGCACCAGTACCGTGCACGCCTTGGCCGGTCCCGCGCGCTGGGTGGTGCACCGTCCGTGGTTGGGGGCGGTGACGGTGTATCTGTCTGGCGGGTCCTGAGCGCCCGGTGGCCGCCGGGGGTTACTGGCCGTTGAGGAAGGCCAGGACGGCCAGGACGCGGCGGCTGTCGTCGGAGGAGGGCGGCAGGTCGAGTTTGGTGAAGATGTTGTTGATGTGTTTGCTGACGGCTTTTTCGGTGATGTAGAGGCGTCCGGCGATGGCGGAGTTGGAGCGTCCTTCGGCCATTTCGGAGAGGACCTCGCGTTCTCGGGGGGTGAGTTGGGCGAGGGGGCCGCTCTGGTCCTGGCGGGCGAGGAGTTGGGAGATGACGGCGGGGTCCATGGCGGTGCCGCCGTCGGCGACGCGGCGGACGGCTTCGATGAACTGGCCGATGTCGAAGACGCGGTCCTTGAGCAGGTAGCCGACGCCGCCGGTGTCGTCGGAGAGCAGTTCGCGGGCGTAGAGCTGTTCGACGTGCTGGGAGAGCACGAGGATGGGCAGGCCGGGGATCTGGGTGCGGGCGGCGATGGCGGCTTGGAGGCCTTCGTCGGTGAAGGTGGGGGGTAGGCGCACGTCGACGACGGCGACGTCGGGTTTGTGGTCGGTGAGGGCGGTGTGTAGGTCGGGGCCGTTGTCGACTGCGGCGACGACGGTGAAGTCGTGTGCTTGGAGGAGTCGGATCAGTCCCTCTCGGAGGAGGGCAAGGTCTTCGGCGATGACAACGCGCACGGGATCTCCAGGGTCACGATGGTGGGGCCGCCCGGGGGGCTGGTGATGTTCATCGTGCCATCGAAGGCGTCCAGGCGCCTGCGGATACCGGCCAGGCCGCTGCCGGGGGCGGGGTTGGCTCCGCCGGTGCCGTTGTCGGTGACGGTGATGACGAGGCGGTTGCGGCCGTGGTTGATGTGGATCCAGGCGTGGGTGGCGTGGGCGTGTTTGGCGGTGTTGGTGAGGAGTTCGGCGATGGCGAAGTAGGCGGCGGATTCCACGGGGTCGGCGGGGCGGCCGTGGAGGCCGATGGTGACGGTGATGGGCAGGTGGTGGGTGAGGGCGAGGGCGTGGACGGCGCCGTGGAGGCCGCGTTCGACGAGGACGGGCGGGTGGATGCCGCGGACGAGGTCGCGGAGTTCGGTGAGGGCGTGGCGGGTGGTTTCGCGGGCTTCGGTGAGCATGGCGCGGGCGGTTTCGGGGTCTTTGTCGACGATTTGTTCGGCCATGCCGAGGTTCATGCCCAGGGCGACGAGGCGGGCTTGGGCGCCGTCGTGGAGGTCGCGTTCGATGCGGCGGATCTCGGAGGCCTGGGTGTCGATGGTGTGGGCGCGGCTGGTGGCCAGGTGGGCGACGCGGGCGGTGAGGCGGGCTTTTTCGGAAGGGGCGAGCAGGAGGCGGTTGAAGCGTAGGTAGGTGTCGGCGGCCAGGGGGATGAGGAGCCAGCCCAGGGTGATGAGGGAGAGGGCGGGGATGAGGATGATGAGTTGGTTGAGGGTGGTGGTGGGGGTGTAGGCGTCGTAGAGGGTGGGGCCGGTGAGGTTGAGGGCGAAGAGGAGTTGTTCGATGCCGTGGGCGATGAGGGTGAGGGGGATGGCGACGAGGAGGAAGCTGGCGGCTCCGGAGATGAGCCAGAGTAGGTCTCTCCAGGTGGCGGGGTCGGTGATGATGGCGGTGCCGCGGCGGGTGATGCCGGTGGGGGGGATGGGGCGGTAGGCGGAGGCGATGGGGCGGTGGAGGGGGCGGGGGGCGGGGTGGGGTAGGCCGGGGGTGGCGGTGCGGTCTCGGGGGGTTTTGCTGTTTTTGATGAGCAGGTGGCTGAGGGTGCGGCGTTGGCTGTCGGCGAGGGTGCGCAGGAGGGTGCCGGTGAGGATGACGAAGGGTAGGCCGATCCAGGTCAGGGTGAGCACGGCCGAGATCAGGACGAGGGGGAGCAGGAGGAGGGCGGCGATGTTTTGGGAGAGCAGGAGGAAGAGGTAGGCCAGGGTGGTGAGGCGGCCTGCGCGGTGGTGGGGTGCGGTGGCCATGGGTGGTTCTTCCGTTCCTGCGTGTGCGGGTGCTGGTGTCTATTGTGTCCTGTTCGTGGGTGTGGGCGCGGTGGTGAGGGCTCCCCTGTCGGGCGGTGGTGGCGCGGGGTCGCACGCACCGGTGAGGAGGGCTCCCGCGGTGCGCGGGGGCCCTCCTGTCGGGTGTGTGGGGGTCTTTCAGGGCCAGCGCATGTCGGTGGCGGGGCCCAGGTCGTTGACGCGGGTGGCGGTGTGGGCGTCCAGGGCCTTCTTGAGTTGGTCCCAGGACTGCTGGGGGGTGTTGTCGGTGTTGGTGCAGCTGCGCTGTTGGCAGGCGGTGTGCTGGGACATGGCTCCGGCGAAGCGCAGGGGGTCGTTGGCGTTGGTGTGGCCCCAGCGGCTGATGTTGGCCCATTGGGTGGCCTGGATGCCGTCGGTTCGGTAGATCTGGGGGATGACGTGGATGCGGGGGTTGCCTCCGCCGGCCATGTGGTGGACGTCGGCCAGGCTCCAGCCGTTGGCGCAGTTGCCGGAGCCGGTGGTGGGGCAGGAGTCGGCGGAGTTGGCGGCGTAGAGCGGTGTGGTGGTGGCCTTGGTGTAGGCGGCGAGCCAGTCGCGGGCCCAGGTGGGGGTGGACCAGGAGGGTTCGGCGTCCAGGGCGGCGGTGATGGTGACGGCGTCGGTGGTGGAGGCGTCCTGGACGGTGGTGACCAGGTCGGCCCAGCGCTGTCCGGCGTGGGTGCCGGTGACGCCGCCGTCGTCCTTGTTGTTGACGCCCAGGGCCAGGTGGGCGGTGGCCTGGTCGGTGCGGCACTCGGTGAAGCCCTGGGCCCAGTGGTGGGCGTAGGCGGCGGCTTTGGTGTAGGCGGAGCGGGGTGTGGTGGAGTTTCCCGCTCTGCCGGGTTCTCGTAGGGTGTCGTTCTTTTCCTGGGTGCCGAAGAAGAGGATGCGCGGGCCGGTGGCGCCGGTGCGTCCTTCGGTGCATCCGGCTTGGTGGGCGTGGGTGGAGGTGGCGTCGGTGAGGGGGACGTAGCGGCTGGTGGTGTGGCCGGGGTAGGTGGCGGTGGTGGCGTGGGCCGGGGTGCCCAGGGCGGTCAGGGCGGCGGCGAGTGCGGTGGTGGCGAGCAGTCGTGCGGTGGAAGCCATGGGGTCATTGTGTGGGAGAGTGACCGATTGTGCACGCATAGTGATATGGGTGGCGTGTTCGGTGTTTGTGGTGGTGCGGCGGCCGCGGGTTCGGGTTTTTGGCGCAACTCGCCGTCGACGATTTCCCGTGGGTTGCCACGACCTGTGATGATCAGGAGTGTGTGGCGTGAACTGATCCTGGAGATGTATCCCGAGGCCGATCTGAGCGATCCGGCCGATGAGGTGACCCTGGCCGAGGTGGAGAAGCACCTGATGCTGCCTTTGCCCTTCGAGTTGGCCTCGTTGCTGCGCGAGACCGACGGGGTGACCAACGAGTACGGGGACGCGGTGGTGTGGAGTGCGCGGCGTCTGGTGGAGGACAACCTGGCGATGCGCCGGGAGCCGGACTACCTGGAGTTGTACGCGCCCTTCGACGAGATGATCTTCTTCGGTGACTCCGACATGGGGCCGCAGTTCGCCTACGTGCACACCGACTACGGTCCGGGGATCGTGGTGTGGGATCATGAGAGCGACCGGCGACGCCTGGTGGTGGTGTCGTTGCGCGACTACCTGGCGCGGTGTCTGATCCAGGGCAACTCCTGGTTTCGTTGAAGTGTGGTGAGAGTAGGACCATGTCGGAGCATGGCGGGGTTGGCGTCGTCGTTCAGGGCCGGGAGGTCGCGGATTTTCCCGAGTGGGCTCCGGAGGCGGCGCGCGGCCGGGTGCGGCGGATCACCGTGACGGGTGAGGAGGTGCTGCACCGGCGGGGTGTGGATGTGGCGCCGCAGATGCTGGGCGGTGCGGAGCTGGCCGGGCTCATCGACGACATGTTCGTGACGATGTACGCGGCCGAGGGTGTGGGGTTGGCGGGCAGCCAGGTGGGTGTGGACCTGCGGGTGTTCGTCTACGACTGCCCTGACGATGACGGTGTGCGCCATGTGGGGCACGTGGTCAACCCGGTGTTGGACGAGCGTGATCCGGACGACGCGGTGGTGGTGGAGTCCGAGGGGTGTTTGTCGGTTCCGGGGCCGCACGCGGATTTGGGGCGGGCTGAGCACGCCACGGTGCGGGGGCTGGACCGGGACGGCAATCCCGTGGTCGTCAGCGGGAGCGGTTACTTCGCCCGGTGTTTGCAGCACGAGACCGATCACACGCTGGGGCGGTTGTACGTGGACCGGTTGGGTGTGCGCGAGCGCAAGCGGGTGCTCAAGAAGATGAACGAGATGGCGAAGGACGTGTTCGCGCGTCGTGAGGAGCGGGCCGAGGAGTTGGCGCGGGAGCTGGCTGGCTGATCGGGGTCGTGTGGGGGTGTTCCGGGTGCGGGACGCCCCTTTTTTTGTTGTACGGGGGTGGTTGGTTTGGGTGGGTGTGGAAGGTCCTTTGGCTGGGTTGGCGGGCCGAAGTGGCGGGTGTGGGGGCTCCATTGGGGGCAAATGGCTCCTTTTGTGGCCCTCTCGGAGGGGGTTGTGGCCTTTTCGTGACCGTGGAGGGCGGTAGATTGCCCGGCATGCGTAACGGGGACGAGGTCGGCCAGGAGCCGACACAGCGTGTGGTCATCTACACCGACGGGGCGTGCAGCGGCAACCCCGGTCCGGGCGGATGGGGGGTGTGGCTGCGCTACGGCGGCCACGAGAAGGAGTTGTACGGGGGCGAGGAGCAGACCACCAACAACCGGATGGAGCTGATGGCGGCGATCCGGGCGCTGGAGAGCCTGCGCCAGCCGCTGCCGGTGCTGGTGCACACCGACTCCTCCTACGTGCGCAACGGGATCACCTCGTGGCTGCACAACTGGAAGCGGCGGGGATGGCGCACGGCCGACAAGAAACCGGTCAAGAACGTGGACCTGTGGCAGCGCCTGGACGAGGTCGCCTCACGCTATGAGGTGGAGTGGCGCTGGGTGCGCGGGCACAGCGGGGACGAGGGCAACGAGCGCGCTGACGCGCTGGCACGGCGCGGACGCGACGAGGCCGCCGGGGTGTAGGGAGGGAGTTGGGGGTCCACCCGATTCCCCCGTGGCCGGAGAGCTACGTCTTCGAGCTGGGGAAGTTCCCCCGGGACAGAGGACGCGATCTCTGACTGGCTCAGGGAGCAGATCGGCCAGGCGCGGAGCTAGGGCCCGTTCTTCGAACGGTTTCCTGTGCCGCCGGGGGCCTTGCGGGGGCGGCGAACGCGGGCGTTCGCCGCCTTCGTCGTGTTCAGCCCGTCTCGCGTGCCAGGGCGTTGACCATCAGGCGGCGCGGGCCGGGGCCCGCGGCGGCCAGGGTGTCGTCGGGGTTGGACAGGGTGCAGGTGTCCAGGGACAGGCAGCCGCAGCCGATGCAGTTGGTGAGGTCGTCGCGCAGGCGGATGAGTTGGCTTATGCGGGCGTCGAGCTCGGTGCGCCACTGCTGGGACAGGCGGGCCCAGTCGTCGCGGGTGGGGGTGCGGTTGTCGGGCAGGGTGTCCAGGGCCTGGCGGATGCGCGCCAGGGGCATGCCCACGCGTTGGGAGATGCGGATGAAGGAGACCCGGCGCAGGGTGTCGCGGCGGTAGCGGCGCTGGTTGCCGGCGGTGCGGCGGCTGTGGATCAGGCCCTGGCGTTCGTAGAAGTGCAGGGCTGAGACGGCGACTCCGGCGCGTTCGGCGACCTGGCCGACGGTGAGTTCCTTGACGATGGGTGCCACGTCCTCATCCTAGGGCGTGGCGGCGGTGCGGTGGATGCCGGTGAGGGCGTACAGGCGTGCGTAGGCGCCGCCGCGGACCAGGAGTTGGTGGTGGGTGCCGGTTTCGGTGACGCGTCCCTTGTACAGGAGCAGGATGCGGTCGGCGGTGCGGGCCAGGGTGGGTTGGCGGGTGAGGGTGAGCAGGCCGGTGTCGGGTGTGGTGGGCGGGCAGGCGTGGTCGTGGGCGGGCGGGTCGGTGAGCACGAGCAGGCGGGTGTTGGTGTGCTGGGCGTAGAGGGCGCGGGCCTGGTGGACGCGGGGGAGCAGGGCGGGGGGTAGGGCGTCCAGGGGTGTGGGCAGGAGGTGTGCGTCCAGGCGGGTGTGGGCCAGGGCGTGGGCCAGGTGGGGGTCGTCGGTGTCGGGTGCGCTCTGGCCGGTGATGGTGTGGGCCAGGGTGGGGCGGGGTGTGAGGATGTGGGCGCGGGTGTGGGTGGCCAGGCGTCCGTGGGTGGGGGCGGCCTGGCCGGTGAGCAGGCGGGTCAGTGCGGTGGTGGCCTCCTGGGTCAGGCCGACCAGGGCGACGTGTTCGCCGGGGTGCAGGGTCAGGTCGAGGTGGTCCAGGTGGCGGGTGCGGTCGTGGGTGAGGGACACGTCGTGGAACTCCACCAGGGGTGGCCGGGGGGCGGTTCTGTGGTCGGTGGTGCGGCGGAGCTTGCCTCGGTTGGAGATCCTCACGGGTGTCCGTTCGTGTGGTGTGGTCGTCACCAGCCTGGGATTGTCCTGCGCGGGTGAGAGTTCTCGTGATCTGTTCGTGTCCTTGGTCTCGCTGGGTGGAACGGCTGGTGCGGCTGGTTGGTTCCCGGGCGGTGGCAGGAAGGGTGGGGTGGGCGACCTTGCGGCCGTGGGGGTGGGGGCGCTGGGATGGGTGGCATGGGGCATGAGGTGGTCATCGTCGTCTTCGACGGTGTGCAGAGTATGGACGTGACGGGGCCGTTGGAGGTGTTCTGTGGTGCCGCTCAGGCGCCGGGGGCGCGTTACCGGGTGCGTACGGCGTCGCTGGGCGGTGGGGCGGTGACCTCCTCCAGCGGGTTGGGGTTGGTGCCGTCGGTGGCGTTGGAGCGGGTGGGGCGTGTGGACACGTTGGTGGTGCCGGGGGGTGAGGGGGCCCGGCGCCCGGACGGGGATTTGGTGGAGTGGTTGCGGGTGCACAGCGTCGGTGTGTACGGGGGCGTTCCTGCTGGCGCGTGCGGGGGTGTTGGACGGGTTGCGGGCCACGACGCACTGGGCGCACTGCGAGCGGTTGGCGCGGGAGTTTCCGCGGGTGCGGGTGGAGTCCGAGCCGATCTTCGTGCGTCAGGGGCGTGTGGTGACGTCGGCGGGGGTGTCGGCGGGGGTGGACCTGGCGTTGGCGTTGGTGGAGGAGGATCTGGGGCGGCAGGTGGCGTTGGCGGTGGCGCGTCATCTGGTGGTGTTCCTGCGCCGTCCGGGGGGTCAGGCGCAGTTCTCCGCGCAGTTGTCGGCGCAGGTGGCGCAGCGCCCGGCGGTGCGGGAGGTACAGCACTGGATCGCCGAGCATCCCGAGCGTGAGGCGTCGGTGGAGGCGTTGGCGCGGCGGGTGGGGTTGTCTCCGCGTCAGTTCGCGCGGGTGTTCGCGCGGGAGGTGGGGTGCACGCCGGGCCGGTACGTGGAGCGGGTGCGGTTGGAGGCGGCGCGGCGGTGGTTGGAGGAGGGGGAGGCGCCGGTGGTGGCGGTGGCGCGGCGGTGTGGGTTCGGCACGGCTGAGGCGATGCGGCGGTCGTTCGTACGCAATCTGGGGTGTTCTCCGGCGGAGTACCGGGCCCGTTTTAGGGGTGTGTGAGCGAGGTGTCCTCGCCGGTGACGGTGGGGCGGAGAAAGGGTGTGGTGTGTGGTGCGTGCGGCGATCGCGCTGTTTGAGGGTGTGACCCTGTTGGACGCGGTGGGTCCCTACGAGATGTGGGTGGGGTTGCCGGGGGTGGAGGTGGTGTTTGTGGGTGCTGAGCGAGGGCCGGTGCGCGACAGCGGCGGGCGGGGAGCCCTGGTGGCCGACGCCGCGTTCGAGGAGGTGGGGAAGGCTGATGTGGTGTGTGTGCCGGGTGGCCCGGGGCAGGTGCGGCACATGCGGGGCGGTCCCCTGGTGGAGTGGGTGCGGGGGGTGGATGCCACCAGCAGGTGGACGACGTCGGTGTGCACCGGGTCGCTGATCCTGGCTGCGGCGGGGTTGTTGCGGGGCAGGCGAGCGACCTCGCACTGGTTGGCGGTGGAGCAGTTGGGGCGCTGGGGTGCGCTTCCGGTGAAGGAGCGGGTGGTGGTGGACGGCAGGTATGTCACCGCCGCCGGGGTGTCGGCGGGTATCGACATGGGGTTGGTGCTGGCGGAGCGGATGGCGGGTCGGGAGATGGCGCAGCTGGTGCAGTTGGCCACTGAGTACGACCCGCGGCCGCCCTTTGACGCGGGGTCGCTGCGGACCGCTCCCGCGGGGTTGGTGGCGCGTGCGCGTGCGCACTCGCGGTTCCTGCTGGAAGGCGCGTGAGCGCTCCCCCCGGGTGTTTGCGCGGCGGTGGTGGGTGAGCACGGTCACGGGGCGGCGGGCGCGGGGGCGGGGTAGGAACACCGCACCTGTTCCCCCCAGATGAAGGAGTGTGCGGCCGTGGAGCATGTCGCCGCCGTGGACGCCAACGTGCACAGCATCGTGAGGCAGTACCGGGATTTCGCGGACGGCTACGCCCAGGACGCGGCTCCGGCGTACGCGCGTATCGCCCGGGCCCTGGCCGAGGACGAGCGGGTGCTGGAGCTGGTGGCCTCCCTGCCCGCGGGCAACAAGCGCCAGCCCAACCTGTTGCTGGGTGCGGTGCGGTTCCTGGGCGGGCCGGTGGGGGAGTGGGCGGACTTTCGCGCCTGGCTCCTGGAGCACTGGGAGGAGGTGCGCGCGGTGGTGCTGGAGCGCTACACCCAGACCAACGAGGTGCGCCGGTGCGCCACCCTGCTGCCGGTCCTGTGCTTGTTGGAGGGGCCGTTGGCGCTGGTGGAGGTGGGGGCGTCGGCGGGGTTGTGCCTGTATCCGGACCGGTACCGCTACTCCTTCGACGGCGGGGCGCCGATCGGCCCGGCGCGGAGTCCGGTGCTGCTTGAGTGCGCGACCTCGGGTGCGGTTCCGGTGCCCGAGCGGGTGCCGCGGGTGGTGTGGCGGGCGGGGATCGATGTGAACCCGTTGGACGTGCGCCGCGAGCAGGACGTGCGGTGGTTGGAGGCGCTGATCTGGCCGGGGCCCTATGAGGAGCAGCGGCGGGAGCGGCTGCGGGCTGCGGCGCGGGTGGCGGCGGCCGAGCCGCCCGTGTTGGTGGCCGGTGACCTGGTGGAGGAGTTGGGCGCGGTGGCGGCGCGGGTGCCCGCGGGGGCGCGGTTGGTCGTGATGCACAGCGCGGTGCTGGCCTACCTGGACGAGGCCTCGCGGGATGCGTTCGTGGAGGCGGTGCGGGGGTTGGACGGGCACTGGGTGTCGAACGAGGGTGCGCGGGTGCTGCCCGCGCTGGAGGGTCCGCGTCCTCGGGTGGGCACCGATTTCGCGTTGGCGTTGGACGGGCGTGTGGTGGCCTTCGCCGGTGAGCACGGGCAGCGGTTGACCTGGGCGACCTGAGGCGGCCGGTGTGGTCCCGTCCCCGGGCGCCCGGGGGCGGGACCACACGCCTACCAGGGGTGGGGGTGGGCGTCGACCTCGGCGATGAGCTGGGCCTTGCGTTCGGGGGTCAGGAAGGAGGCGGTGAAGGAGTTGCGGGCCAGTTGGCGCAGCTGGTCGGCCTCCAGGCCCAGGTGGGTGTGCAGGGCCTGGTAGTTGTCGTGGACGTAGCCGCCGAAGTAGGAGGGGTCGTCGGAGTTGACGGTCACGAGCAGTCCGGCGTCCATCAGGGCGGGCAGCGGGTGCTGGTCCAGGGCGGGTACGGCGCGCAGGCGCACGTTGGACAGCGGGCACACGGTCAGTGGGATCTGGGTGGCGGCCAGGTGGGAGACCAGGTCGGTGTCCTCCAGGCAGCGGATGCCGTGGTCGATGCGTTCGGCGCCCAGGAGGTTGAGGGCCTGCCAGACGTAGGAGGCGGGGCCCTCCTCTCCGGCGTGGGCGACGCGGCGCAGGCCCAGGTCGCGGGCGGCGGCGAAGACCTCGGTGAACTTCTCGGGCGGGTGGCCGACCTCGGCCGAGTCCAGGCCGACGGCGCTGATGTGTTCCAGGTGGGGGCGGGCCTGGTGGAGGGTGTCCAGGGCTTCGGCGGCGGGGCGGTCGCGCAGGAAGCACAGGATCAGGCTGGTGCTGATGTTGTGGGTGTGTTCGCTGTTCTTGAGGGCGGCCATCAGGCCGTTGACGACGGTGTCCAGGGCGATACCGCGGCCGGTGTGGGCCTGGGGGTCGAAGAAGATCTCGGCGTGGCGTACGCCCTGGGTGGCGGCGCGGTCGAGGTAGGCGCTGGCCAGGTCGGTGAAGTCGGCTTCGGTGCGCAGGACGTCCATGAGGGCGTAGTACAGGTCCAGGAAGGACTGCAGGTCGGTGAAGGAGTAGGCGCGGCGCAGGGAGTCCACGTCGGGGTGGGGCAGGGTCAGGCCGTTGCGTCGGGCCAGGGCGAAGGCCAGTTCGGGTTCCAGGGTGCCTTCGATGTGGACGTGGAGTTCGGCCTTGGGGATGGGCATGGCGGTGGTCGTTGCCTTTGCGGTCGGGGTTGTGTGTTGGCCATTGTGGCTGATGGGTGGGGGTGCCCTGGCCGGGTTGGGGTGGGGCGTGGAGCACAGGCGGGGGCCCGGCCGCGCGGGGTGCGGGGCCGGGCCGGGTGGGCGCGCGAGGTTACTTGCGGCCGGGGCGGTCCTCGCGGCCGGGGGTCCAGTTCAGGGCGCTGGCGCGTTCCATGAACTCCTCGACGGTCAGGTCGCCGCGGGCGAAGCGGTCGGCCAGGGTGCGGCGGGCCTCCTCCTCGGGTGAGGCGGGGCGCGGCGCCCAGGGCGGGCGGTGGCCGCGGCGGGTCAGGACGAAGACCAGTGCGCCGATGAGGGCGATGGTGAGCAGGCAGAACATCAGGGCTCCAGGAAAGGCGAAGGCGGGCGGTCCCTGCCCCCAGTGGGGGTGGGCGGCCAGGGCGGTTGCTGCGGTGATGGTGTTCATGGGTTCACTGTCCGCGGGGCGGGGGGTCGCGGTCGTCCCCCCGCAGGCGACACCTGTGCTGCGCCCGGGTGCGTAGGGCGCCTACGCCTGTGGTGCCACGACAGGCGGGGGCGGGCGGCCTAGGGTCGTGGTGTGAGTGGTGACAGGCGGGTGCGCCGGGTGGTCGTGGACTTGGTGCTGGGTGTGGTGCTGGGCGCGGTGTCGGTGGGGTTCGTGCGCGGCCAGTTGGTGTGGCAGCAGCACGGGGGTGGGCGCGGCCCGTGGCGGGGCGGGCCGCCCGCGGGGTGGGACGTGGACTGGGGTGCGGTGGTGGTGCCCTGGTCGGTGTGGGTGGGTGTGGGGGTGTTGGTGTGCGCGGTGGCGGTGCGCCGTGTGTGGCCGGTGGCGGCGTTGGTGGTGGCTGCGGTGGGCGCGGCGGTGTTCGTGGGGGCGGGCCACCTGTTGGGGCCGGTGCTGGTGCTGCCCGCGCTGGTGGTGTTCTCGGCCGCGATCCGGTTGGGTGCGGGGGTGTTCTTGGCGTGGACGGCGCCGCTGGTGGTGGCGGTGGGGCTGGCCTCACGGGTACGTGAGCCCTGGTGGGGGTTGGCGGACGGCGGTGCTCTGGTGGGGGTGGTGTTCGCGGTGGGGGCGATGGCCTTTCCCGCGGGCGGCGGGATGTTCGTGCGTGCGCGGCGTGAGGCGCGCCGGCGCCAGCGCCAGGAGGAGGTGGAGCGGCACCGCTACGAGGAGCGGTTGCGTATCGCCCGTGAGGTGCACGATCTGGTGGGGCACAGCCTGTCGGTGATCAGCATGCAGGCGTCGGTGGCCCTGCACGTGGTGGACCGCCGGCCCGAGCAGGCGTCGGTGGCGTTGGCGGCCATCCGTGACAGCAGCCGGTCGGCTCTGGAGGAGTTGCGGGGCACGCTGGCGGTGTTTCGGGGCGGGGCCGAGGTGGCCGGTCGGGGCCCGTTGCCGGGGCTGGGGCGTGTGGAGGCGTTGGTGGGGGAGTTGCGCGGGGCGGGGCGCCAGGTGGAGGTGGTGTGGGAGGGGGAGGCGGTGCGGGTGCCCGCGGCGGTGGACCACGCGGCGTTTCGGATCGTGCAGGAGGCGTTGACGAACGTGGTGCGCCATGGCGGTGAGGGGGCCTCGGCGCGGGTGCGGGTGGTGTACGGGGCCCAGGAGGTGCAGGTGTGGGTGGTCGATGAGGGTGTGGGTGTGGTGGGAGCGGTGCGTGAGGGGTCGGGGATCGCGGGGATGCGTGAGCGCGCGGGTGCGGTGGGCGGGTCGGTGACGGTGGGTGCTGGTGAGGGTGGCGGGTTCGTGGTGGGGGCGTCGCTGCCGTTGGGGGGTGAGCGGTGAGCGTGCGGGTGGTGGTCGCCGATGACCAGGCGTTGGTGCGGATGGGGTTGCGGGTGTTGTTGGAGGGGGAGTCGGACCTGGAGTTGGTGGGTGAGGCCTGTGACGGTGGGGAGGCGGTGGAGTTGGTGCGCCGGCTGCGTCCGGACGTGGTGTTGATGGACGTGCGGATGCCGGTGGTGGACGGGTTGGAGGCGCTGCGGCGGATCGCGGGGGAGGAGGCGCTGGCGCACACCCGGGTGGTGGTGTTGACGACGTTCGAACTGGATGAGTACGTGTTCGAGGCGTTGCGCGCGGGGGCGTCGGGGTTCTTGATCAAGGACAGCGACCCGCAGGAGATGTTGGCCGCGGTGCGGGCGGCGGCGCGGGGTGAGGCGTTGTTGTCGCCGTCGGTGACGCGGCGGGTGGTGGCGGCGTTCGTCTCGCGTGAGCCGGGCGGGGGTCGGGTGCCGCGGCTGGAGGTGTTGACCGAGCGTGAGCGTGAGGTGGTGGGGTTGGTGGGTGAGGGGTTGAGCAACGAGGAGATCGCGGCCCGTTTGGTGGTCTCCCCGGCGACGGCGCGCACGCATGTGAGCCGGGCGATGGTCAAGCTCGGGGCCCGGGACCGGGCGCAGTTGGTGGTGTTCGCCTTCCGGGCCGGGCTGGTGCGCTGAAGGGGGCGCCGGGTAGGTTCGGCGGCGACCGTGTCGGGTGCGTCGAAGGGGTGGGCCGGATGGGCGTGGATGTGGCTGCGGTGAGGGCGGATACTCCTGGGGCTGAGGAGGCGGCGCATCTGGACAACGCGGGGTCGTCGTTGCCGCCGGAGGTGGTGGTGGAGGCGGTGGTGGAGCACCTGCGTCTGGAGGCGCGGGTGGGGGGTTATGCGGCGGCCGAGCTGGCGCAGGCGGGGGTGGAGGGGTTCTACACCGCCGCGGCGCGGTTGGTGGGTGCGCGCCCCGAGGAGATCGCGTTCACCGAGAGTGCGACGCGGGCGTGGGAGTTGGCGTTCGGGTCGGTGGTCTTCGCCGAGGGGGAGCGGGTGCTGACCACGGCCAGCGAGTACCCCAGTAACGCGTTGGGGATGGTCAAGGCGGCCCGTGAGCGGGGCGTGCGGGTGCAGGTGGTGCCCGATGACGCCCACGGGGTGATGGACGTGGCGGCGTTGGAGCGCGAGTTGGAGCGGGGCGGGGTGCGGGTGGTGGCGCTCAACCACATGCCCACGCACAACGGGTTGGTCAACCCGGCCGAGCGGATCGGGGCGCTGTGCCGCAGGTTCGGGGTGTTGTTCGTGTTGGACGCGTGCCAGTCGGCGGGCCAGTGGGATCTGGACGTGGAGCGGCTGGGGTGTGACGTGTTGGCGGTGACGGGGCGCAAGTTCCTGCGCGGGCCGCGGGGGACGGGGTTCGTGTACGCGCGGTCGGGGGCGGATCTGGGGGAGCCGCCGGTGGTGGACGTGACGTCGGCGCACTGGGAGGGGCAGGGGTACCGGGTGCGCGCGGACGCGCGTCGTTTTGAGAGTTTTGAGCGCAACGTGGCCGGTCAGATCGGGTTGGGTGTGGCCGTGGACTACGCGTTGGCGGTGGGGATGGAGTCCGTTCGGGAGCGGGTGGGCGCGTTGGCCGAGCAGGCCCGGGACCGGTTGGGGCGCCTGGCGGGGGTGCGGGTGCTGGACCGGGGGCTGGTGCGGTCGGGGATCGTGACCTTCGCGGTGGAGGGTGTGGCGGCCGAGGGGGTGCGTGCGGCGCTGGGGGAGGCCGGGGTGCGGGTGAGCGTGTCGCGGTTGTGGAACCAGGTGTGGGAGGACGGTGTGGGGGTGGACGAGGCGGTGCGGGCCTCGGTGCACTACTTCAACACCGAGGCCGAGGTGGAGGCGTTGGCGGGCGCGGTCAAGGGGTTGTAGGTGCGCTTTCGCGTGTGGTGCGCGGCGGCCGTGGCCGGGTGTGCGGTGGGTGTTCTCGGGGCGGGGGACCCTCACCGCGTCCCTGAGGGGGGCGGGGGGAGGAACCGGTGTTCCCGGGGCTGGAGCCCGGGTGCGATGGGGGTGTGCCTGTAAGGGACAGGGGCCGGCGTCCCCTAGTGGAGGCGGGGTGTGGCGCGGGGAAAGCCCCGGGGCGGTGCGGGTTCCTTCCCCGATGACGGCGGGGCCGGGACGTTGAAGGATCAGGGGCATGACGACCCCCGAACGCGGCTGGACCGCGGTGGTTCTCCCCCTTGTGCTCACGCTCGCCTGTACGTTCGCCGTGCCCCTGGTAGGCCAGCCTTTCGGCGCCCTGCTCGTGGTGCTCGTGGTCTACCTGTGGCGCCGTTGGGCGCGCCGCCCCTGGGCCGGGTTGGGGTTGGGGCTGACGTGGTCGGCGCTGCCCCTGTTTCTTGTGGGGGTGGGTGTGACGGTCACGGTGCTGGTGGGCGCCAACGCCGTCTCGGTCGTGCTGGGGGCGGCCCGGTGGGTGCCCTGGGTGCCCGACGACCTGGCCTTCCTGCCCGTGGCGATCGCGGTCATCGTCCTCGTGCAGGCTTTGCCCGAGGAGTTGTTGTGGCGGGGCAATCTTCACGACATGCTCGCGGAGCGGATGTCGACGGGTGCGGTGGTGGCGGTGACCTCGGTGCTCTTCGGTGCGGTGCACGTCTTCTCCCAGAGCCAGGCGCAGGGGGCGTGGGAGATGGCCCTGTACGCGGTGGGGGCGATGGCGCTGGGGTTGGTCTGCGCCGTGAGCCGGGCCCGGACGGGCACCCTGTGGATGGCTGTGGGCGTGCACAGCGGTTTCTACTTCGCGCACGGCTTCTTTCCCACCGAGGGGATCGTCTACGGGGTCCAGCTGCTTGTGCAGATCCTGGCCATGGGGCTGTTCGGGCTGGTGGTCCTGGTCATGCCCCGCCGCGGGGCCGCCTGAGGCGGGGGCCGGCCGCGCCCGGGTGTTGACGGTGCCCTTGGGGCAGGGGCCACACTCGGGTCCCATGAGCACCCCACAGCCCCCCGAGGGGCTTTCGCGGGGGGAGTTCGCCCGTGCGAGCGGGCTCTCCCCCAAGGCGCTGCGGTTGTACGAGCGTTCGGGTCTGCTGGTGCCCCACCGGGTGGGCGCGGGCGGGCAGCGCCTCTACCTCGGTGCGCAGGTGGAGCGGGCCCGGCGCATTCGTCTGCTGTGCCAGATGGACATGCCCCTGGCGGTGGTGGCCGAGGTGATGGCGCAGGAGCGCGGGCAGGCCCTGGAGCGGGCCGAGGCGTGGTGGCGGGCCCAGGAGGAGGCGCTGCGTTCGCGGCGCGCGGCCCTGGCCGAGCTGCGCCTGTCCTGGGGCGGGGTGGTCGAGCGGGGGCCGGAGCCGGTGTGGCGGGTGCGCCGCGAACGCGTGGCGGCGGTCAAGGTGGCGGCGGTCAGGGCCCGCACCGACCAGCAGAACCTGGTGGCGACCTTCCACGCGCGTGCGCAGGCGCTGCGCCGCCACCTGGTGGGGCAGGGGGCGCGCCCCGGCCCCGGGTTCTGGGTGCTCTACCACGGTGCGGTGACCCCGGACGGGCCCGCGCCGATCGAGGTGGCGGTGCCCTTCACCGGACACGCCGAACCCGAGGGGGAGACGGTGATCCGTGTGGAGGCCGCCCACGTGCGCGCGGTGTGCGAGGTGGCGCGCGGGGACTGCTTCTATCCGCGGATCATGGGCGCCTACCGGGCGGTGGAGCGGTGGATGCTCCAGTGCGGTGCGCACGCGGTGGGGCCGTTGCGTGAGGTGTATGAGGCCTCCTGGGACGAGGTGGCCGAGGACGCGGTGTTCGCGCTGGTGGCGCGGCCGATGAGAGAGGCGGGACGCGGATGAGTACGGCGGGCGCGGGCGTGGAGCGGTGGGTGGCGCACACCCCTTACAGCGATCCGGGCGGGTATGCGCGGGCGCTGGCGGACCTGCCGGGGGACGTGGCCGGGCTGGGGCGGGTGCTGCGCGGGGTGGTGGTCCACTACCGCAGCGGCGGGAGGCCCGACTTCACCGGGGCGCGGCTGGCGGAGATCGACCACCGGTGGGTGGAGGCGATGCTGGCCACCGACCAGGCCCGCTGCCCGGGCCCGTGGACGCGGGCCCGGGCGCAACCGCTGGTGGGGTGCTGTCGTGACTTCGCGCTGGTGACGGTGGCGGCGCTGCGGGAGCGGGGGGTGGCGGCGCGCACCCGGGTGGGGTTCGCCTCCTACCTGAACGACGGGTTCTGGACCGACCACGTGGTGAGCGAGTACTGGGACGGCGGGCGGTGGGTGTGGGCGGACACCCAGTTGGATCCGGCGCAGCCGTGGCCGGTGGACGTCATGGACATCGCGCGTGCGCCTGAGGCGCGGGGCGCGGTCTTCGCCAGTGCGGCGCAGGTGTGGCTGGCCCACCGTCAGGGGCGGGTGGACGTCGACCGCTACGGGGTGCACCCGGACCTGCCGTGGCGGGGTGCGGGGTTCGTGCGTGCCTACGTGTTGCTGGAGTTGGCGCACCGCCAGGGCGAGGAGGTGTTGCTGTGGGACACCTGGGAGGCCATGGAGGCGGAGGATGACGGTGTGTTCGACGAGGTGGCGCGGTTGCTGGTGGCGGCGGACGGCGGGGACGGGGCCGCCGAGCGGGAGTTGGCCGCCTGGTACGCGCGCGAGGGTCGGTTGAACCCGGGCGGGCGGGTGCTGTGCACGTCGCCGTCGGGTTTCGTGGGGTGGGTGGACCTGGAGCGGCGGGTGGTCGAGCCCGGGTGAGCGGGTGCAGGCCGCTCTCCCCCCAGTGCGGGCACGCCACGGTTCACACGAGCAGGGTGGCCAGCAGCGTCGGCAGCACCAGGATGAGCATGAGGCATCCCCCCGCCGCCGGGGCGGCTCTTCGGGACGCTGTGGCCTCCATGTCCGCGATCATGTGCTGCTGGGCCGGGCACCCCGGAGTCACGACGTCCTCGTGGCTGAACACGCGGCAGGGCAGTCCCGTCATGAACTCGGCGTCGTACTGCCGTCCGCACAGGGAACAGCGGGGATCGTTGGGCTTCACTGGCTTCGTTCCTCTCGTCGGCGGCCTGTGCCGCGTGGCCGCGTTGTCGGCCCCTCGGCCTCGCGTCGGGGTCGCGGCCGCGTTCGGTCGGCCGTGGGGCACGGCTCCAACGCTCCTCTCGGACAGGACCGGGGCCGTGTCGGGACGGGTCCCGGCCGCCTGTGTGCTCGCGTCCCGCATCAACGCCTGTGCGGGGGCGGGCCCCTGCGGTCGGCCCGGGGGAGGAGTGGTCTCCCCGGTGGGCGCGGACCCGTCGCCGCGTCAGAGGTCGCGGTGGGGACAGGGGGATCGCGGGTCCCCGGTGCGGTTCAGCCGCGGGTGGTCAGGGAGGTGTGTTCGCGGACGGCGGGGGTGGGCTTGCCGGTGAGCGCCCCGGCCAGCAGGCGACTCGCCCCCGGCAGGCCGGTCAGGCGCAGGGCGAGGCGGCGCAGGAGCAGTTGGGCGCGGGTGGGGGGCAGGAACCAGCGGGCGGTGCGGCGGGCGGCGCGCTGGCGCTGTTCGACCTCGGGGCGCCACTGCTGCTCGTAGCGGCCCAGCCCCTCCTCGATGGTGGGGGCCGAGGCCAGGTGTTCGGCCAGGACGAACGCGCCGCCCACCGCCAGGGAGGCGCCCTGGCCCGCGAGCAGGGAGACCGCGCCGCAGGCGTCGCCGAGCAGGACGGTGCGCCCCCGGCTCCAGCGGGGCACCACGCTCTGGGAGACCTGGTCGTAGTAGACGTGTTCGGGGTCGGGGCAGTGCTGGAGGGCGCGGGGGACCAGCCAGCCCAGGTCGGCGTGGGTGCGGCGCAGTTCGGCGCGCGGGTCGGCGGGCCGGTCGGGGGTGGGGCTGCGGTGCACGGTGAAGGCGGCCACGCGGCCGTCGCGCAGCCCGTACAGGCCCATCTGTGCGCCGATGGTGTCGGTGAGGTAGAAGCCGCCGTCGACCCGGGCGTGGATGTCGGGGTCGGTGAAGACGAAGGCGGCGGTGTGGAAGCCCAGGTAGCGCAGGTGGTCGGTTGCGGAGCCGAAGACCTGGGCGCGCACGGTGGAGTGGATGCCGTCGGCGCCCACGAGCAGGTCGCCGGTCAGGGTGTGGCCGTCGGTGAGGGTGACCTCGACGGTGTCGCCGTGGTCCTGGACGCGGCTCAGGGCCGCGTCGTAGCGCACCCGCACGTCGGGGGGCAGGGTTTCGCGCAGGGCGCGTTCGAGGTCGGGGCGCATGAGGGAGACCACGCCCAGGTGGGAGAACTGTTGGATGCCCAGCCTGGCGCGGGGTGTGCCCTCGCGGTCGACGAAGGTGGCGTGGTCGATGTCGTAGCCGAGTTCGCGCAGGCGGGGCAGCAGGCCCATGAGTTCGGCGGCCTGGTAGCCGGGGCCGAAGAAGTCGATCATGTAGCCCTGGGTGCGGGGGCCGGGTGCCTGTTCGAGGATGGTGACCTGCCAGCCGTGGGTGTGCAGGCGGTGGGCCGCGGCCAGTCCGGCGATTCCGGCTCCGCAGACGATCGCTCTCATGGGTGTGCTCCTGGGGTGGGGTGGGTGAGCAGGCGGCGCAGGACGGGTTCGACCTCGGTGGAGGTCAGGTCCGGGGCGAGTGCGCGGTGCAGCAGGATGCCGTCCAGGGTCGCGGCCAGGACGGTGGCGGTCTGGCGGGGTTGGGGGACGTCGGCGTGGGTGAGCCATGCGGTCAGGTGGCGGCGCATCAGGTCCAGGACGCAGGTGATGGCCTCGCGTAGAGCGGGGTCGCGGGTGGCGGCCAGGTAGGTCTCGGTGACCAGGTGGGAGGCGGGGTCGTCGCCGGGGTAGCGGTCCAGGTCGCGCAGGATCAGCGCGAGTCCCTGTTCGGGTGTGGTGGTGGGGCCCAGCAGGTGGGCGGCCTCCTCGACGATGGCGGTGATGGCCTGGGTGGCGGCCTGGGTGAGCAGGGCCTGGAGGGAGGGGAAGTGGTAGTGGACCAGGCCGGGGCCCACGCCCGCGCGTTCGGCGAGTGTGCGGGTGCTGACCGCTGACCAGCCGCGTTCGCCGATGAGTTCGGCCGCTGCCCGGATCAGGCGGCCTTTGACGTCCTCGCCGCGTGGTGCCATGTGCGTTCCGCTTCTTGGTCGGTTGCCTTGGGCGTCTGTCTTGGGCGAACGTATTGGTCGTTCGCCCAATTCTGAGGATGGCACAGCGCCCGCCCCAGGACAAGCCCCGGGGCGGGCGCGCACGAAAAACGGGGGGTGTGAGGTCCCCCGTGGTCCTCACACCCCCCGTTCGGCCTGCCGGGTCAGGCGGTGGCGCCGCCCTGGCCCAGGAGGATCTTGCGCGGCTGGGCCTTGGCCGCGACCGGCACGCGCAGGGTCAGGACGCCGTCGGTGTGGTCGGCCTCGATGTGCTCGGTGTCCAGGTCCTGGCCCAGGCGCAGGCGGCGGGTGAGGGCCCCGGTGGGCCGCTCGCCGACCAGGACGCGGCCCTCCTCGGGCCGCTCAGGGCGCTGGGCGCGGACGGTGAGCACCGACCCCTCCACCTCCAGGTCGATGCCGTCGGCGGGCACGCCCGGCAGGTCGATCCGGACCAGGAGCGCGTCCTGGGTGCGCACCGCGTCCATGGCGGCGTTGCGCGGGGCGGAAGCGGCGGAGGCGGTGACGTCGAAGGGGATGGTACGGGTGAGAAGCATGGAAGAACCCCCGAAAAACCTCGGCTTGATGCTGATGGACTCAAGTTTATTGACGGCCTTGGGCGCGTCAAGGCGGTGTGGGGCACCCCACACGCCGACGCCCCGGACCCCGTGTACGTCGGGGGCCGGGGCGTGGGACGCGCGCTCAGCGGGCTCGGGCCAGGGTGATGATCTCGGGGCTGGACGCGGTCAGGGGCGAGCGGTCCCAGTTCCCGAACCGTTCGACGGCCCGCAGTCCGGACCGCTCCAGCAGCAGGTCCAGGTGGTCGACCCCCACGAAGCGCAGGGTGCTCACGGTGCGCCAGGGGACGGAGGAGTCGGAGCGGGTGGCGGTGCTGGGAGGCGACCACCGCTTTCTCGCCCGCCCCGACCCGCGCGGGAGGCAGCCCCAGCAGGCGGGGTCGCCCGCCCTGGGGGCGGACCAGGTACGCCGGAAAGCGGCAATGGTCTGGCCAGCGGGCAGGTGGAGGCCCGGGAGTCGAAGGGCGTTTCCGGTCCGGTCCGGGCTCACCCTCGGCCGGAGCCGGGCACCCGCACGTGCGCGCACCGGCCCGTGTCCGCGTCCACCTGCCACCCGGCGGCGCGCAGCGCGTCCGCGTAGGCGCCGACCTGAGCGGTGAACCACCCCCCGTCCTCCCGCTGTGAGCGTCGGGCCCGGCCGTGGTACACGTACAGGAGCCGCCCGCGCGGCTCCACGTAGAAGCCCCTGGGCTCCCCCACCGCCGTCCAGTCCATGGGTGCGTGCCCGGCCGCCTGCAACACGGCCACCGCCCGGAGCACCTCGGGGGGCGAGCCCTCCCACGCCGGTGTCCCCTGCCCGCCCCACCACTGCCTGCCCTCCGTCTCCGCGGGCGCGGCCTCGCCCCGTGCGCGCCGCGCCAGGGCCGCGTCCAACCCGGCACGGGAGGCCAGGACCCCGCGCTGGATGCCGTACTCGTTCCCGGAGCGGTGCGGCAGCCCCTGGGACTCGCGCTCCTCCAGGTAGTCCAGGTGCTCGCGCAGCGCGGCCAGACCCGCCTCCGTGACGCGGAAGGCGTAGCCGCGGCTGGGGGGATCGCACGGGGCGAGGAGTCCGGCGCCGATCAGCCATTCCCGGCGCCGCCGGTCGCCGACGGAGGTGCGGTAGGCGAGGATGTGCGGTCTGGCGCCCAGGTCGTAGAGGTCGACGAAGCGGGCCGGGGTGAGGCGCCCGGGCATGGGGGTCTCCCTCGTGTCGGGGTCGGTGGTGGGGCGTCCGCCCGGGTGCGGCGGAGGCGTCCACCGCCACCTTGGCCGGTCCCTCCGACAGTCCGCGCCCCCTCCCGGTCCGCCCGGGAGGTCGGGGTCGTGCGGTCATGGTCACAGGGTGTCCCGTGGAGCGCGGCACGGGGTGCCAACGTGCGGACCGGCCTCCGGGAAGGCCGCATCGACTTCGTCGGGAGGCCTCCCGCGGCCGCCCCCGGCCGCCCCCGGCAGCGTTGCCGGGGCGGCGCACACGGCCCGGCGCGCGGCGGGGGCGCGGCCGTCTGTCGCCTACCGGGCCCGCGTACGGGCGCCGAGCTGCTCGGCCAGCCGCGCGAGTTCGGCCGCCTCTGCGGGCGAGGTGTTGCTGAGTCCGCTGTGCACGGCCGTCGGGCTCCGCAGGAAGCGCCGCAGCGCGGCCACGAGCAGGCCTTCCGGCAGGGTGTGCAGCGCGGCCAGCCCGCGGGGCACCGGTGACGCGGGCAGGGTGGTCAGGCTCCGCCGCATGAGGCGCAGCATGGCGCGGACCGCGCCCGGGTCCTGGGACAGCGCCACCGGGCCGCCCGCCGTGTGCACCGCCTGCCCGAGCGGTACCCCGAACGCGGCGTGCGTCGTGAGCCAGGCGTCCATCCTCGGCTCGATCCTGGCGTTGATCCCGGAGGTGCGAAACGTCCGCACGATGCGTTCGAGCCGCGGGGTGGTACGGCCGTCGGGCTCGCCGATCGGCGTCGCGACCCGGCGGGTGAGGAAACTGGGCGCGCGGTAGCGGACCACGTCGCCGTCCATCGTGCCGCCGGCCGTGCCGAAGCCGAGCAGCACCCGTTCGTGCCCGATCACCGCGCCCAGCGGCTCCGGGCCGCCCGCCCAGTTGTGCAGGAACAGCACGTCGCCGTCGAGGCCGGCGAGCGACTCCAGCACCGCGTCCACCTGGTGGGCCCGGACCAGGACTGCGGTCAGGTCGTACCCGCCGTCCGGCCGTTCGACCACCGGAACCGGCACCCGCCGGACGGCCCGGCCGTCCTCCTCGGCGAGCTGCACGCCGTGTTGGCGCAGGGCGGCCAGGCGCCCGCCCCGGGCGAGGAGGGCGACGTCGTGCCCGGCCTCATGCAGGCGGGCTGCGAACACGCTGCCGAGGACCCCGGCACCGTACACGAGTATCCTCATGACCACCTTTTTCGTACGTTCGTTTAAATCATACGTTCGTTTGAATCAGATGTCTGTAGTGTACGCAGGCATGGCACCACCTGACACCCGCACCCAGATCCTCGACGCGGCCGAGCGCCTCTTCGCCGAGCGCGGCTACCGCGGCACCTCGGTCCGCGCGATCACCGACCTCGCCAGAGCGAACCTGGCCGCCGTCGGGTACCACTTCGGGTCGAAGGCGGAACTCATGTCCGCGGTCGCCCGCCGGGTGGTCGAGCCCATCAACGCCGCGCAGTGCGCCGGGCTCGACCGGCTACTCGCCGAGACCGCGGACCCCGGGGTCACCGAGTTGGTGGAGGCGTTCGCGGGGCCGCTGTTCGACGGGATGCCGGCCGGCGACGAGGGCGGCGCCCGCCGCTCCCGGCTGATCGTGATGATCCTCAGCGACCCGGCCGAGGAGGTGCGCAGCTGGGCCGGTGCGGGTCAGGACACGGTCCGCGAGCGCTACCTGGCCGCCTTCGCGCGCGCACTGCCCGGCCTCTCCCCGGAGGAGCTGTGGTTCCGGATGCGGGGTGTCCTCGCCGTGACGGCCGTGGACCGTGTCGAGGTCCACCAGCGGCCCACCCCGGACTGCCCGTCCCCGGAAGTGGGCGAGGCCGCCCGGCGCTGGGCGGTCACGTTCCTGGCCGCGGCGATGAGCGCACCGCCGACGGGGGCCTGACGGGCCGGGACGGCCGCGGCCGGGCGGGCGGTGGCGCAGGTCGTGGTCGGCGGGGTATGGTGCGCCCCCCTCCCCGCTGGTCAGGGAGTGTCGGCGACTGCCATGAGTTGCAGGATGCCCCCGACGATCACGCCCGCGGCCATCGCGGTGATCTCGCTGGGATCCGGGTGCGGTGCGACCCGGGCCCTGGAGGTGCTGCGGCTGCGCGTCCAGGAACTCCAGGCAGGCCGGGGCCGAGGCCCGCTCCGCCGCCCTCGCACCGCGATAGATGCCGATCAGCTGTTCGTCCACCTCAGCCATGTAGGTGACCTGGGTCTTGAACCGCGACCAGGACGCCCGTGTGGCGGGCTTCTGACGCCGCGAGGGCCGTGCGCGCCGCGGCCCGCCCTCCCATGCCAGAGAGAACGGCGGACCGCGACGGTGGGACGGCGGGGTGCGTGCTCGAAGGCACACTCGCCGGGGCGCGCCTGCCCTGCTAGGGCTGGAGCAGGGCCTTGGCGGCGCGCTCGGCGTCGTCGAGGGTGTTGTACAGGTGGAAGGACAGGCGGGTGCGTCCCCCGCGCTCGGTGGTCACCACCCCGGCCCGGGACAGGCGCTCGGAGGCGCCGGGCAGGTCGACGCTGGTGATGGCCGAGTGCGCGGGCTCCTGCCCCAGCACGGCGCGGAAGTGGTCGGTCAGGGCGGTGTTGTGCGCGCGCACCCTCTCCAGGCCCGCCTCCAGCAGGACCCGGCTGGAGGCGGCGGCCGCCACGGCGGCGAACCAGTTGGGTGAGGTGTCGAAGGCGCGCGCGGTCGGCGCCAGGTCCATCCGGGTGGCGTACATGGCCGAGGCCGTGTCGCGGGCGGCGGCCGGACCGGCGTTGTTGGGGCGCAGCCGTGCGCGCAGGGCGGGGGACAGGTAGGCCAGGGCCAGGCCGCGCGGGGCCATGAGCCACTTGTAGGCGGAGGCGATCAGGGCGTCGAAGACGGTGGCGTCCAGGGGCGTCCACCCGGCGGCCTGGGTGGCGTCGGCCACGACCAGGGCGCCGTGGGCGCGGGCGGCCGCGACGATGTCGCCGGTGGGGGCCAAACGCCCGTCCGCGGACTGCACCGGACTGAAGGCGACCAGGTGCGTGCGCGCGTCCACGGCCTGGGCCAGGCGGTCCAGGGGGACGGCCTCCACGGTGACGCCGCGGTCGGCCTGGGCGTGCCAGGGGAAGACGATCGAGGCGAAGTCCCCTTCGGGGACCAGGACGCGGGCGCCGTCGGGCAGGCTGGCGGCGAGGGTCCCGGCGATCTGGGCGGTGCTGGCGCCCAGGGTGAGGTCGTCGGCGGGCGCGCCCACCAGGGCGGCGAGGTTGACTCGGGCCTGTTCGAGTTCGCGCCCCCAGGCCGCGGGGTCTCCGGTGGCGGTGTGCCAGGAGTGCACGGCGTCGGCCAGGGCCTGGTGGGCTGGCCGGGGCGGGATGCCGTACTGGGCGGTGTTGAGCCAGACGGTGTCGGTGCTCCACAGGTCGGTGATGGTGTCGTCCATGGGCACCGAGTGTGTCAGGCGGTGGTGGCCGGGGCGACGTGGAGGCCGTGCTCGGCGGTGCCGGGCGTGAGGACGTGCCTTCCGCTCCATGTCGAAGAACACCGGTCCCTCCATGCCGATCAGGACGCGGCCGGGGCCGGGTTCGCCGTGGACGAGCGGGTGTTTTCGGCGGGGTTCCGCGTGCGCGGCCGGGGTCGTGCGGGGTGGCGGTGGGGCGTTCACGGCCCTGGCGCGTGCGCTGGTCGCGGTGGGCGGCCGTCCCCGCACGGCCCCGGCGGGGTGTGCCCGCGGTTCCCGGCTGGGACCGCCTCCTGTCGGCGCGGGGCTCAGGCGCGGTCGATGGGGGCCAGGACGCGGGAGAGCAGGTCGGCCAGCTGGGCGCGTTCATCGCCGGTCAGGGGCCGCAGGAGGTCGGCCTCGCGGTCGAGCTGCCCAGCGAAGAGGGTGTCGGCCAGGGCCTGTCCGCGTTCGGTGAGGCGGACCTGGACCTCGCGGCGGTCGCGTTCGAGGGGGGTGCGGGTGATGAGCCCGGCGGCCTCCAGCCGGGTGAGGCGTTTGGTGGTGGCGGCGCCCGAGGAGATGGTCTCGCGGGTGAGCTGGCGGGGGCGCAGTCCGTGGGGGGAGCGGCGCAGGGCGGCCAGGACCTCGAACTCGGGGCGCGTGACCTCGGCGTCGGCGAGTCCGTCCTCGGTGACGTTGTTCATCAGGGCGGCCAGGCGAAGGACGCGGCCCATGGCGGCCATGCTGGTCAGATCCAGGTCGGGGCGCAGGCGCGACCAGCTGTGGAGGAAGCGGGAGACGGCGTCGCTCATGGTGTCCTTCGCGTGTGCGGCGGGGCCGGTCACCGGGTTCGGGCGGGTGTGCCCGTGGGCGGGGTACCGGGCGGAAGTGGGCGGTCTCTCCCCTTGCGGGGTTCGTGCGGTCCGCAGAACATCCTAAGATAGTTTACTTGTGAATTACTTTTATCGTCTATGGGGTGCGCTACGCCGCACCCTCACCACCCGCGGGGCCTTCGCGCCCAGGCCCGTGCGCGGCAACATCGCCGTCACCGCACTGCGCGCCGGAGTGTGCGTGGCCCTGCCCCTGCTGGTGCTGCACGCCACCGGACGCATCGACCTGGCCCCTACGCCGCCATGGGCTGCTTCACCGCCCTGTACGCGCGCGACGACACCTACGCCCGCCGCGCCCGGCTCCTGGCCGTGGTCGGCGCGACCCTGACCCTGGCCGTGGCCCTGGGCGCGCTGGCCTCGGCCGTGCTCCCCCACCCCCTGGCCGCCATCACGGTCGTGGCCCTGGTCGCCGGAGGGGCCAGGTACCTCTCCGACGCCCTGGACTTCGGCGCCCCGGCCGGGCTGATGTTCGTCTTCGCCGCGGGGGTGGCCGCCTACACCCCCCAGACCCTGTCCTCACTGCCGGTGGTGGTGGCCACCACCGCGACCGCAGCCGCCCTGTGCTGGACGCTGGCCGTGGTCGGCGCCCTGGTCCACCCCACCGCCCCCGAACGCCTGGCCGTCGCCCGCGCCCTGCACGCGCTCGCCCGCCACCTGCGCCACCCCGCGCCAGCGACCCGGACCGGGGCCGAGACCGCCCTCCAACACGCCTGGCACGTCCTGCTGTCCTGCCCCGGCCACACCCCGGCCCGCCAGGGACTGGAGGTCCTCACCGCCCGCGCCGAAACCCTGCTCACCGGCACCGGCGAGCGAGTCACCGACGCACGCGCCGCCGCCGAGATGAGCGAACTGGCCCGCCGCCTGCGCACCGAACGCGCCGTCGAACCCCTGGTCGGCGCCGACGAACACGCCGCCCTGGCCCGGACCGCCGCACACCTGCGCCGTCACCACACGCCCGCACCCGGGACGGGCGAGCTCCTGCGCGCCGCACTGCGCGCCCCCTCGCCCACCCCGGTGTCGGTGGTGCGCATCGTGCTCGCCTGCCTGCTGGCCGGGGCCCTGGCCTGGGCGCTGGGTATGGGACACGGCTACTGGGCGGCCGTCTCGGCCGGATCGGTCCTCCAGGCGGTCAACGTCACCACCACCTGGCACCGCACCCTGCAACGCGGCACGGGCACGGTCGTGGGCGTGGTGCTGGCCGCAGCCCTCTTCTCCCTGGACTACTCACCGCTGGGCGTCATCGCGCTGGTGGTGGCGTGCCAGATGGCGGCCGAACTGGTGGTGACCACCAACTACTCCTACGCCATCGTGTTCGTCACCCCGCTCACGCTGGCCCTGTCGGGACTGGCCCACGCCGACCCGGGCGCGGACGGACTGGCGGCCGAGAGGCTGTGGGCCACCGTGCTGGGCGCCGCGGTCGGGCTCCTGGTGTGCGCGGCCGTTTCCAACCACCGCGCAGGGGACCACCTGCGCGAGGCCCTGGCCGCGTGCGAGCACGAGCTCGCCCGGGTGCGGGAGTGCGCGGGCGCCGACGCGGCCGCGCGCCAGCGCCTGGCGCGCAGCCTGGTGGCGCTGCGCGCCTCCCACGCCCTGGCCTCGGGGGAGCCGTGGTCGGCGGGGGCGTGCACACAGCAGGTCCAGGACGTGGAACGGCGCGCCCGCACCCTGCTGGACGGGGCCGCCCTCCCCGGCTGAGCGGGACACCCCGCCGGGTGCGGTGTCCGGCCTTTCGCCACAGGGGGCCGTCGCGCACCGGAGCGGGGGCCGCGCCCGCCGGGGCGCGCTGAGCCCCGCATCGGCGGGCACGGCCCCGACCGCGGCTGGGACGGGAACACCGTCGAGTACGGGAACCGGCGCCGAGCCCTTCGGGGCCCGCCGCCGCGGCGCTCAGAAAAGTGCCGCGGCCTCCACACCCAGGAGTTCGCGCCAGGCCCGCTCACCCAGCTCAGTGATCCGCAGTGCCCGGCCCGAGCCCACGCGCGCGCACCAACCCGCCTCCAGCGCGTGGCGGCACAGCGCCGCCCCGGCCGTTCCGGCCAGGTGCGGGAGGCGTTCGGTCCAGTCCAGGCAGGAACGCACCAGCGGGCGCCTGCCCCCGCGCGCCAGCGGTATCCGCTGCTCGGCGAACCAGGCCACTCCTGCCTCGGTGAGCGCGAACCCGGTGTCCTGGGTCAGGAGGCCCCGCTGCGTCATGGCCTCGGTGACGGCGCAGCCCAGCCGTCCGGCCAGGTGGTCGTAGCAGGTGCGCGCCCGGGCCAGGGCCCGGTCGGCGTGCACGGTGCGCAGGGTGCGCGGGCGCTGGGCCAGAGCCGGATCCGGGACCACGTGAGAGGCCAGGGCCTCCACCAGGTGCGCCACCGCCTCGTCGGCCAGGCGCACGTAGCGATGGCGGCCCTGGCGTTCCTGGGCGAGCAGACCACCCTCGACCAGCCGGGTCAGGTGCTCGCTGACGGTGGAGGCGCCCACCCCGGTGTGGCGGGCCAGCTCCCCGGCGGTCCAGGCGCGCCCGTCCAGAAGCGCCAGGCACACCCCGGCGCGGGTGGGGTCGGCCAGCAGGGAGGCCAGGGCCGCCAGGCGGACGGCGTCGGGAGAGTGCATACCTCCAGGATGGGCCGCGCACGGTGCGGTGGCGACCGAAACATGGCGCGCGGCCGGTGCGGTGTCGCCCTCACCGGTCGGCGCCGCCAGGACTCCCGGCAGGTATCGGCCGCCCGGGCGCTCCCCGGGGTCCTCCGCGCACAGTGCGAGGGCCCCGGGTCGGATCAGGAGAACCGGTACGCCGGAAAAGGGGCCGGCGCCCCCACCCGCGGGTAGGTAGGAAACGAGGCCGCGCCCGTGGACGCCGGGTCCGAGGGAACGGCGCGTCCAGCCCGCACCAGCGGCGAGAAACCACCGCCGCGACGCCTGCGGGCGCGCTCCGCCGAAGAAGCCTCACGAGCGGGCACCGTGAGGCCGCGCGCCGCCGTACCCGAACGCAGTCATCCCGTCGCCTCCAGGAGGAACTCCGTGAGCACCACCTCGATCACCACCACCGTCCAGCTCTCCATAAGCCAGCCCAACGCCGACGACGTCAAGGTGTTCTGGCGCCGGGACCACCCCGAACTCCTGGCCCTGGCCCTGGTCGACGTGGCGCCCGGCGTGACCCTGCACCTGCATGACGACAGCGGGGACCGCCCCTACCTGGACAGGCTGATCGAGACCCTGACCCAGGTGCGCGACCGGATGTCCGAGCAGCCCCCGGACCAGGACGCCTGAGGTCCGCGCCCGGACAGGACCGCTCGAACGACCCGACCCGCTCCCCGCCCGACGACCGCCCGGTCAGCGGGTGCCCGTCACCACGGTGGCCTCCCACTCCGGGCAGGAGGCCACCTCACAGGTCAGACCGCCCCGGACGAAGGCCTCCCGCGCCGCGGGAACCTGCTCCTGACCCACCTCCACCAGTACCCGACCGCCCGGCGCCAGCCACCGACCGGCCCGGGCCGCGACGCGGCGCAGCAGGTCCAGCCCGTCCGGGCCCCCGTCCAGGGCGCGCCGGTCCTCGTGCACGCGCGCCTCCGCGGGCAGCAGCGCGATCCGGTCGGTGGGGACGTAGGGCACGTTGGCGACCAGCACCTGGACGCGGCCGCACAGGTCCGGGGGCAGGGCGGCGTACAGGTCGCCCCGGTGCACCTCGCACCCGGGCAGGTTGCGCCGGGCGCAGGCCACGCTGGCGGCGTCGATGTCGGCGGCGTGCAGGGTGATGTCGGCGCGGGTGTGGACCAAGGCCGCGCCCAGGGCCCCCGAACCGCAGCACAGGTCGACGACCAGGGCGCCGGGGGTGAGCAGGGCGGCGGCTTGGCGGGCCAGGAACTCGGTGCGGGGACGGGGCACGAACACGCCCTCGTCCACGCGCACGCGCAGCCCGCAGAACCGGGCCCAGCCCAGGACGTGTTCGAGGGGCAGACCGGCACAGCGGCGCCGGACCATCAGATCCTGTTCCTGGGGGGTGCGCGCGGTGGAGGCGATCAGGCTCGCCTCCTGCTCGGCGAAGACGCAGCCCGCTCCGCGCAGACGCGCGACCAGAGCAGGGGAAACCGGGGACAGTGGGGATGCCACGAGAGCCTTTCGACGAACTGTCGGGCGCTCCGGCTACGACGCGAGTGTGTCTCCTCGCGGTGGGAACGCCCCTCCTGCGACAGCGGTGATCGTTCTCACCCCCTCGGTTGTGCGGTTCAGTGCCCCGAAACCCTATCCCACCGCGCCCGGCTCAGGAGTCGCGGGGCGGCACCGGCAGGCGTTGCAGGTCCTGGGCCAGTGTGAGGGGCCCGTCGAACTCGGCGGCGGCCTCGGCGAGGAAGCGGGCGTCGTCGTGCTCCTCGTAGCGTTCGGAGATGTGGGTGAGCACCAGGGTGCGCGCCCCGGCCCGCGCGGCGACCCGTCCGGCCTGGCGGGCGGTCAGGTGGCCGTAGGCGCTGGCCAGGTGCTCCTCGGTGTCCAGGTAGGTCGACTCGATCACCAGCATGTCGGCTCCGCGCGCGAGTTCGACCGCCTCCTCGCACTCGGCGGTGTCCATCACGAACGCCATGACCTGGCCCCGGCGCGGCCGCGCGCAGTCGGCCAGCTCCACGCGGCGCCCCTCGGCGGTGGTGACCGACCCCCGGCGCTGGAGTTCGCCGACCATGGGGCCGCGCACACCGTGGGCGTCCAGCCGGTCGGGCAGCATCCGCCAGCCGTCCGGTTCGGCCAGACGGTAGCCGTAGGCGGTGGTCGAGTGGCGCAGCGGCAGCGCGGTGACGCGCAGGTCCGGCTCGCCCAGCGGGCAGGAACCGGTGCCGCCGACCGGTTGGGGCAGTACGACGTCGGTGTCGTGGAAGGCGGTGGCATGGCGCAACCGCTGCCAGTAGTGCTGGCCGTCGGCGGGGTAGGACACGCGCACGGTGTGGGGCACCCGGTCGCGGGCGATGCGCTGGATGGTGCCGGGCAGGCCCAGGCAGTGGTCGCCGTGGAAGTGGGTGACGCAGATGCGGGTGATGTCGGTGGCGGCCAGACCCGCCAGGCGCATCTGGCGCTGGGTTCCCTCGCCGGGGTCGAACAGGACGCCGTGGGTGTCCCACCGCAGGAAGTAGCCGTTGTGGTTGCGGCGACGGGTGGGCACCGCGCTGGAGGTGCCCAGGACCACGAGTTCGCGTACGGACATGGGAGGGATCCTGCCACAGCACCGGGCAAGACCCCTCCGAGGCGGGGGCGGGTCCTCCGAAGGCGTCGGGGTGGTGCGCGTCCTTACCCGTGCCCTCGGGCCGGGGCCGGAACGCGCCGCGCAGACGTGGTTTCGTGCACTAGCGTTCCTGGTGGGGCAACGGTCACCGGAGCACGAGCGTCGAGGAGGGGGCCGTCATGGCGTGGAGCACCCGTCAACTGGCCGAGTTGGCCGGAACGACCCTGCGCACGGTGCGGCACTACCACGACGTCGGTCTGCTGGCCGAACCCGAGCGCGGCGCCAACGGCTACAAGCACTACAGGGTCGAACACCTGGTGCGGGTCATGCGCGTCAAACGGCTCTCGGACCTGGGGTTCTCCCTGGTGCAGATCGCCCAGATGGGCGAGGCCGACGCCTACCCCGAGCAGGAGCTGAGGGCCCTGGACGACGAACTCGCCCAGGCCATCGAACGCCTGCGGCGGATGCGCGAGGAGCTGGCCCTGGCCCTGCGCGGGTCCGGGCCGACCGAACTGCCGCCCGACGTGGCCCTGGCCACCGCCGGGATCGCCATGACCGAGGCCGACCGTTCGCTGACCGCGGTCATGACGCGCCTGTTCACGCCGCAGACGCAGCGGGCCTTCACAGAGCTGGTGCGGGCCTACGGCTCCGGTGCCTCCGACGAGGAGTTCAACGACCTGCCCGCCGACGCCGACGAGCGGACCCGGCGCGAACTCACCGAACGGCTGTGGCACGCCTCCCGCGACCTCCTGTCCGACCGCCCCGAGCTGCGCATCACCCAGACCACGACGGCCATCGACCGGCACAAGGCCGCGCAGGCGTTCGCCACAGCGCTGAACGAGTTGTACAACCCCGCCCAGCTCGACGTCCTCAACCGCCTCTCCCGCGCGGCGATGGCGGACCTGGAGGCCGACCAGCAGCCCTGATCGTCCGTCGGGACGGGCGCGGCGGGCCCGCGCTTCCCGCCTCTCCCGCGCGAGGGGTCACGTGGGCGCGTACTCGGGACCGGAGGCGGGCCACGGGCGCGGTTCCCGCCCGGCCGCGGCCCCTCCCGGGCCGCCGGTCTCAGCCCTGGCGCTGGCGTCCGCCGAGGTGGCGGGCGAGGAAGCGCTCGGCCGCGCGGTGGAGGTCGAGCGGGTTCTCCGGGTTGACGAACCCGTGTCCCTCGTCCTCCTTGGGCAGGTACTCCACGTCCACGCCGCGCTCGCGCAGCGACGCGACGCGACGATGTTGTCGAACTCGGCCTTGACCACACGGGCGTCGTTGGCCCCCTGCACGACCATCAAGGGCGCGGTGATCCGGCCGGGCGGGAAGGCGTCTTCGGAACAGCGCGCGAAGACAGTACAGCTCTGGCTGTACCCATCGTGTTTTCGGGCTCTGATCAGGGCTCCCTGACGCCAGCGCCAACGAAACTCCGGGCTCCCCCGTCCTCTTTGTAGCAACACATGTAGTAACACCTTATAAGGTTCACTTATCGGAGGTGAGGATGCGGGGGTCCTTGGGTCCACATTACGTGTGCGATGTTGCTTTACGTTTGTTATTAACGTAACCAACGAAACGTTATTAGGAGGGCTGCGAGGCGGGTGCGCCGAGCACAGTCCGCCCGGGGGCGAACGCAGGGGTCCGGGGCGCATGGGCGCGTCCCGGTCACGCCTTAGGGCGCGTTCGCCCCCGTCAGCGGGAGCGGCCGGGCCTGTGGACTACTGTTGCCTCCCATGGCGCATCCCCCCATCGGCCTCACCGCGGAGCTGGTCCGAAGCCTGCTGCTCGAACAGCACCCCGACCTCGCCGACCGCCCCCTGCACTCGGGGGCGCGGGGCTGGGGCAACCAGATGTGGCGGCTGGGCGACGACCTCGCCGTCCGGCTGCCCTGGTCATCGCGCTCCACCAACGCGCTGATGCGCGGCGAGCTCCCCTGGATGCCCACCCTCGCCCCGCGCCTTCCCCTGCCGGTCCCGGTCCCGTTGCGGCTGGGCATGCCCAGCCCACGGTTCGAGAGGCCCTGGATCGTCACCACCTGGGTGCCGGGCACGCCCGCCGACCGCGCCCCCGCCACGAACGCCACGCGGGCGGCCGAGGACCTGGCCGCCTTCCTGACGGCCCTGCACCAGCCCGCCCCCGACAACGCCCCCGACAACCGCAAGGGCGGCCCCCTCACCGCCTGCGCCGAGCAGTTCCGCGAGCAGTTCGCCTCGGCCACCGGACAGGGGCTGGTCGAGGATCCGGACGCGGTCCGTGCGATCTGGAAGAACGCCGTCGCCGCACCCGCATGGCAGGGACCCGCGCTGTGGCTGCACGGCGACCTGCACCCGGCCAACGTCCTGACCGCGGACGGCACCCTGTGCGGCGTGATCGACTTCGGCGACCTGTCCGCGGGCGACCCGGCCTGCGACCTGGCCGCCGCCTGGATCCTGCTGCCGGACGGCGCCGTCAAGCACTTCTACCGCGCCTACCAGCCGACTCCGGACGCCGCGACCCTGCGCCGGGCCCGCGGATGGGCCGTGCTGTGCGCCCTGGGCGGTCTCCTCGTCGGCGAGGCCGGCGTTCGTGGGCGCCTGGGAGGCCACGCCACCTGGGGATCACCCGCCCGCGCCGCACTACGGCGCCTCACCAGGGCCTGAACAGGAAAACCCCGACGAGGAGAGGCCCCGCGCCTTCAAGGCGGTCCAGGTCCCCCGCCTGACCCGCACCGCCCCGGTCGGTTCCCGGGCCATGTGCCTGGCCGCCGCGGTGGCGACGCACGAGCGCTACGCGTTCGCTCGGCGCAGGCGTTCGGCCGCCTGCGCGCGCACGGCCTCACCGCACACCGGGGCGGTGCCGTGCACGGCCTCCCGACGGGCCTCGAACACGCCTCACACGCAGCGATTTGCCCCTGACACCGATGTCAGGTCCTAACGTGGCCGGGTAATCCGTGCGGTAGTCCGTGCGCCCACGTGCGCACGGACGCCGGGCGACCACCACAAGGAAGAGGGAACGGCGATGCCTACTCTGGGAGTCATCGGAAGCGGGAACATCGGGACCGCGGTCGCGCGGCTGGCGGTCGCGGCGGACATCGACGTGGTGATCGCCAACTCACGCGGCCCGCGGAGCCTGGCCGGTCTGGTCGAGGAGCTGGGGCCCCGTGCGAGCGCCGCCACTGTGGAGGAGGCCGCCCGTGCCGGGGAGGCGACGGTGCTCAGCATCCCGCTGACCGCCTACGGCTCCCTGCCTGAGGGGGTGCTGCGGGGGCGGACGGTGCTGGACACCGGCAACTACTACCCCTTCCGCGACGGTCGCATCGCCGAACTGGACTCCGAGGAGGTGACCATGACCGAACTCGCCCAGCGGCTCCTGCCCGGCGCCCTGCTGGTCAAGGCCTTCAACAACATCATGGCCCACCACATCCCCCAGCTCGCCCGCCCCGCAGGGGCCGGTGACCGCAGTGCCCTGCCCATCGCCGGTGAGGACCCCGGCGCCAAGGCCCGGGCGGCCGAGCTGATCGACCGGCTCGGCTTCGACACCGTCGACGCCGGAACCCCGGCCCAGAGCTGGCGTTTCGAACCCGAATCGGATGCCTACACCCGGATCTACCTCGCCGATCCCGACGTGCCGGCCGAGCAGATGATGCAGGCCCCCGCCGCTCCGGTGTCGGCTGAGGAGCTGCGCGCCGCCCTGGAGGGGAGCCGACGGGTGAAGGTGGCCGAGCGCACCTTCTGACGGCTCACGGCCCGGGGCCTTCGCCGCGGAACCGGCGGAGGCCCCGGATCTGGGTCTGCCAGGAGCACTCTGTCAAGGATGCCGGAGGCGGCCGTGCAGGAAGGCCCGACTCCGCCGGGGCTACGGTCGTCTCATGAAGGAGATCGCCGTCGGCTCCTGAACGGCTGTGGTTTCGCACCATCCTTCCTGCCCCCGCACGCGCCCTTCGGGTTCACGATGGAGCGGGTTGCCCTCCTGTAGCCGGTCAGGCCGGTGTCCCGGGCGGTGACGGGTGTCCGTGGGAAGCTCTCGCTGGTCTCTAACGCGCCCCGTCCAGGACTCCGGGAGTGTCGTGCAGCACGACGCTCTCGGCCAGCGGTGCCCGCCCCATGCGGTACTCGCTCGCGGGCCCCTCGGGGTCGGCCAGGCCGAAGGAGATGCCGAACAGCAGCTTCATCTGCGGCTCGACGCCCAAGGACTCACGCACGACGTCGGCGTAGGAGCCCAGCATGGTCTGCGGGATGCCCGCCAGACCGCGTGCCTCCAGCGCGAGCAGGAAGGTCTGCGCGTACATGCCCACGTCACCGGCCACGCGCACGCCGTCGCCGAACCGGGGCATGAACAGCAGTGCCACGTGGGGGGCGTCGAAGAACTCCAGGTTGCGCAGAGCGGCCTCGCGGCGTCCCCGTGTGTCGGAGCGCTCCACGCCCAGCGACTGGTAGTAGGCCGCGCCCTGCTCCTGTGCGCGCTGGAGGTAGAGGCCGTCGCCGAAGTCGGCGTAGTCGAAGCTGAAGTCGGAGGAGAACCGGCCGTCCCTGTCCGCTTGCAGCAGTGCGGCACTCAGGACGTCGCGGTGCGCGCCCGAGACGACGTGTACCTGCCAGGGTTGGGTGTTGCAGTTGGAGGGTGCCCTCTGGGCGTCCTCCAGCACCGCACGGATGTCGGCCGCGGGTACCGGATCGGGGAGGAAGCCCCGGACCGAGCGCCGGGAGCGCACGATGTCGGTGAAGAAGCGGGGACTGTCGGGCACAACGGTTCCTTCCGGGCAGAGTCCACTTGCGCGCACACCGCGCGACCACACCCTGGTGGTTCGTGGTGGACGCGCCGCTACACTAGGACCTGACATCGGTGTCAGGGGCAAATCGGACGGAGGCCGCCCGTGCGGATCGGGGAACTGGCCGAGCAGACCGGGGCCAGCGTGCGTTCCCTGCGCTACTACGAGAAGCAGGGCATGCTCTCCAGTGAGCGCAGCGCCAGCGGGCAGCGCCACTACGGCGAGGACGCCGTGAGTCGTGTGGTGTTGATCCGGCAGTTCTTCGCTGTGGGGATGAACAGCAAGACCATCGCCGCGCTCCTGCCGTACATCAAGACCAACGGGGAGCGCTGCCCGCCGCAGGTCCTGCGCCAGCTCGTCTCCGAACTCGAGCGCATCGACGCCCAGGCGGAGGAACTGGCCCGCGCACGCCAGACCCTGGACGGGATGGTCAAGGACACCCAGGAAGCCATGCGCGGCGATTGAACTCCATCTGAGCGAGGTCTGCCCCGTCGACCGGGGCAAAGGAGAAGGAGGCGCTGGTCGACGCTTCGGCGGACCGCGCCGAGCTTCTTGCCCGGACGGGAACGGGGGGAGGGGGTGTGCGCCGGGCGGGTGTCCGGCCCGGCGCACACCCCCTCCATG
>NZ_ML703350.1:90914-431452 GCF_008638355.1 Nocardiopsis deserti | reverse complement strand
GCGGCGGGCCGCCCGCCGGGGGGGGGGGCCGGGCGGGGGGGGGGGGGGGGGGGGGGGGGGGGGGGGGGGGGGGCGGGCCGGCCCCACACCCCCTCCATGCGGGGTCAGCCGTTGTAGGGGGCCGCGACGTCCGGGCCCCGCACAGGACGGAGGTCAGGCGTCGCCGTTGAGCATGGCGGCGGTCAGGACGCTGCCGGCGACGCCCCAGCCGCCGTCGGCGACCTCCTCGACCAGCACGACGGTGGTGGGCCGGGCCCGCTCACCGTAGATCTCCGCGTACAGGTCGGTGGTGCGCTCGACGATCTTCTTCTTGTCCTCGGCGGTGATGGTGCCCGCGGGGACCTTGAAGTTGGCGAAAGGCATGGGTGTTCCTCCTTGGATGGGTTCTCCCGTGATGCGGAAGCATGTGTCCGAGTTCTACTGTGGCGTCACACCATGCCCCCGTTGGCTCGAAGGACCTGGCCATTCACCCAGTGCCCTGCCGGGCTGGTGAGGAAGGCGACCACCCGGGCGATGTCCTGCGGGGTGCCCAGCCGCTCCAGGGGCGGGGCCTTGGCGAGCTGGTCGATCTGCTCGGGCGTCTTGCCTTCGAGGAACAGGTCCGTGGCCGTGGGGCCGGGGGCGACGGTGTTCACGGTGATGTCCTGCCCGCGCAGCTCGCGGGCGAGGATCAGCGTGATCGACTCGACGGCTGCCTTGCTCGCCGCATACGCACCGTAGGCAGGGAACTGGGTGCCGACCACGGAGGTCGAGAACCCCACGAACGAGCCGCCCGCGCGCAGTCGTCGGGCGGCCTGCTGGGCGACGACGAAGGCGCCGCGGATGTTGGTGCGGTGCACGGCGTCGAGCACCGCCAGGTCGAGGTCGGCGATGGGCGACAGAGCGAGTCGACCGGCGCAGTTCACCACGACGTCCACCTCGCCGAACACCTGCTCCGCCCGGTCGAACACCTCGGCGACCGCGTGCTCGTCCGCCACATCCGCCTGCGCGGAGACCGCCCGCCCGCCGGTGGCGGTGATCGCCGCCACCACCTCCTCGGCGGCAGCCGCGTCGCGGGCGTAGTTCACCACGACGGCGAGGCCGTCCCGGGCGAGTCTGAGGGAGACCGCCCGACCGATGCCGCGTGATCCGCCGGTAACGACGGCGACACGCATGTCCGGTGAAGGGGTGGTCGTGGAGTGGTCCGTAGTCATGTCCTCCAAGGTGCACGGCGCCGACCGGCGGAACCAGGGGATCTCATCCCCTGTGTCGGCGGCCCAGCCGGGCGCAGAATGGACGGCATGGGTTCTGTGAAATACACCGAGCTGGGGGCTTTCCTGCGCTCGCGGCGTGACCGCATCCGCCCAGTTGACGTGGGACTTCCCCACGGGCTCCGCCGCCGGGTACCCGGGCTGCGTCGCGATGAGGTGGCCCAGCTCGCCGGCGCGTCGGTGGACTACTACAACGAACTCGAACGCGGCGCCGGATCCCAGCCCTCCGAGCAGATGATCGCCGCGCTGGCGAGGGCTCTGCGCCTGAGCGCTGACGAGCGCGACTACCTCTACCACCTGGCCGACCGCCCGGTGCCCGCGCACGGCGGACCGGCCTCGCACGTCCACCCCGGCATGCTCGACCTGCTCATCCGCCTGACATCGACACCCGCACAGGTCATCACCGACCTGCACGTCACCCTCGTTCAGAACCCGTTGGCGATGGCGCTGCTCGGGGACCACTCCGGCCTTCGTGGCGCTCGGGCCAGCTTCATCCACCGGTGGTTCACCGACCCCGACGCCCGGCGGATGTATCCCGAAGCCGACCATGAGGGCCAGTCCCGGGCCTTCGCCGCCGACCTGCGGGCAGCCGCCGCCAGACGAGGCGCCAAGGACACCGAAGCCCGCTCGATGATCAGCTCGCTGATCGACGCCTCCCCCGAATTCGCCGCTCTGTGGGCCGACCACGAGGTGGCGTTCCGGCGCGACGACCGCAAACGCCTCATCCACCCCACGCTCGGCCTGATCGAGGTCAACTGCCTCCACCTGTTCAGCGAGGACGGCCGACAGCGGCTGCTCTGGTTCACCCCCGCGGTCGGCACCGACAGCGCCGACCTCCTTGACCTGCTCGCCGTCCTGGGCACCCAGGAAGTCACCGGACCGGCACTCTGAGGACCTCCCGACCGCAGCGCCGGTCGCCGACGAAATCCCGGGGCCGTGTGGCGCTGCCCCACCCTCCGGGGGAAACGGGAGAGGGGGTGTGCGCCGGGCGGGCGCACACCCCCTCCACGCGGGGTCAGCCGTTGTAGGGGGCCGCGACGTCCAGGACCCAGACGACGCCGAAGCGGTCCTTGAGCATCCCGTAGAGCGGCGCCCACGGGGAGGGCTCCAGCGGCTGCACGATGGTCGAGCCGACGGTCAGCTTCTCCCAGAAGGCGGTGATCTCGTCGGCGCTGTCACCGCGCACGGAGACGAAGACGGCGTTCTCGCCCTGGTTCCACGGCATCGTCGAGGGCACGTCGTAGGCCATGACGCGGAATCCGTTGTCCGCGACCACCTGGCCCCAGACCACCCAGTCCGCCTCGTCCGGGTGGGTCACGTTGCCCGCGTCCTTGTAGGTGACGGCGACGACGTCCCCACCGAAGACGGAGTGGTAGAAGTCGAGCGCCGCGCGGGCGTCGCCGCGCAGGTTCAGGTGGGTCGTGGTCGTGACGGACATGCTGGCTCCCTGGTCGTGTGTGTGGATGGACGCCGAACGGGTTCGTGCCACCAGCGGGCGGTCGTACGTCACCGCTCCCGTGGCGGCGAGCTTCCTGTGCCCGCCGGTGGGGTCGTGACCTGCGATGACCGTGCTTGTGTCGGCCCCCGTCGGCGTCTGTGGTCTCACATTGGCAGGGGTAGGGGCCAGGGTGTGTCCTCTACTTCCAGCAGGATGGTTTCCATGGTGATGAAGACTTCCGCTCGTCTGCTGGCGCTGCTCTCCGTGCTCCAGACCCGCCGGGACTGGTCGGGTCAGGACCTGGCCGCCCGGCTGGACGTCAGTGCGCGCACGGTCCGCCGTGACGTGGACCGTCTGCGCGAACTCGGCTACCCGATCACGACCTTCAAGGGGCCCGACGGCGGGTACCGGCTCGACGCGGGGTCGCGGATGCCCCCGCTGCTGTTCGACGACGACCAGGCCGTAGCGCTGGCGGTGGCGCTCCAGGCGGCCACGGCGACCGGCGCCGGGATCGGGGAGGCCGCGGCGCGCGCCCTCAACACCGTTCGACAGGTCATGCCCGCCCGCCTGCGCCAGCGGATCAACGCGGTCCGGGTGGCCGTGGTCGCGCCGCCCGCCGCCTCGCAGGCGCGGGCTGACGGCGGGGTGCTCACGGAGATCAGCGCCGCCGTGCACGCCCGCGAGGAACTGCGCCTGGACTACACCCCCGCCTTCCGGTCCGCCTCCTCCCGGGAGGAGGCCGCCGTGAGCCCGCGCCGGGTCCAGCCCCACCGCCTGGTCACCTGGGCGGGACGCTGGTACCTCCTGGCCTGGGACGTGGAGCGCGACGACTGGCGGACCCTGCGGGTGGACCGCATCGCGCTGCGCAGTCCCAACGGTCCCCGGTTCGCCCCGCGGGAGGTCCCCGGAGGTGATGTGGCGTCCTTCCTCATCAGCAGGTTCCGGGGCTCGGACGGATCGGTCGACTGGCCCTGCCGCGGTGAGGTGATCCTCGACCTGCCCGCCGCCGCGGTCGCTCCCTTCGCGCACGAGGGGCTGGTCGAGGAGGTGGGTCCCGAGCGCTGCCGCCTGGTTCTCGGCTCCTGGTCGTGGGTCGGCCTGGCCTCGGCCATCGGCCGCTTCGACGCCGACTTCGAGGTCGTCGGGCCGCCCGAACTCAAGGACGCCTTCGCGCGGCTGGCGCGCCGCTACGGAGGCGGCGGCCGTCAGGACCGCGCCCCCGAGTGCTGACCGCACCGTGGAGGACGCGGGTCGACGTCCAGAACGTGGACGGCCCCGGCTGCGCAACAGTGAAGCCAGCGAGCGCCGCGTGGGGTGGCAATCCCCGACCGGGAGGCCTCCGGCGCACGGGAGCGGGCGTACAGAAGGGGATACAGCGCCCATAATGGTGGCCCGTGATCATAGACAAGGCGATTTACCACGACGGCAGGCGCCAGGAGATCGAGGGCGACATCAGCGACGCCTTCGACGAGGCCCGCCGCGAACAGGGCGACTGCTTCGTGTGGATCGGACTCCACGAGCCCACCGCGGAGGAGTTCGGCCTCATCGAGGAGGAGCTCACCCTCCATCCCCTGGCCGTGGAGGACGCGCTCACCGCCCACCAGCGCCCCAAGCTGGAACACTACGACGACACCCTGTTCGCCGTGGTCAAGACGCTCGCCTACCACGAGGAGACCTCCGACGTCGAGGTCGGCGAGGCGATGCTGTTCATCGGCGAGGACTTCGTGGTCAGTGTCCGCCACGGCGCCGCCAACCCGCTCGACCGCGTCCGCAGGCGTCTGGAGGCCGATCCCACCCTGCTGGCCGTGGGCCCCGCCGCCGTGCTCCACGGCGTGTGCGACGAGATCGTCGACCACTACGGCACGGTGGTGCACAAGATCGAGTCCGACATCATCGAGCTGGAGCGGGCGGTCTTCCGCCCCGGCGGATCGGACGTGACCGCGGACATCCACCACCTCAAACGCGAGGTGTTGGAGTTCCGCAGCGCGGAGAGCCCGCTCATCCCGGTGCTGGAGGAGATCGCCAAGGGGCGCATCCAGCGGTTCGAGGAGACCCGGGAGTACTTCCGCGACGTCCTGGACCACCTGCTGCGGGTGGACGACCAGGTCGACGACCACAACGAGCTGCTGACCAGCGCGCTCACCGCCCACCTGGCCCTGCTGGGCAAGCAGCAGAACGAGGACGTCCGCAAGATCTCCTCCTGGGCGGCCGTCATCGCGATCCCCACCATGATCGCCGGGTTCTACGGCATGAACTTCGACCACATGCCCGAACTGCACTGGCTGTTCGGATACCCCCTCATCATGGGCGTGATGGTCGGCGCCTCCGGCCTGGTCCACCACCGGCTGCGCAAGAACGGCTGGCTGTAGGCACTCGGGCCGGGAAGGGCGGGGTTTCCTCCCCGTCCCGGGCACGGTCCACGCATGCTTCTCTCCTCCCTTCACCGCACGCGCTTCTTCCTGATGTCCACAGCCCCTTGCCTAAAGGCTTTAGGGAAAAATAGAGTGGGTTCTGTAAGAGAGGGGAGAGGTTATGGCACGCGCGGGACTGACCACCGAGCGCCTCACCGAGGCGGGGGCCGAGCTGGCGGACGAGGTCGGCTTCGAGCGGGTGACCGTCTCGGAGCTGGCCCGGCGCTTCGACGTCAGGGTCGCCAGCCTGTACTCACACCTGCGCAACTCCCAGGACCTGAGAACCCAGATCGCCCTGCTCGCGCTGGAGGAACTCGCCGACCGGGCCGCCGAGGCCCTGGCCGGACGGGCGGGCAAGGACGCCCTGACCGCCCTGGCCAACGTCTACCGCGACTACGCCCGTGAGCATCCGGGCCGCTACGCCGCGGCCCAGCTCAGACTCGACCCGCAGACGGCCGCCGCCAGCGCCGGTGTCCGGCACGCACAGATGACGCGGGCGATCCTGCGCGGCTACGACCTGCCCGAGCCGGACCAGACGCACGCGGTCCGCCTGCTGGGCAGCGTCTTCCACGGCTACGTGACCCTGGAACTGGGCGGAGGGTTCAGCCACAGCGCCCCCGACACCCAGGAGACCTGGACACGGACCCTGGACGCCCTCGACGCCCTGCTACGCAACTGGCCCGCGCCCTGACCGCGGCCCCACACCCTCCCGCCGGCGCCGAGCCGCGCGCCAGCCGACCCACCAGACTTCACGACGGCCCCGACCACCAGGTTGACACCATGAACACCCAGCACCACTGGACCACCACACCCCTCACCGCCGACCTCCTGCGCGGCGCCCTCGACCTGGAGGGCACCGAGCACGGCGTGCTGCCGCACCGGCTGCCCGCACGGGCCCGGGCCCAGTGCTCGGACCCGCAGCTGCTCATGGTCGAGTCCCAGCCCTCCGGGGTACGGCTGGCCTTCCGGACCCGGGCCACCGCCGTCGAACTCGACACGCTGCCCACCAAGCGCGCCTACACGGGCGCCCCGCCCCGCCCGGACGGCGTGTACGACCTGCTCGTGGACGGTCGGCTCGTCGACCAGGCCAGTGCGACCGACGGCAACACCCTGACCATCGACATGGCCACCGGCTCCGCCGAGCACCGGCCCGGACCGGTGGCCACCGTGCGCTTCACCGGCCTGCCCGACCGCGTCAAGGACGTCGAGGTCTGGCTGCCGCACAACGAGACCACCGAACTCGTCGCCCTGCGCACCGACGCACCCGTCGAACCCGCGCCCGACCGGGGGCGCCGGGTGTGGCTGCACCACGGCAGCTCCATCAGCCACGGCTCCAACGCCGCCAGTCCCACCACCATCTGGCCCGCGCTCGCCGCCTCCCTCGGCGGTGTGGAACTGGTCAACCTCGGTCTGGGCGGCAGCGCCCTGCTCGACCCGTTCACCGCGCGCGCCATGCGCGACACCCCCGCCGACCTGATCAGCCTCAAGATCGGCATCAACCTGGTCAACGCCGACCTGATGCGCCTGCGCGCCTTCGGTCCCGCGGTGCACGGCTTCCTCGACACCCTTCGGGAGGGGCACCCCGGCACACCGCTGCTGGTCGTCTCGCCGATCCTGTGTCCCATCCACGAGGACACCCCCGGCCCGTGCGCCTTCGACCCGGACTCCCTGAGCTCCGGGGAACTGCGGTTCCGGGCCACCGGCGACCCCGGGGAGCGCGCCGCCGGAAAGCTGACGCTCACCGTCATCCGGGAGGAACTCGAACGCATCGTCCGCCAGCGCGCGGCCGAGGACCCGAACCTGCACTACCTCGACGGCCGCGAACTCTACGGTGAGGCGGACAACGCCGAGCTGCCGCTGCCCGACGAACTGCATCCGGACACCGCCACGCACCGGCGCATCGGCGAACGCTTCGCCGAGCGCGCCTTCGGCGCGGGCGGCCCGTTCCGCACCCGCAGACCCTGAGCACCCGACCGGCCCGCCCTTCCCGCGCGGGTCAGGCCGGGCCGGAGCGCGCGGACACCAGCTCCTGGGCCTCGCGCACGATCTGGGCCAGCCGGGAGTGGTGGGCACCGGGCCAGTACACCCGTTCGCACTCGGAGCAGCGAGCGAACACGTCGTAGGTGGCGCGGGTGCCCGCCTCCAGCTCCTCGCGTACCTCCTCCTTGGCGGCGTGCACCAGTTCGCCGTTGCACGCCGGACAGCGGGTCCAGGGCCGCAGGGGCGGGGCGAAGCGCTCCAGTACCTCGCGCAGCTGCTCGGCGGGCCGCTGCTCGCGCACGTAGCCGCCCGCCCGCAGGCCGCTGCGGCTCAGCAGTCCGCGGTCGCGGGTGAGCAGCACCCTGTCCTCGGCGTTGGCCTGGCGGAACAGGGAGGGGTCGTCGCGGTCGTTGTCGTAGGCGGTGTCCAGGCCCAGCAGGCGCAGGCGCCGGGCCAGGGCGCCCAGGTGCACGTCGAGCAGGAACCGCGGTTCGGCGAAGGGCAGGCGCTGCGGGTACTCCACGGGCAGGACCTCCACGGCCTCACCCGGGGCGGGGATGTGGGAGGCGGGGGTGAGGCGGCCGTCGACGCGCAGCGCGCCGACCTCGGTCAGGGGTACGCCCAGCGACTGGACGACGTGTCCGAGGGTGGAGGTGGAGTCGCCCTCCACGCGCACGGTTCCGCTCCGGTGCCGTGACGGCAGGAGGAACCGCAGTTCGGGCGCGAAGCTCAGGTCCAGCATCGGTTCTCTTCCTTCCAGCGGGCCGTTCCTGCCCGCGAACCCTGGGGCCGATCGGTCGCGGCGGACCGCGGCTCGGCAGACGTTCGGTGCGTCCGGTGCGCGGTTCAGGACAGGAGCGGGCGGACCCGTTCGGCGGTGAAGCGCACGAAGCCCTCGGGGTCGGGTTCGTCGGCCGTGGGCTGCAAGACCACGGTGTCGGCTCCGGCCTCGGCCATGTGCCGCACCGCCTCGGCGATGCGGTCGGCGTCTCCGGTCACGCCGGTCTGCGGTGTCAGGCCCTCGGCGCGCAGTTCGGCGGCCATGCGCCGGTCGGCGTCGGGGCCGGTGGCGGCCAGCAGGTAGACGGTCACGGGGTGGCGGCCGGGACGTCCGGCGGCCTGGCGTCCCTGGTCGACCAGCTGCCGTGCCCGCCGCACGCCGTCAACGCCCGCCGCGGCGTCCAGGATGGTGCCGTCGGCGGCCTGTCCGCTCAGGTGCAGGGTCCGCGGTCCGCGGGCACCGGCCAGCACGGGCACGGGGGTGGCGGGCGGGTAGTCCAGGGCGACCTCGTCGAGGGTGACGTAGCGGCCCCGGGAGGTGACCCGCTCCCCGGCCAGCAGGGCGCGTAGCGCGTCCAGGTGCTCGCGCAGGAGGGAGAGCGGGGAGTCGGGGCGCGCGCCGACCTGGGCCATCCAGTCCTGTACGCCGTGGCCCACGCCGATGCGCACGCGGCCGGGGAAGAGCCGGTGCAGGGTGGCGGTCTCCATGGCGGTCAGGGCGACGTTGCGCAGGGGGACGGGGAGCAGGCCCACGCCCACGGTGAGGTTCTCGGTCCAGGCCAGGGCGGCGGAGGCGGCGGCGACGCCGCTCTCCAGGAAGCAGTCCTCCCACAGCCAGAGCTGGTCGAGTCCGGCCTCGTCGGCCGCGCGGGCCACGGAGCGCAGGCGTTCGGGGGGAAGTTGGGGGCGGAAGACGGCTCCGAGTTCGGTCATGGTGCCGTTCTACCGGGCGGGGAGGGGAGGGACAACGACTTTTGCCCTCCCCGCACTCCGCGATGCGGGCCGGGGCCTCCACCGACACGAAGGAACCCGGTCCGGGTCGCTCAGGGCGCGAGGCGCACCACACCGCCGGAGTCCGTCACGGCGACCAGGGTGATCTCGAAGCCGTTCATGACGAACACGCCCCCCGGCTCCTCGCCGATCGGAGGCGGCAGGTGGCCGGACAGGGTGGTGCCGGGTCCGTAGCCGCTGACGTCCAGTCCGTCCTCGCCGACGGCGTCGACCACGAACCGGTCCACGCCGTGGGAGCCGTCCATGGCGAACTCGTCGCCGCTCTCCACCAGTACCTCGCAGTCGGCGTCGGCGCAGGCCTCCAGGTCGGTGCCGTCGGCGGCCTCGGGCGGTGCCGGGGCGGTGGGAGAGGGGGAGGCGGCGTCCGCGTTGTCGGGCGGGGAGGCGTCGGCGGCGGAGGGGTCCTGCTCCTGCGATCCGGCGCAGCCGCCGAGCAGGGCGGTCACGGCACCGGCGGCGGCCAGGGCGCGGATCCGGCGGAGGGTGGTGGTCATGGTGCCCCGTCCATGGGTCGGGCCGCGCACACCCGGGGGTGAGGGGAGGCCGCGCGGCGGTGGCCTCGTCACCGACGGTTGTGCCCCGGCCCCGCGATGTCCATGCCCGCACCGGTGTGGTGCGCGTCACCCTTGCTGGCGCGGGCGGGCCCCGCTGCCCGGCCGCCTTACTCTCCCCTGAACACCGGGCGGGGAAGGAGGCGGCCGCCGCGTGCACGCGACGGCCGCGGGGAAGGCCCTCCTCACCCCGTGGCGGCGGGTGGGGCCACCGGCCGGACGCGGCCGGGCTCTCGGGGCTCCCTCATCCGTGTGGCGGCAGGTACAGGCGCCCCTCCAGCCGGGCGTCCGCCTCGCCGGAGATCCAGCGGCGCGAGGCGGTGACGTCGTCGGTGGGGTAGCCCGGATCGAAGCCCGTCACGGCGTCCAGTCGCTCCAGTGCCCCCGGTGGCAGGTCCACGTCCACCGCGCCCAGGTTGTCGGCCAGCTGTTCGGCGTCGCGCGCGCCGACGATGGGGTGCACCGCGCGCGAGCGCGCCAGGGTCCAGGCGATCGCGACCTGGGAGGGGCTCGCCCCCAGCTCGTCGGCGACCTCGCCCACCGCGCGGGCCGCCCGGTGGTCGCGTTCGGTCAGGGAGGCCGGGTCGACCCTGGTGCCGGTTGGTGCGCCGCCCGGCCGGGTGTACCCGCCCGAGAGCACGCCCGCGGCGAGTCCCCCGTAGGTGGCCACGCTCATGCCCAGGGCCTCCGACATCGGCAGCAGTTCGCGTTCGATGTCGCGGCGCAGCAGGTTGTAGGGCACCTGGATTCCGGCGAAGGGAGTCCAGTCGCGCCACTGGGCCAGCGTGTTGGCCCGTGCCACGACCCACGCGGGCAGGTTGGAGGCGCCCGTGTACAGGACCTTGCCCGCGCGCACGGCGTCGTCCAGGGCCCGCATGGTCTCCTCGACCGGCGTGTGCTCGTCCCACACGTGCACCCACAGCAGGTCGACGTGGTCGGTGCCCAGTCTGCGCAGGCTCCGCTCCAGGGACAGGGTGAGGTTCTTGCGGTGACTGCCGCCCGCGTTGGGGTCGGAGGGGTCGCGGGTGAGCGTGTACTTGGTGGCCAGCACGAACCGGTCCCGGCGTCGGCGCAGCAGGCCGCCCAGGACCTCCTCGCTGTCGCCGTAGGCCGAGGCGGTGTCGATGACGTTGCCACCGGCGTCGGCGTACAGGTCCACCATGCGACGTGCCTGGTCGGCGTCGGTGAAGGTCATCGTGCCCAGGAACAGCTCCGAGACGCGTAGGCCGGTCCGGCCCAGAAGCCGGTAGCGCATCAGAGCACGCCCCCGGCGGTCGGTGCGGGGGCCGCGTCGGGTCGGCGCGGGGCGTCGGGGGTTCTCTGGCTGGGTGCCGGGTCGGCGGTGAAGGTCATGGCCCCGAGTCTCGGGGGCGCGGACCCGGGTGGGAAGGCCGCGGTGAGGCTAGCCCCGCCGGGGCCAGGATCCGCCCGGGTCGCCGCCCGTAGACTGCCGCCCATGAGCGAGAACGAGCTGGGGGCGTTCCTGCGCGCCCGCCGGGAGGAGCTGGCTCCGGGCCGGGTGGGACTGCTCGTTGGGGCGCGTCGCCGCACCCCCGGGCTGCGGCGGGCCGAGCTGGCCACCCTGTCGGGGGTGAGCATGGACTACCTGACCCGGCTGGAGCAGGGACGGGACCGCAACCCCTCACCGCAGGTCCTGACTGCGCTGGCGGACGCCCTGCTGCTGTCGGTGGGCGAGCGCGTCCAGCTGCGCAACCTGTCCAAGGAGGCTTCGGGCGCCGGTGCGCTGTGCCCGGGCGGGCAGCCGCCCGAGCGGGAGGTGCGGCCCACGGTGCGGGCTCTGCTGGAGCGGATGGCGCACACCCCGGTGGTGCTGCTGAACCGGCTCGGCGACGTGGTGGCCCACACCGACGCCTACGAGCGCCTGGCCGGACCGGTCGGGCTCACGGAGGGGGAGCCGCCCAACCGGGTCTGGTTCCTGTTCGCCGACGACCGGGCCCGGCAGGCCTACCCGGACTGGGACCGGGTGGCCGACGAGTGGGTGGCCGTCCTCAGGGCCTGGTCCCCGCGTGAGGACCCGTACACGGCCCACCTGGTGGAGGAGTTGTCGATCGTGGCCGGCGCCGCGTTCACCGACCGGATGCGGTCCGCGCCGTCGGCGCCCCGGCGCACGGGGGTGGAGCGCCTGGCCCACCCGAGCGCGGGCGAACTGCGCCTGTCCTACGAGACCCTGGACACCGAGGACCAGCAGTTGGTGGTCTACCTGCCCGCCGACGAGGCCACCGCGGCCGCGCTGGAGGGGCTGGAGCGGTCCGGCCGGGGCGGTCTGCGGGCGGTGCCGGGCTGACCGCCCCGGGCCGCCGTCACACCAGTGAGGCCAGCAGTTCGGGTTCGGCGTGCACGCGGATGCCGACGACGCGGTCGTCTTCGACGGTGAACGCCAGCGCCGCGTAGGGCCGCCCCCCGCGCAGGGAGACGAACCCGGGCAGGCCGTCCACGGACACCACGCGCGAAGCCCCGGCCAGGCGCGAGAAGGCGATGGCCTGCCCCGCCACCGCCTCGGCTCCGCTGGTGGCCGTGGGCACGCCCCGTATCACCGCGAACTCGTCGGCGCTGATGACCACGTCGGGGGCCAGTACCGCCAGCAGACCCTCGAAGTCGCCGCCGCGCGCCGCGGCCAGGAACGCCTCCACCACCCGGTACCGCCGGGCCGGATCGGGTACGCCGTCCGCGTCCGCGCCGCGCACCCGACGCCGTGCGCGACTGGCCAACTGCCGGGCGGCGGCCGGGGTGCGCTCCAGGATGGGCGCGATCTGGTCGAAGGGCAGTGCGAACAGGTCGTGCAGCACGAACGCCAGCCGCTCGGCCGGGGTGAGGGTGTCCAGGACCACCAGCAGCGCCATCCCCACCGAGTCGGCCAGGAGCACCTGTTGCTCGGGGTCGGTCTGCGCGACGGCCGTGGAGGGTTCGGGCACGTCCTCGCCCACGGGGTCCTCACGGCGCGAGGCGCGTGAGCGCAGCATGTCCAGGCACACCCGGCCCACCACGGTGGTCAGCCACCCGGTCAGGTTGTCGATGCTCCGGGCGTCGGAGCGGCCCAGCCGCAGCCACGTCTCCTGCACCGCGTCCTCGGCCTCGCTCGCCGATCCGAGCATCCGGTGGGCGATCGAGCGCAGCAGCGCGCGGTGCTCCTCGAAAAGCGCGGCCCACACTTCGTCGGTGTTCATCGGTCACATTCCTTCGTCGGCGTCCGTCGTGGTTTCGACTCATCGGGCTGACGTCTGGATGCGGCCCGATGTGACTGGTTTCGACGAGGAGATCCATGAACACCTGGAACGCACTGCGTTCGCTGCTGCGCGGCCGTGTGCTCGCCGGCGGCGATGAGGGCTTCGAACTGGCCGGACGCCCCTGGAGCCTGTCCGTGGACCAGCCCGTGGCGGCGGTGGTGGAGGCCGCTGACGCCGACGACGTGGCCTCCCTGGTACGCCACGCCCGCCGGGAGGGGCTGGCGGTGGCCGCGCAGTCCACCGGGCACGGCGCCTCCGGTGACGTCAAGGGTGCGGTGCTGCTGCGTACCGGAGCGCTGGACGAGGTGAGTGTGGACGCTGAGCGCCGGGTGGCCCGTGTGGGCGCGGGCGTGCCCTGGGGGCGTGTGCAGGAGGCGGCCGCCGCGCACGGTCTGACCGGCCTGCCGGGCAGCTCCCCGGTGGTCGGTGTGACCGGGTACACCCTGGGCGGGGGTCTGAGCTGGTTCGGCCGCCGCCACGGGTGGGCGGCCGACGGCGTCACCGCCCTGGAGGTGGTCGACGCCCGGGGGGAGCGTGCGCGGGTGACCGCGGAGTCCGACCCCGACCTGTTCTGGGCGCTGCGCGGCGGCGGGGGCGACTTCGCGGTGGTCACCGCCCTGGAGTTCGCCCTGCACCCGGCGCCGCGGCTGTACGGCGGGCGCGTGGTGTGGCCCGCCGATCGGGCGGAGCGGGTGCTGGCGGCCTACACCGAGGTCACCGCGCACGCGCGGCGGGAGCTGACGGTGTGGTTGAACCTGCACCACGTCCCGGGCCAGGAGCCGACGGTGTCGGTGGACACGACCTTCCTGGGCGGGTCGGAGCGGGCGCGTGAGCTGCTGCGTCCGCTGGAGGCGGCCGGGAGGCCGCTGCGCGACACCCGTGCGGTACTGCCGCTGAGCGAACTGGGATCGGTCACCGCCGAGCCCACCGATCCCTCGCCGGGCCTGTCGCGCGCCGCGCTGCTGGCCGACCTGGGGCCGCAGACGGTCGGGGCACTGCTGGCCGAGCCGATCGCCCCGCTCTTGGGGGTGCAGGTGCGCCACCTGGGCGGCGCGCTCGCCGACGCCTCCGACACCCCGTTCGGGCCGATGGACGAGCGGTACTACCTCTACGCGCTGGGAGTGCCGTTCACGCCGCGGATGGCGCCGGGGATCCGGGCGCGTCTGGAGGGGTTGGTGGCGTCGCTGGGTCCGGGTGTCAGCGGCCGCAAGCCGCTGACCTCGCTGGTGCCGGGGGAGTCGGTCGTCGACGTGTTCTCCGCGAAGGCGCTGGAGCGGTTGCGGCGGATCAAGGCCGAGCGCGACCCGCGGGGTGTGGTGCGGTCCAACTACCCGGTACTCGGCTGACTCGGCGGTGGGGGGGGGGGCCCCCCCCCCCCCCCCCCCCCCGCCACGTGCTCGGAAGCGGGGAGTCTCAGGTGCCGCCGCGCTGGAGGAGGCGTTCGTGGCGCTGGCGGGCGGCCTGGGCCGAGCCCAGCCCGAGGCCGAAGGCGATCTCCTGCCAGGTCATGCCGCGTCCCTTGGACATCTGCAACAGCCCGGCCTCCAGCTGGTCGAACTCGGCGCGCGCCCAGGGCACCAGGGTCAGGGCGGCGGTGAGGTCGTCCTGGTCCACGGCCGGGGCACCGGGGTCGGACTGGGCGCTGCCCGCGGCCAGGTCGGCGACGCGCCGCAGGGCGTCCAGGGGCGCCATGGGCATGCGCAGTTCGTCCCAGCGCGCGCGGTGCTCGCCGGTGGCGTGCCGTTCGGTGATGCGCAGCAGCGCCTCGTGGGTGCGCAGGCGGCGCGCGCTCTGCGGGTCGGGTGGGGTGAAGGCGCCCTCGCGCTGTTCCTCGCTCATGCCTCCAGCATGGGAGACGCAACCTTTAGTTGTCAATATTAAGTTTTCAACGGATTGTTCACTCGGGGGATTGCCGGTCCGGGAACTCCGCGAAGGCCGCCTTGCCCGCCGCCCGCTCCGGGGCCGGGTGGCCCCCGGCGCGGTAGGCGGCGAAGACGGCGTCCGGCAGGCGCACGGGCACCTTCCACGGGTCCGTCACCGCCCAGCGCTGGTAGGCCCCGGCCGGGTCGCGGAAGGACTCCCCGCGTGGACCGCACGGATCAGGTGGGTGGCGGACTCGGTTGTCGCCGCCGACGGGCGTGCTCGCGCAGTGCACGACGGTGTCCACGCCCCGGACCGCGTCGGCCAGCCCTGCGCCCCGGCGCGGCACCCCGAGCGTGTCCGCGGCGGGGCGCACCGCGGGCTGCCCCGACCAGGGGGCGGTGGTGTCTTTGGCGCCCGGTGTCCGGTTAGAGTGCTGGCGGCGTCGGCGCAGCGGAGCGTCCGAGCGAACGGTGAGGGAGTGTGCCCATGTCCGGGATCGCCGGGAGACTGACGGCAGCGGTCGGCGCGGAGCAGGTGGTCACCGACCCCGCCGTCCTCGAGGGCTACTCCCACGACGAGGCCGAGTGGGCTCCCCACGGCCGCCCGGCCGCGCTCGTGCGCCCCCGCCACACCCAGGACGTGGCGGCCGCGGTGGGCGTGTGCGCGGAGATGGGCGTCCCGGTGGTCGCGCGCGGCGCGGGGACGGGGCTGTCGGGGGCGGCCAACGCCGTGGACGGCTGGGTCGTGGTCTCCTTCGAGCGGATGAACCGGGTCCTGGAGGTCGACCCCGTACAGCAGACCGCCACCGTGCAGCCGGGCGTGGTCAACAACGACCTGCGCGAGCGGGTGGCCCGGGACGGCCTGTGGTACCCGCCGGACCCGGCCTCCGCCCCCTGGTCGACCATCGGCGGCAACGTGGCCACCAACGCGGGCGGCCTGTGCTGCGTCAAGTACGGCGTCACCCGCGACTACGTGCTGGGCATGGAGGCGGTCGTGGGCTCGGGTGAGGTGGTGCGGCTGGGCCGGACCACCGCCAAGGGCGTGACCGGCTACGACCTGTGCGGACTCATGGTGGGTTCGGAGGGCACGCTGGGTCTGGTCACCGAGGTGACGCTGCGGATGCGGCCGCTGCGCACCGGCACCGAGCACACCGTGGTGGGTTACTTCGACTCGCTGGTGGAGGCCGGGCGGGCCGTCGCGGCGGTATCGGCCGCCGGGGTGGTGCCCTCGGCGATGGAGCTGATCGACCGGTTCTGCCTCCAGGCGGTGGACGACTGGAAGAACATGGGCCTGTCCGCCGAGGGCGAGGTGCTGCTGCTGGCGCGCAGCGACCAGCCCGGGGCGGCGGGCGAGGAGGAGGCCGACCGCATCCTGGCGTGCTTCCGGGCCGAGGGCGCGGTCTACGCGGTGCGCTCCACCGACGAGGAGGAGGCCGAGGCGCTGTTCGAGGCCCGCCGCCTGGCCTACCCGGCGCTGGAGCGGCTCGGCCCGCTGCTGACCGAGGACATGTGCCTGCCCAAGGCGAAGGTGCCGCTGATGCTGGAGCGCATCGAGGCGATCGGCAGGCGCTTCGACACCCGCATCGGCAACATCGCGCACGCCGGTGACGGCAACCTGCATCCCCTGTTCATCGTCCCGGCCGGTGACGAGGACGCCAAGAAGCGCGCGCAGGAGGCCTTCGAGGTGATCGTGGACGAGGCGATCGCCCTGGGCGGCACGGTCACCGGCGAGCACGGCGTGGGTCTGCTGAAGATGCGCGGGGCCGCACGGGAGATGGGGCCGCACGTGCTCGCCATGCACCGGGCCGTCAAGGACGCCCTGGACCCCCGGGGCATCTTCAACCCGGGCAAGGTCTTCGCCGCGTCGTAGCGGACGGGCCCGCACGCGACCGGGTGCGCCGGAGCGGGCGGGCCGAGCCCGCCGGGGCTGGCCGCTGGGAGAAGCGGGCCGGATGCGGTGCGAAGCCGCAAGAACGGCGGAACCGGTCGGGGAGTGGGCGGCGTCTCAGAGGGCAGGAGCAGCACCGCGCACGAGGAGACCCCCATGGAGACCACCACCGTCCTGGTTCTGGTGATCGCGGCCCTGGTGGTCGTCGGCGTGGTCGCGGCCACGGTCGCGGGGTCGGCCGCCGAACGCCGCCGCTCCCGTGGCCTGGCCCTCTGGGCCTCACGTGAGGGATGGCGCTACGACCGGGAGCGGCCCGAGCTGGTCGACCGGTTCGAGGGCGTTCCCTTCCTGGAACGGCGGTCCAACGCCCGGGCCAGGCACGTGCTGTGCGCCGAGGTGCGCGGCCGCCGGGTCCTGACCTACGAGTACGGCTACGCCGCGCCCCACCCCCAGCAGCGTCACCGCACCGTCGCGCACGTGTACACGGTGGTGGCGGTGGCCCTGCCCGCGGACGTGCCGCTGCTCCAGGTGGAGGAGGCGGGCACCGGCGCCGGTGCGCCCCAGCCCAGGACGGACGGCGTCCGCGCCTGGAACGCGGGCGGGACCGCCTTCGACGACCGGTTCGCCGCCGTGACCGGTGACGGCGCCTTCGCGGCGGCCGTCCTGGGAGAGCCGGTGCGGGAGTGGCTGCTGTCGCGGGAGGGTGTGTGCCCCTTCCGCTTCGGCGGTCAGTACCTGTTGGCCTGGGAGCGCGGGCCGCTGGAGGCCGGTCGTGTCCGGGAGCGCGCCGACGCGGCGATCGACCTGCTGGAGCGGGTTCCGTCCGGTGTCTGGGAGAGCGCGCAGGACACCCTGGGTTAGGCACCGGCGAACGCGGTGCGCAGGCGGCGCACCCCTTCGGTGATCTCGGCGGTTCCGGCCGCACCGCCGTAGCTGAGCCGCAGGTGCGGGGCGGTCGGCTCCGCAGGGAAGTAGGCCTGGCCGGGGGCCACCGCCACCCCGGCGCGCAGTGCCGCTGACACGAGCGCGGTCTCGTCGGTCTCACCGGGCAGCCGCAACCACAGGTGATGACCGCCCGCGGGCAGGTGCGGCGCCGCCAGTTCCGGCAGCTCCCGTGCCAGGGCCGCGGCCATGGCCGTGCGGCGCTCGCGCAGGCCCTCCGCGACCGCGCGCAGGTGGCGGCCCCAGGCGGGGGAGCCGACCAGCTCCAGCACGGCCTCCTGGAGGGGACGCGCCACGAAGAAGCTGTCGACCAGCTGGATCGCGCGCAGGCGCCGCGTCACCGGCCCCCGCGCGGCGATCGCCCCCACCCGCAGACTGGGCGAGGTCGCCTTGGTCAGCGACCGCACGTGCACCACGGTGCCGTCGGGGTCCTCGGTGGCGAGCGGGGGCGGCGGGGCGGCGGCGTCGGCGTGCGCCAGGTGGCGGGCGAAGTCGTCCTCCACCACGAACGCGCCCGCCGCGCGCGCGGTCCGCACCACCTCTCCCCGGCGGCCGGGGGCCAGGACCGCTCCGGTGGGGTTGTGGAAGAGCGGCTGGCACACCAGCACCCGCGCGCCGGTCGCCGCGAACGCCTGTTCCAGCAGGTCGGTGCGGACACCCTCGGTGTCGACCGGAACGGGGACGGGGCGCAGGCCCGCGGCCCGGGCGATGGCCAGGAGGCCGGGGTAGGTGGGTGACTCCACCAGTACGGGAGCCCCCGGGGGAGCCAGCGCGCGCAGCGCGGTGGTCAGCGCGCTCTGCCCTCCTGCGGTGACCAGCACGTCGGCCGCGCCGACGGGGCCGCCGATCTGGCGGGCGAACCAGCCGCGCAGTTCCTCCACCCCTTCCGCGGGCGGCCGCGCCCAGACGCCCGGCCGCCGTCCCGCGCGGGCCAGCGCGGCGCCCATGGCGTGCTCGGGCTGGAGGCTGGGGTGCAGGTAACCGCCGTTGAACACGACGACTCCCAGGGCGGGCGGGGTCAGGGTGGCCAGCACTCCGGAGGCGTCCACGGTGCGCGGGGCCGGCTCGCCGGAGGCCGCCGCCGTCTCGGCGCTCAGCGCGACCTCCTGCCAGGAGGTGTCGCCGACCGGGCGCTCGAAGGCGCCCCCGCCCGCCCGGAACGCCCCGGCGCCGGGGCGGGTGACCACCAGCCCCTCGGCGACCAGCGCCGCGACGGCCCGCGACACGGTCACCGGGCTCACGCCGTAGCGCTCCACCAGCGCCCGGCTCGACGGCAGCTTCTCCCCCGGAGAGTAGCGGTTGACCTCCCTGCGCAGGAAAATGGTCAGATCTCGCACACTGCTACGCTGTTTCATGAAGACACAAGATAGCGCTATCGCTCCGCGCGGAGTAGCGGCGCTCGGTGCGACACTGTGCGCCGCGCTCGGCGTCGTCGGGTTCTCGTTCACTCTTCCGGCCACCGCATGGGCCCTGGAGGGATTCGGACCGTGGAGCGCCGCGGTGGTCCGGTGCGCGCTGGCGGCCGTGCTGGCGGGCTGCTGCCTCGCGGCGGTCCGCGCCCCGCTGCCCGACCGCGTCCACTGGCGGGGCATCGCCGTCGTCTCCCTGGGCTGTGTGGTGGCGTTCCCGGTGCTCAGTACGCTCGCCCTCCAGGCGTCCTCCACCTCCCACGCCGCTGTCGTGATCGGACTGCTGCCGATCACCACCGCCGTGTTCGCCCTGCGCCGAGGCCCGGTGCGCCCCTCCCGCCGGTTCTGGGCGGCCGCCGTGTGCGGCGCCGCGGCTGTCGTCGCGTTCGCGCTGGTGCGCAGCGGCGGAACACCCGGCCTGGCCGACCTGTACCTGCTGGGAGCCCTGGTGCTGTGCGCCGCCGGGTACGCCGAGGGCGGCCGGTTGGCCGCGCACCTGCCAGGCTGGCAGGTGATCGCCTGGGCCCTGGTCGCCGCCGCGCCACTGACCGTGCCCGCCGCCCTCTGGGCGCTGGCCGCCGAGCCGGTGGATGCCGCGCCGCGCGCGCTCGTGGGCATGGCCTATCTCGGCGCGGTGTCGCAGTTCGGCGCGTTCGTGGTCTGGTACCGGGGGATGGGCGCCATGGGCGTGGCCCGGGCCAGCCAGCTCCAGCTCGCCCAGCCGCTGCTGACCCTGGTATGGGCGGTGTTGCTGGTGGGGGAGTCGCTGACCCCGGCCGCGCCCGCCGCGGCCGTCGTCGTCCTCGTGTGCATCGCCGTCACCCAGAGGTCGCACGGCTGAGCACGCGGGCGTGGTGTGCGCCTCCCCGGCGGGGCGTGTGAGAGGACGGTCTGTGCGGGTAGGGGCGCCAACGCGGCACGGAGGGTGCCGGAAGAGTCCAGCTGAGGGGGCAGTCATGGCCGACACGCTCAACGGCCGTCGGGTCGCGATTTTGGCGGCGGACGGGGTGGAGCAGGTCGAACTCGTCACACCGCGCAAGGCTCTGAGCGAGGAGGGCGCCACCATCGACCTGGTCTCGCTCAAGTCCGGACGGATCCAGGCGATGAACGGCGACATCGAACCGGCGGACACCTTCGACGTGGACCGCGTGGTCTCCGAGGTCGGGGTGGACGACTACGACGCCCTGGTGGTCCCCGGCGGGACCGTCAACCCGGACAACCTGCGCTCGGACGAGAACGCGGTGGGGTTCGTGCGCGGCTTCGTGGCCGCGGGCAAGCCCGTGGCCGCCATCTGCCACGGGCCGTGGATCCTGGTGGAGGCCGACGTGGTGCGGGGGCGCAGGGTGACCTCCTACCCCAGCCTGCGCACCGACATCCGCAACGCGGGCGGGACCGTGGTGGAGGAGGAGGTGGTCACCGACCAGGGGATCACCACCAGCCGCAACCCGGACGACCTGCCCGCCTTCTGCGAGCGCATCGTGCGCGAGTTCGCCGCCGGGTAGGCGGCCTTCCGCGTCCCGCGGGGGCGCGGAAGCGACGACGGGGCGGTGGGCGCCGGTCGGGCGCCCACCGCCCCGTGTGTCGGGCGCGGCTATCCCTCTTCGGGCTTCTCGGGGTGGCGGCGCAGGTGGAGGATGGCCGCGATGAGGCCTCCCCACACCAGGACGATGGAGATGGCCATCATGACGATCGCGCTGGTGGTCATCAGCGGCTCCCTTCATCGGTCGTGGTGGTCGTGGCCGCGGTGTCGGCGTCCTGGCGTGCCAGGGCGTCGGCGCGCTTCCAGGGGAAGAGCGAGACGACGATCCCGAAGACGATCGCCCCGATGGCCAGGCCCCATCCGGCGGCCAGCAGGAACCCGGTCGAGTAGCCCGCGTAGTTCTCCGTCAGCTCCGTGCGCAGGCTGTCCCACATCATGAAGCCGAGCAGGATCGGGGTGACCACGCCCAGGACGACCTTCCACCACAGGCCGAGCCGGATGGAGGAGATCGCGTTGGTGTGCTCCTGGAACATCGGCAGCTTGCGCGCGATCCAGCCGAAGACCACGATCATGACGAGCCCGGCCAGCGCGATGCCGTACTGGTTGATGAAGTGGTCGAACACGTCCAGGAAGTGCAGGCCCTCGGGTGTGGGGAAGAGCAGGATCGAGGCCAGCGCGGTGGCGCCGCCCACGAGCAGCACGGTCTGGACGCGGCCCAGTCCGGTGCGGTCCTGCACCGCGGAGATGATCACCTGGACGATGCTGACCAGCGAGGTCAGGCCCGCGATCACCAGGGAGCCGAAGAAGAGCACCCCGAACAGCGCGCCGCCGATGGGCAGGGTCGAGATGATCTGCGGGAAGGCGACGAAGGCCAGGCCGATGCCGTTGGCGGCGACGTCCTCGACCCCGGTGCCCGCCGCGGTGGCCATGAAGCCCAGGGCGGCGAACACGCCGATGCCCGCGAGCAGCTCGAAGGAGCTGTTGGCGAAGCCCGCCACCATCGCCGAGCCGGTCAGGTCGGCCTTGCGGCGCAGGTAGGAGGCGTAGGTGACCATGATGGCGAAGCCCACGGACAGCGAGAAGAAGATCTGCCCGTAGGCGGCGATCCAGACGCTGCCGTCGAGCATCGCGCCCCAGTCGGGGGTGAACAGGGCGTTCAGGCCGACCGCGGCCCCGTCCAGGGTGAGCGCCTGCACCACCAGGACCAGGAACAGCACCACCAGCAGCGGGATGAAGACCTTGTTGGCCTTCTCGATGCCGTTGCGCACGCCCAGCGCCAGGATGAGCAGCACCACGGCCCACACAGCGATGAGCGGCCAGGCCACGCCCGCGACGTAGCCCGAGACCATGCCGGGCCCCTCGCTCATCTGGAGGAAGTCCTCGAAGAAGAACGCGTTGGGGTCGTCGCCCCACTGCTGCCCGATGGAGAACCAGGCGAACCGGACGGCCCAGGCCACGATCACGGCGTAGTAGACCGCGATGACGAAGCAGACGGCCACCTGCCACCAGCCGATGGCCTCGGCGGGCCGGGTGATGCGCCGGTAGGACAGCGGTGCGGAGGAGCGGTAGCGGTGCCCGATGCTGTACTCCAGGATCAGCAGCGGGATACCGGCGGTGAGCAGGGCGATGAGGTAGGGCAGCATGAAGGCGCCGCCGCCGTTCTCGTAGGCGATGTAGGGGAATCGCCAGATGTTGCCCAGACCGATGGCGGAGCCGATCGCCGCCATCAGGAAGCCCGCGCGCGATCCCCACTGCTCGCGAGTCTGTTGGACCATGTTCAGGTCTCCTAAATCATCCCGTAGTTCGCGATCCGCACGGTAGCAGGAGTTGGCCTGGTCAGCATCGTGGGACGGGCGGCCTGCCCGCGGTGTCGCCCCACGATGCTCCTTTGGGTTCCTTTTGTCTAGACTCGCACCTCGGACGAAAACGGCAAGGGGCGCTTACCGGAAACCTTCAGGGGCTCTTGTGTACGCGCGTGGCGGTGACCGCCGAGGGCTGGCTGCCGGGCGGACGTCGTCCGGCGGGTGGCGGGATCCGGCCGCGCCCCGGGCAGGATCGAGCCCCGGCCGACCGTTCCCGGCCCTAGGCGCGGTGGCGCGGGCGTGCGCGCAGGCGCGCGTTGGGCAGCTCCGGGGCCGGGAGCGCCGCGCCGTCGTCGGCCGCGACCGCGGCGAAGCGCCGCACGCCTCCCTCGCCGGAGCCCTCCCGCTCGTTCTCCCAGGCGAGGCGGGCCCGCACGATCTCGTCGTGGTCGCGGCCGACGAAGTTCCACCACATGAGCAGGTCCTCGGTGAAGGGCTCTCCGCCGATCACCAGCACGTGCGCGGTCTCCTCGGCCCGCAGCTCCACCTCCGTGCGCCCCTCGCCCGCGTAGAGCAACGCACCGGCCTCGACGCTGTGGCCGAGGACCCGCACGGGTGCGTCCAGCGGCAGGACGCCGTGCTCGAAGGACGCCTCCAGGGGCAGGCGTACCCGGGCCCCGGGCTCCAGTACGACCTCGGCGCCCATGAGCGGGGTGTGCACGCGGGCGGGGGAGCGGCGGCCGTCCACCTCTCCGGCGACCACCGTGACCCTGGCCCCCGGCGCGTCCGTCCCGGGCAGGTCGAAGGCGGGCAGGTCGGCGTGGTGCTCGAAGCGGGCCGGCCCCTCCCGGTCGGCCTCGGGCAGGGCGATCCACAGCTGGGCGCCGTGCAGCAGCGGCGGGGCGTCGGCGGGGGAGCGCTCGGAGTGGGCGATGCCGTGCCCGGCGGTCATGAGGTTGAGCTGGCCGGGGCGGACCAGCTGGTCCGAGCCCAGGCCGTCCAGGTGGTGGACCGAGCCCTGGACCAGCCAGCTCACGGTCTGCAGGCCGATGTGGGGGTGCGGCGGCACCTGCATGCCGGGGCCGTCGGCCACGCCGGTGGGTCCGTAGACGTCGGCGAAGCACCACGCGCCGACCATGCGGCGGTTCCTGCCGGGCAGGGCGCGGCGGACCAGCATGGCACGCGGGCCGCCGAGCGGGACCTCGCGCGGTTCGAGGAGTTCGGTGTCGCCGGGCGCGGCGGTGACGGCGGGGTCGATCTCTCCGCCGCAGACGCGCTCCTCGGCGGGATGGGTGTCCAGGTTGCTCATCCTGCCGAAGTTAGTCGAGGCGGACCCGCTCCGGCACCTGCCGGGGATGTGCCCGGAGGGCGTTTCGCGTCACCACCGCCTGTGGACGTGTTCGGCGAAACCGAGCAGGTCGTCCACTGTGTGGAGTGGTCCAGTGATCCGGCGTGTTCTGTCCTGGTATCGCCTGTTTTTGACCACCGGTAATCCCCGGACAGCGGCGGCGAGGGCAGCGCGGCAGGACGATCACGAACGAGGGCGTCCGTCGCGGTGGGTCACCCCGGGGTTGGTGTGCCGTGGTCGCGGTCAGCCGACCGTTGCCTCTTTCCGGCTTATCTTGTCCGCCCCCCACTCGGACCCCGAGTACTACCGGGACCCCAGGAGCGCTGATTCGTCAGCAGGATGTGCCCATTGGTGAGCGGCAAGGGTGGCCGACGCCGTTCGGGGGATGTTCGGGCAGGGCTGCCGCAGGTCGGGGGACCTCAGCGCGCTCGCGGGAAGAGCCGCTCGACAGCGGTCACCACCGCGGCGCGGCGGGCGGCGGTGGTGGGGTCCACGGCGTGTGCGGCGGCGGCCTCGCTGAGTTCGGGTTGAGACGCCCAGGTCATGGCGATCTGATTCACCAGGGCGAGGACGTCCGCCGGGTCCCAGGCGGGGTCGAGCTGTCCGGCCTGCTGCACTTGGCGGAGCTGGTCGATTTTGCGGGCGATCGCTGCCTGGGTGGGATCGTCGGCAACGGCTGCGGCGCCCGGCAGTTCGAGGCGGCCCCAGGTGATCAGGCGGTGGTGGTCTGGACGGGCAACGAAGTAGTCGAACAGGCGGCCCGCGTAGCCAGGGAGGTCGGACGGGTCCATCTGGGTGGCCTCGGCGATGACGACGTACTCCCGTGCAGCGACGTCGGCGTAGAGCGCGTCTTTGCCGCGAAAGTAGGCGTAGACGCGTTCTTTGCTGGTTCTGGCGAGTTTGGCGATGCGGTCCACACGGGCGCCTGCGATGCCGTGGCGGGCGAACTCCTCCATGGCAGCGGTAAGAATGCGCTCGCGGGTGGTGTCGCCGACGGCGGCTGCTGCGCTCTGACTGGAGTCGCGAGACTGAGACATATCCCCAGGGTAGAGCACCGAACCGTTCGGTTTGCCGTTACGGCGATCGACGCGTAGAGTCAAACCGAACAGTTCGGTTTGGCCTCTGGGTGGAATCGGCGAACCGTTGAGGGAGTGAACTCATGCAGCACCGCAATCTGGGCTCTCAGGGTCTGCGCGTCTCGGCGCTCGGCCTGGGGACCATGGGCATGTCCATGGCCTACGGCGCCTCGAACGACGACGAGGGCATCGCGACCATCCGCCGCGCCCACGAACTCGGGATCGACTTCTTCGACACCGCCGAGCTGTACGGCGCCGGTACCGGCAGCAACGAGATCCTCCTGGGCAAGGCGGTCAAAGACTTCCGCGACGAGGTGGTCCTCGCCACCAAGTTCGGCTTCGACATGACCACCCAGCCGCCCGGCTCCGCCTTCGACAGCCGCCCGGAAAACATCCGCAAGGTCGCCGAGAACAGCATGCGCTACCTGCAGAGCGACCACATCGACCTCTTCTACCAGCACATCTCCGACCCCGACATTCCGGTCGAGGAGGTCGCCGGCGTGGTCGGCGAACTGATCACCGAAGGCAAGGTGAAGTACTTCGGCCTGAGCAACGTCGGCCCCCAGTACATCCGCCGCGCCCACGCCGTCACCCCGGTCTCCGTGCTCCAGTACGAGTACTCGCTCTTCGAGCGGGAGGTCGAGGAGGAGATCCTTCCCGTTCTGCGGGAACTCGGCATCGGCCTGGTGCCCTACTCCCCGCTCGGCCGCGGCTTCCTCACCGGCCAGGTCAAGCCCGCCGGCGGGTACGCCGCGGACGACATGCGCAGCTGGGACGAACGTTGGCAGGGCGAGAACTACACCTACAACCTGCACGCCACCGAACAGCTCAAGGATCTGGCCGACACCAAGGGCGTCACCACCGCCCAGCTCGCGCTGGCCTGGCTGCTCGCCCAGGGCGAGGACGTCGCGCCCATTCCCGGCACCCGCAGCACCAAGCGCATCGAGGAGAATGCCGGCGCCACCGACGTCCAGCTCTCCGCCGCCGAACTAGCCCGCATCACGGAGATCCTTCCCCACGGCTCGGCAGGCAGCCGCCTCCCGGCCGCGGTCCTGTCCAGCTTCACCACAGACTGACCGTGTCGGCACCCGCGTGTGCGCTCGTAGGCGCAGCAGCTGACGTGGACGTATGGGCGGCGGCAGCGAGGCGGTGGAGTGCCCGTACTTGAACGAGGCCGCCAGCCGCAGCATGTCGTCCCAGTGGGTGCGGATCAGGTCGGTGTTGACGTGCCCGGTCAACAAGGGCCCGGCCATGGGGCAGCGGTCGGTGTACTCGGCCCGGGGTTCGAGGCGGTGCAGCACGATGCGGCCCAGGTCGCGGATGCGCGGGGACAGGGTGAGCCCGACCAGGTCGAACAGTGCGAAGTTGACCAGCGTCACCCCGTGCGTGTCCGTGGCGTGCTCGGTGATGGGCAGGTCGGTCTGGTTGCCCAGGATCTCGTCCAGCACGTAGTGGGCCTCGCGGTGGGTGGGCACGATGACCTTGGTGCCGTAGGTGGAGTACTGGTCACACACGTGCGTGTACTGGGAGATGCCCGCGTCCACGAAGTACCGCGACAGGTGGCGGGCGGTCAGCGACTTGCCCTGCGTGGGGAAGCGCTGGCCGTCGGAGGAGGACAGGGTCCCCGCGCCCCACACCCGCGTCATCGGCAGCCGGTGGTGGTAGTCCACCACCGCGGCGTTGGCCGCGCGCAAGGTCTCCTCGCGCAGGTGCCACTCGCCCGTCCACGCCAGTTCGTCGTAGGAGATCCCGGAGGCCTCGGCCATCGCGGTCAACCCCATGTTCGACCCGTGGGCGAGCACCACGGCGAGCAGGTTGCGCAGGTGGTCGCACAGCAGGTGGAGCTTGGAGCCGCCTTGCCCCTACCGGTGGGGTTTGGCCCCGTGTTCCCCCCTGGCTTGGCGCGGATCGACGGGGAGTCGACGGTGGCGCGGGACCAGTCCAGCAGGGCGCGTCTGCCCAGCTCGTCCAGGAGGGTGCGGTGGATCGTGGGCCACGGGCCCGTCTGGGTCCAGGTGTGGAACCAGCGGTGGGCGGTGGCGCGGGTGACGCCGAACAGGCCGTCGGCCTTCTCCCAGGAGCAGCCGGAGGCCTGGACGAAGAGCACCGTGGTCAACACGGCTCTTTGGTCCACACGGGGGCGGCCGGTCTTCGGGGCCGGTGGCAGCAGGGGTTGGACGATCTCCCAGAGCCCACCGGGCAGCACATCACTCGCAGCACGTGATCATGCCGGGCGCAGGGGCATCTCGCAGGGATTTTGAGATGAGCTCTTAGCCAGTAACGACCTCGGCAATAATCGCCGCCGCCAGCACGAAATAAACGGCACTCGCAGTATAGTTCAGCACAGTCACCGCATTTGTCGAACCGGCAAGGCGCGCATGAAAAGACCCGGCCAGCACTCCGATGCCTCCATAAATAATCATCTCCATGAGAACGTTGACTGCACCGAGCATCGCCAACTGCAAAGCATAGTTCTCCGCATTTCCCGTGAACTGTGGGAGTACTGCAAGGAAGAACAACATGAGCTTCGGATTTGCCAGGCTGACGAGCACGCCCCTCAGGTACCATTTGCCTGCCTTGATACTGCTGTGCTTGCTGCTCGTGCGACGCGCATTGCGTATTGTCGTGTATGTCAACCACAGTAGATACCCGGCGCCGAACGTTCTCATTGCATCAAATACCAGTGGGTGAGATTGGGCGATGCCCCCTACTCCCACAACGACGATGGCGGCGTAGATGCTCATGCCTGTGCAGATGCCAAGGATGGCTTTCAGTGTGGCCCGGCGACCACCTTCGAGTCCCACTGCAAGCATGTAGACCATATCAGGCCCGGGCGGAACGAGAAAGAGCAGGATCGCTGCGATAAAGGCCGGCAGCACCGTCAGATCCAGCATTGTCCAGTACCTCCGGTCCTGGCGTGGTGGGCGGGAGCTCCGCGGCACTGGTAGCGATCACTCCGTCCTGGGATGCCGCGGTTGGAGGCTGCGAACCCAGCGCTGACCTTGGAGGATGCCATGAGACCTCCGAGTCGATGTGGAACCATCTATGCTGGTTCTAGCATGCTTGTACCTCAGGGGGCAACCGTCTATGGTGGTTCCATGGTTGCTATATCCTTCCCTGGGTTCCGTTATGGCAACGTGCTGGCGACTAGCTTCACGGGGACTCTGGCGGAACATTGCGGCAAGGCAGTGGATCGCATTCCTGTACCACTGCGGCTCGTGGACTGATTGGCGGTCAATGGGCTCGCGGTCGACTCCTGCGCCCAGCCCCAGCCTGACCACGCTCGAGGGCTGCGGGAATCGGATTCATGCAGCTCTTGCCGCAGTTGCCAACCAGGAGCCGCTTCCGCCTTCAGCTGCCCAAGTACTTAATGACTGCAGTACTCGTGGTCAGGCCTCGGCAACCTTGACGTCCGATGGCGTTCGGAAGTGGCAATTGAGTTCTGCTCCTGTTGAAGATGCACTCAGAACTATTGCCGCCGATGCAATCAGCATCATTGCGGGAGAACGCGACGGAAGGATCGCTTCGTGTGCACCGCCAATGCGCCGGGCCGCATTCTTCGACACCAGCCGAAGCCGCACACGGAAATGGTGTGACATGGGTGCGTGTGGGAATAGCGAGAAGAAGGCGCGCTTTCTCGCCAGCATTCGCCGAGGCAGGAGTGCCCCTGATTGGCGGACGCCACGCCGCGCTGAGACAGCTGGTTCTGCAGGCTCCCGCACCGGTAGTTTCTGGCCCGCTCAGTGATCACACACCGTGATCCTTGAACGAGGAACACGCGCTACTCGAATACGCGAGCACGCCGGTCCGGGACCCCTTCTTGCGGCGGCCCCAGCCGGGCAGCGCGCAGCGGTGCAGCGGGGTGCGGGACCAGCCCACGGCTCGGGGGTTGAGGCGGCCGTCGGGGGCGCACAGGTCGACGGGTGCGGTGAGTTCCCGCTCGTGTGCCGGCATGACCGGCAGCATAGGGGCGCGGGAAGCCGCTGGTAAGGGCCTGGGCGTCAGTTCCCGGCCGGTTCGGTGGGGGTGCCGCGACCTTGTCCGCTGCCGTCGACGGCGGCGCCCCGGTTGATTGTGCGAGAATTTTCGCACTATCATTGTGCGGCAATAGTCGAACGATCATGGAGGCGATGGCAGTGGCAGCGGTACGGACCTACGTTCACCCTGAGACCGGGGAGATCTCGCTGCCGCGCGTGCTGTTCGCGCTGAGCGAGCCGCTGCGCCTGGAGATGGTCCGCAAACTCGCCGAGGAGGGAGAGGTCGACAGCATCGACCTGGGGCCCGACCTGCCCAGGTCGACCCTGACCCACCACACCAGCCTGCTGCGCGAGTCCGGCGTCGCCTTCGTGCGGGCCGAGGGGCGCAAGTGCATGATCAGCCTGCGTATCGAGGACCTGGACGCCCGCTTCCCCGGCCTGGTGAGCACCGTCCTGGCCGGGTACGCGCCCGAGTCGGCCGACGAACGCGATGGGGAGTCCGGCAGCGCGGGCGCGCGGCGGGGAGCGGACCAGTGATCCGCCGGTTGTGGCCACTGGTGGCCGCCACCGTCTCGCTCGGTATCGACGCCTACGTGCTGGCCGGTGTCCTGCCCCGGATCGCGGACTCACTCACGGTGTCGGTGGCCGCCGTCGGCCTGGGCGTCACCGCCTTCACCGGCGCCTACGCGTTCGCCGGGCCGCTGCTGTCGGGACCTCTCGTCGCCGGTTCCACCAGGCGCGCCCTGGCCGTCGCGCTGGCCCTGTTCAACCTCGGCAACCTGGTCACCGCTCTGGCCCCCGGCATCGCGGTGTTCCTGGCCTCGCGCGTGGTGGCCGGGCTCGGCGCGGGGGTCCTGACCGCGGTGGCGACCGCCACGGCCGCCGCGATGGTCGCCGAGCACGAGCGCGGACGCGCCATGGCGCTGGTGACCTTCGGACTGTCGACCGGAACGGTGGCGGGCGTACCGGTCGGCATGCTCATCGGTCAGTGGGCGGGATGGCGCTGGACCATGGGCCTGGTCGTGGTGATCGGCGCCGTCAGCATGGCCGCGATTCTGCTCCGCAGGGCACCGTACCCGTCCATCGCGGTGGTCCGGGTCGGTGAGAACCTGCGCCTGCTCAGGGCCCCGGCAATCGCCGCGGGAGTGACGTCGGCCTTCCTGCTCGGGCTGGCGAGCCTGGGTCTGTACACCTACCTGGTCCCCATGGCGGACGAGCGCGGCCTGGCCCCGTTGGCGTTCACGCTGGTGTGGGTGTGGGGTATCGGCGGTGTCGCCGCCTCGGCCCTGATCGGCAGACCCCTGGACGCCTGGGGTGCCCGGCGGCTGTTCCCCGCCGTCGTGGCGGTTCTGGCCGTGGCGCTGGCCGCTCTGTCGTTCCTGGACCAGGCCGCCGTGTGGGTCGTCGCGGTCGCCCTGTGGGGAGCCGCCGGGTGGGCGAGTGTGCCCGTTCTCCAGCACCTGCTCGTCCACGGGCGCCAGCGGCAGGCCATGGCGGTCGTCGCCTTCCAGATGTCCGCCATGTACCTGGGGTCGGCGGCCGGGGCGGCCCTGGGCGGTCGGCTGCTGGAGCACGGTACGTCCGCCGGAGCGCTTCCCGGCTGGGCGGTCGGGGCCGCGTTCGCGGCGTTCGCGCTCGCCCTGGCCATCACGCGCGGTGGTGCGGTGCGATCGCCCGCGCGGGTCGGGTCGGACCCCGACCGGTCCTGAGGCCGCGGCGGTCACGGGCTGAGGCGGCGGTCTCTCCGGCCCAGGGAGCGAGGCCCGCACCGCTGGTCACCGGAACAGCCAACAGGGTCCGAGCCCTGGACGTGGGGTTTTCCGCGACAACCACCGAGGACCCCGGGGCAGGCGCCCCTGGGGTCCTCGGGAGCGTCCCGCGGAGACCGGTGCCGTAACGCTTCACGTCGTGGCAGGTCCGGGGCCCCTCTGGTGCACGGGGGTGGTTTTGCCGTAGGCTGGAAAGCGCTTTCATACGGAAAGGTGGTAACAACCCATGGGTGATCACGTGCTGGGTGTCGCCATGAACGGCGTCACCGGACGCATGGGGTACAGGCAGCACCTGACCCGGTCCATCCTGGCCATCCGGGAGGCGGGCGGCGTACGCCTGCCCGACGGCTCCCGAATCATTCCCGAGCCCGTCCTGGTCGGACGCTCCGAGCACAAGCTGCGCGAGATCGCCGAGCGCCACGGAATCGAGCGCTGGTCCACCGACCTGGACGGTGTGCTCTCCGACGACGACATCACGGTCTACTTCGACTCGCAGATCACACACGCCCGCGAGGCCGCCGTGCGCGCGGCCATCGCCGCGGGCAAGCACGTCTACGTCGAGAAGCCCACCGCCAGCACGCTCAGCGCCGCCCTGGAGCTGGCCAAGCTGGCCCGCGACGCGGGCGTGCGCAACGGCGTGGTCCAGGACAAGCTCTTCCTGCCCGGCCTGCTCAAACTGCGCAGGCTGGTCGAGAGCGGCTTCTTCGGCCAGGTCCTGTCGGTGCGCGGCGAGTTCGGCTACTGGGTCTTCGAGGGCGACTGGCAGCCCGCCCAGCGCCCCAGCTGGAACTACCGCGCCGAGGAGGGCGGCGGCATGGTGCTGGACATGTTCCCGCACTGGCACTACGTCCTGGAGCACCTGTTCGGCCCGGTGCGCGCGGTCACCGCCAAGGTGGCCACCCACATCCCGCGCCGCTGGGACGAGGAGGGTCGGCCCTACGAGGCCACGGCCGACGACGCCGCCTACGGCATCTTCGAGCTGGACGGCGGCGTCATCGCCCAGATCAACTCCTCCTGGAACGTGCGCGTGGCCCGCGACGAGCTCGTGGAGTTCCAGGTCGACGGCACCCACGGCAGCGCCGTGGCGGGGCTGCGCTCCTGCCGCGCCCAGCACCGCTCGGCCACGCCCAAGGCGGTCTGGAACCCCGACCTGGAGGACCTGGGGCGCTACCGGGAGCAGTGGGAGCCGGTGCCCGACAACACCGAGTTCCCCAACGGGTTCCGCGCCCAGTGGGAGGACTTCCTGCGCCACGTGGTCCTGGACACCCCCTTCCCGCACGACCTGCTCTCGGGCGCGCGCGGCCTCCAGATGGCCGAGGCCGGACTCCAGTCGGCGCGCACCGGACGCACGATCGAACTGGACGAGGTCACCCTCGCATGAGCACACTCCTGCTACCCGCCGCCGACGGCACCGCCGCCCCCTACACCCTGGGCGGCACCCCCGTCGGCGCGTCCCCCCTTCCCCCCGCCCGCTCGCGCACGGCCTACGCGGCGGCCCACGTGGTCGCCGACCCCCTGGCGGCCAACGCCCCCGGCGCCCCGGCCCGCCTGGACTGGGAGGCCACCCTGGCCTTCCGCCACCACCTGTGGGACCAGGGACTGGGCGTGGCCGACGCCATGGACACCGCCCAGCGCGGCATGGGCCTGGACTGGGCGGCCACCGCCGAGCTGATCCGCAGGTCGGGGGCGGAGGCCGCCGCGCGCGGCGCCGCCCTGGCCTGCGGGGTGGGCACCGACCAGCTCGACCTTTCGCACGCCGATCTGGAAAGCGTTATCACCGCGTACGGTGAGCAGCTCGACGTCGTCCAGGGAGCCGGTGCCACCCCCATCCTCATGGCCTCGCGCGCCCTGGCCGCGGTCGCCTCGGGGCCCGACGACTACGCCAAGGTCTACGCCGACCTGCTGCGCCGGGCCGACCAGCCGGTGATCCTGCACTGGCTGGGCACCGCCTTCGACCCGGCCCTGGCCGGGTACTGGGGCTTCACCGACCCGGCTGAGGCGATCGAGCCGGTGGCGGCCCTGATCGCCGAGCACGCGGCCAAGGTGGAGGGCATCAAGGTCTCCCTGCTCGACGCCTCCCTGGAGGTGCGGCTGCGGCGGCTGCTGCCCGAGGGCGTGCGCCTGTACACCGGCGACGACTTCAACTACCCGGACCTGATCCTGGGCGACGAGCAGGGCCACTCCGACGCCCTGCTGGGGATCTTCGCCGCCATCGCCCCGGCCGCCGCCCGCGCGCTGGCCGCCCTGGACGAGGGCGACACCGCGCGGTACCGGGCCATGATGGACCCCACGGTCCCGCTGGCCCGGCACCTGTTCGCCGAGCCCACCTTCTACTACAAGACCGGGGTGGCCTTCCTGGCCTGGCTCAACGGCCACCAGAAGGGCTTCCACATGGTGGGCGGGCTGCACAGTGCCCGCGACCTGCCCCACCTGGCCCAGGTGGTGCGCCTGGCCGACGCCGCCGGGGCCCTGACCGACCCGGACCTGGCCGCGGCACGCATGCGGGCGCTCCTCCAGGTGTCAGGAGTCGACCAGTGAGCACGGTTCCCGAGGGCGCCCAGGCGCCCCTGCCGACGACGGCCCCGGCCGCGGCGACCGTTCCGGCCGTCGTGCCCGGCGCGGTGGACGTGCCCTCCGGGCTGCCCGCCGCGGTGCCCACCCCCGAACCGGGCGACCCGCGCCTGGCACGGCTCTCCCTCAACCAGGCCACCGTCAAGTACTGGAACCTGACCCAGGCCGTGGACGGCTGCCTGCGCGCAGGACTGCCCGCCATCGGGACCTGGCGCGAACCGGTCGCCGAGATGGGCCTGGCCAGGGCGGCCGGTCTGCTGCGCCGGTCCGGGCTGCGCGTGTCCTCGCACTGCCGCGGCGGATTCCTCACCGCCCCGGACCGGACCGCGGCGCTGGAGGACAACCGGCGCGCCGTCGACGAGGCCGCCGAACTGGGCGCACCCTGCCTGGTCATGGTCGTGGGTGGCATGCCCGACGGCGACCGCGACCTGGTCGGGATCCGTGAGCGGGTGGCGGACGGCATCGCCGAGCTGGCGCCCTACGCCCTGGAGCGCGGGGTCCGGCTCGCGTTGGAGCCCCTGCACCCGATGTTCTGCGCCGACCGCGCCGTGCTCTCCACACTCGGTCAGGCCCTGGACCTGGCCGAACGCTTCGACGCGGCCGCCGTCGGCGTGGTGGTGGACGCCTACCACGTGTGGTGGGACCCCCAGGTGTGGGAGCAGATCGCCCGCGCCGGGGCGGGCGGGCGCATCGCCTCCTTCCAGGCCTGTGACTGGGAGCTGCCGATCCCCGCCGACACCCTGCTGGGGCGCGGCATGGTCGGCGACGGCCACGCCGACGTGCGCGCCCTGCGCCGCGCGGTGGACGCGGCGGGCTACGACGGCGACATCGAGGTGGAGATCTTCAACGAGCGGATCTGGTCGGCCGACGGTGACGACGTCATCGCCACCCTGGCCCGGCGCCACGTCCAGCACGTCCTGTGAGGCCCCCGGGGGCGCACGCGCGCCCCCGGTCCCCCCGAGCTCAAGGAGCGAGCATGAACTTCGACGGAATTCTCTTCTTCCCCCTGACCCCCTTCGACTCCGAAGGAGAAGTGAACGAGGACGTGTTGGCCGAGCACGTCGCCTCGGGCGTGGAACACGGCGCGGGCGGCGTGTTCGCGGCCTGCGGCACCGGTGAGGTGCACGCCCTGTCGGCCGCCGAGCACGCCGCGGTGGTGCGGCGGTCGGTACAGGTCACCGCGGGCCGCGTGCCGGTGGTGGCCGGTGCGGGCGGCAGCGTGGGCACCGCCATCGAGCAGGCGCGCGCGGCCCGCGAACTGGGCGCGGACGCGATCCTGCTGCTGCCGCCCTACCTGGTGGGCGCGCCGCAGCGGGGGCTGGTGGACTACGTGCGCACGGTGGTCGCGGCCTCCGACATCCCGGTGGTGGTCTACCAGCGCGGATCGATGGTGTTCACCCCCCAGAGCGCGGCGGAGCTGGCCGCGATCCCCCGGGTGGTGGGGATCAAGGACGGGGTGGGCGACCTGGGGCGGATGCACCAGATCGTGATGGCGGTGCGCGCCCTGCGCGGCGAGGAGTTCACCTTCTTCAACGGCCTGCCCACGGCGGAGCTGACCGTGGCGGCCTACCGGTCGGTGGGCGTGCCGCTGTACTCCTCGGCGGCGTTCGCGTTCGTGCCCGAGGTGGCCGACGCCTTCTACCGCGCCTCCCGCTCCGGCGACCCGCTGGCCGACACCCTGATGCGCGAGTTCTTCGAGCCGCTGGTGCGGCTGCGCGACCGGACTCCGGGGTACGCGGTGTCGCTGGTCAAGGCGGGCGCGCGGCTGCGCGGGGTGGACATGGGCGGGGTGCGCGCGCCGTTCACCGACCCCACCGCCGAGGAGGAGTCCGCGCTGGCCGAGCTGATCGAGACCGGCCTGTCCCTGGTCAAGGAGGGCTGAACGTGCGCGTCACCGAGGTCGGCGCCCGGGCCTTCCGGCTGCCGCTGCACCGGCCCTGGGACGGGGGCGTGGACCGCAACGACGTCGTGGTGGTGCGGGTGGCCACCGACTCCGGACTGGTCGGCACGGGATTCGCGTGGACCCCGCTGATCGGGGCCCGGGCGGTGGCCGCGCTGGTCAACGACGATCTGCGGCCCGCGCTGGTGGGCGCCGAGGCCCACCCGGCCCGGTGGGATGAGCTGCGCTGGCATCTGCGCGAGGCGGGTACCAGCGGGCTCACCCTGATGGCGCTGGCGGGGGTGGACATCGCCCTGTGGGACCTGCGCGCCCGCGCGGCGGAGTCGAGCCTGGTGGACCTGGTGGGTCGGCGCCGGGAGTCGGCGCCGGCCTACGGCAGTGGGGTGAACCTGGACTACTCCCTGCCCGACCTGGTGGAGCAGGTGCGCGGCTGGGTGGAGGCCGGGCACGTCGCGGCCAAGATCAAGGTCGGCTCGCCCGACCCTGCCCGGGACGCCGAGCGGGTGGGAGCGGTGCGCGAGGTGCTGGGTCCGGACCGGCTGCTGATGGTGGACGCCAACCAGCGCTGGGACGTGCCCGGAGCGGTCCGGGCGCTGGACGCGTTGGAGGGGTTCGGCCCGCACTTCGTGGAGGAACCCCTCCCGGCCGAGGACCTGGAGGCGCACGCCCGCCTGCGCGAGCGCACGCGGGTGCCGTTCGCCGTGGGTGAGAACCTGCGCACGGTCACCGAGTTCGAACGGGCCGTGGAGCTGGGGGTGTGCGACATCGCCCAGCCCAACGTGGTGCGGGTGGGCGGCATCACCCCGTTCCTGCGGATCGCGGAGTCGATGGCGCGCCGCGGCGTGCCGGTGGCTCCGCACCTGTTGCCCGAGCTGTCGGGGCAGCTGGCGCTGTGCCTGCCCCGGGTGGCCATGGTCGAGGACATTGACCGGGCCTCCTTCGCCGCGCTGGGCGCGTTGGCCCGCCCCAGCGGGGTGGAGTTCGACCGGGGCCGGGTGCGCGCCGACACCGGCCACGGCCACGGCATGGTGTTCGCCGACACGCTCACACCGGTCGCGGACGCTTCCCCCTAGCACCGGGTCGCGACCGGAAAAGGGGCCGGGACGCCCCGTGGCGGTGGCGTCCCGGCCCCGTCATGAGTACGGGTACTCAGCGGGGCCGGGTGCGCGTACCGATGTACGCGGGGCGGACCGGTCCTAGGTTCGGGACATGACCTCCCTCCTCGTGGGCCACGCCGCGGCGGCCCTGCACTTCGGTTTCCTCGCCTTCGTCGTGTTCGGCGGCGTGCTGTCCTGGCGCTGGCCCCGGATGTTCTGGGTGCACCTGGCGGTGGCCGCCTACGCTCTGGGCATCGTCATCGTCGACTGGCCGTGCTTTTTGACCGAGATCGAGAACTGGTCGCGGGCGCGCACCGGGCGGGCGGTGATGGAGAACGGCTTCATCGACTTCTATCTGACCGGGAACCTCTATCCGCCCGAGCACCTGCTCACCTCGCGCCTGGTCATGGCCGGTGTCGTGGCGCTGTCCTGGGCGGGCGCGGGGTGGCTGGTCCTGCGCCGCCGCGTGGCGGAGCAGGCCGGGGTGTGAGGCAGACAGGGGCGGGCGCCCAGGGGACCTGGCGGGAGCCGGGGAGCGGGCGAGCCGGTCCAGGGAGGCCATGGCCGGTGTCATGTCGCGGTGCGCACCGCGTCCAGGAGTTCGTCGTGGATCCACGCATTGCTGAACAGCGCGGTACCGGTGTCGAATCGGTCCCGGCCGTCCAGGTCGGTGAAGGCGCCCCCGGCCTCCCGCACGATCGCAACGAGGGGAGCGACGTCCCAAGACCCCCCTCCGACCAGCAGAAAGGCATCCAACTGTCCTGTGGCGACGAGAAGACCGCCATGGCAGGTGCCGGAGCCGGTGGAGGGTTTGGGTGGATCGGACACCGCACTCGCCCTTCCGGTCGGGTCGAGGACGGGGACGGTGTCGGCCACCTGTGCGGCGATCCGGGCGGCGGCCGTTCGGTGGTGTCCTTCGGGCATCCGCTGCGGGGACGGCCAGATCCCGACCGACGCCTGGCACAGGCGGTCCTGCCCGGTGACGCTCACCCGGTGCGGAACCCCTGCTGGACCTAAGGTCCAGGCTCCCCGCCCCGAAACGGCCCACCAGCGCCGTTGCAGGGCCGGCGCGCAGACCAGGCCGAGGCTTGCGCTGCCGTCGTGAGTGAGTCCGATCAACGTTCCCCACTCCGGTGTGCCGGCCAGGTAGCTGCGCGTGCCGTCGATCGCGTCGACGAACCACCGCCGCGGACCGCCGCCCGAGGCACCGAACTCCTCGCCCGTGAACGCGTCCTGCGGGCGCATCCGGTCGAGGAGAGCGCGCAACTCCTGCTCGATGCGGCGGTCGGCTGAGGTGACAGGGCTGCCGTCCTGCTTGCTCTGGGGGCGGAGGTCACCAAGGCTCAGAGACCGCAGAGAGATCTCTGCGGCGAGGTCGGCCATGCGGTGCGCAAGGCGTAGATCGTCGTCGCTGTTCACGTGGTCCCCTGGAGTCGGGTGCGGCGGCCGCCGGACAGCTCCGGCACATGCTTGTACAGGATGGAGCGGGACACGTTGAGCAGGCGGGCGATGGAGGCCACCGGGTTGTCGGGTCGGCTGATCAGATCCCAGGCGTGGCGGACCTGCTCGGGGGTCGTCTCCGGGGGCCGTCCCAGGCGTTTGCCCGCGGCGCGGGCGGCGTCCAGGCCCTCGCGGGTGCCCTCCACGATGAGTTCGCGGATGAACTCGGCCAGGGCGGCGAAGACGTGGAACACAAGCCTGCCTCCGGGGGGGGTGGTGGTGTCCAGGGCTTCGCGCAAGGAGCGGAAGCCCACCCCGGCGCGGTGCAGGTCGCCGACCAGGGTGATCAGGTCGGCCAGGGAGCGGGCGATCCGGTCCGGGGCCGCTCGCATCCGGGTGCGCACCCCGTCCACGAACGTGTTCGGCTCCACCGGCTTGCCCAGCGCGGCGTAGTACACGTCCCGGTTGTCGGCGAAGTCGCCGGGCAGGTCGGTGTCGGGGTCGCGCCACTTCCCGGCCCCTCCACGTAGATCTCCCGTCGGCGCAGGGCCTCGCGCAGCACGATGAGCACGCACAGTTCATATTCACGAACGCACTGTGTTGGTGGCGCAGGATCTGCTGCAACGGCGCCGAGGACACCTGGGACAGGAACGCCAACTCCGGGGTTTTCTTCCACCCGGTCAACGCCTGGTCGGTCTGTTCGTAGGAGGTGTGGTGGCCGTGCTGGTGGTAGGCGGTGTGGCGGTCGGCGAGGGTCTTGTTCCAGACCAGGCGCACGCATTCGAACGTGCGGCCCAGCTGGGCCGCTTGTTCGGGGTTGGGGTAGGACCGGCACTTGCACACCGTCCGCATACGGCAGAAATTACACCAAGGGAGAGCATGGGTAAGGCGAAACGGGAAAAGTGCGGGCTGCCTGCCCGGATTCCTCCCCGGCCTGAAGGCCAGGGTATTCTCCGGGAGGTTCGGTGAGGGTCGGGGTCAGGTCAGCCCGGCGTCGTGGGCCAGCAGCGCGATCTGGGTGCGGTTGTCCAGGTCGAGCTTGGCCAGGACGTTGGAGACGTGGGCCTTGACCGTGGCCACGCTCATGTACAGCCGCGCGGCGATCTCCGCGTTCGTGCGGCCCCGGGCCACGGCCAGGGCCACCTCGTGCTCGCGAGGACTGAGCCGGGACAGCGCCGCGCGTGCCCGCTCGTGGGACCCGGCCTGGACGGCGGTGCGGTCCATCAGGCGCCGGGTGATGCTCGCGGACAGGATGGGCTCGCCCTCGGCCACCCGCAGGACCGCGTCCACGATCCGCGCGGGCGGGGTGTCCTTGAGCAGGAAGCCGCTGGCCCCGGCGCGCAGCGCGTAGAGGATGTTCTCGTCGGTGTCGAAGGTGGTCAGCACCACGACCTCGGGCGGGGGCGTGCGCGCTCGCAGCCTGCGGGTGGCGGTGATGCCGTCCACCCGGGGCATGCGCAGGTCCATCAGGACCACGTCGGGCCGGTGGGCGTCGGCCGCGGCCAGCACCTCGTCGCCGTCTCGGGCCTCGCCGACCACGGTGATGCCGTGGACCCCGTCGAGCATCATGCTCAGACCGCCGCGGACGAGGGCGTCGTCGTCGACGATGAGCACACGCGGCGCACGGTTCATGACGGCCATGGTAACCAGGCGCGCAGATGGAAGTCCTCGGGTGTGCGCTCGTGGTCCAGCCGCCCCCCGGCCAGGCGCACCCGCTCGGTCAGGCCGACCAGCCCGGTTCCGCTGCCCGGTGTCAGGGGGGCCGCCTCCCCGGCTGGCCCGGGGAGGGAGTTGCGCAGGTCGATCACCAGGCCCTCGCCGGGACCGCCTTCCAACCGCACCCGGACCGGCTGGCCGGAGGCGTGCTTGCGGGCGTTGGTCAGGCCCTCCTGGACCAGCCGGTAGGCGGTGCGGCCGGTGGAGGCGGGCAGGAAGTCGGGGTCGGCCACCGCGTCGCGCAGCTCCACGTGCTCCCCGGCCCCGCGCGCCTCCTCCACCAAGCGGGGAACGTCGGACAGGACCGGCTGCGGGCGCTCGCCCGCCTCGGGCTCCTTCTCGCGCAGCACGCCGATCACCTCGCGCAGCTCCTCCAAAGCCTGGTGGACTCCGGTGCGCACGACCCCGGCGGCGCGGGCGAGCTGCTCGGGCGGGGCGTCGGGCCGGTACTCCAGCGCCCCGGCGTAGGTGGCCAGCAGGGACAGCCGGTGGGCGAGCACGTCGTGCATCTCGCGGGCGATGCGGGTGCGCTCCAGCATCCGCGCCTCCGCCACCCGGCGACTCTGTTCGGCCTCGGCCCGGCGTGCGCGCTCGCGCAGCGACATCACCAGCGCGCGGCGGGCCCGGGCCAGGGCACCCCAGCCCACCAGCGCGCCGGTGGTGATGGTGATCAGGGCCAGCCACCAGGCGTAGGAGATCTGGGTGCTGGGTTGGAACAGCCCCTGGACCGCGTGCGCGGCGACCGCGACGGCGGCCACCGCGACGGCCAACGGGAAGGGGCGCCGGTGGGCGACCTGGAGCACGCCCAGTGCCGCCGCCGGGGTGGCGGCGGGGGAGAGGACGGCCAGGACGGCCGTGCCCAGCGCGCCGGTGACCGGCCACCGCAGCAGGACGGGAGAGAGGAGGCAGGTCACGAGCCCGACGGCCAGGTCCAGCTCCCGCGTCCAGGGCTCACTGTGGCCCTCCCAGCGGCCCCAGACCGTCGCCGCGACCTGGACGCAGACCAGGACGACCACGGCGGCCAGGGCCCGCGGCGAGCTTCGGCGCGCGGGCCGGGTCTCGTCGTCGATCGGGCTCGGCATGCAGGTCAGCGTAGTTCCGGGCGTCCCCGCGCCGACACCGACCAAAGTCGGATACGGCCTCGTCCACGGTCGGTCCCGTGACCGCCCCGGGGCCGATGCGGCGGCCGTGCCGCGCCGGGGAGGGTGGGGCGCGGGACGTTCGAGGGCCGACACCGCACCGGTGCGGCCCCGGAAGACGACGACGTTGGGAAAGCCCATGGCCACCACCGCATCCACCACCCGCACCGCCTCCACCGGCCCGAGGCGGCTGCTCACCGCGGCCGCCGCGGTGCTCGCTCCGCTGGCCCTGTGGGCCCTGGCCGTGCCGCTGACGGGCGTGGACCTGACCGCTTTTCCCGGTGGGCAGGCCCGGCCGGTGGGGCCGGGGTCCGTGGCCTTCGCGGGCCTGATCAGCGCCGCGGCGGCCTGGGGGCTGCTCGCGGTGCTGGAGCGCACGGCGCGGCGACCCCGGCGGGCGTGGACGGTCACCGCCTGCGTCGTGCTCGTGCTCTCCCTGGCCGGGCCGCTCACCAGCGGCGCCGCGCCGGTGGTCGTGCTGGTGCTGGAGGGGATGCACGTCCTGGTCGGGGCGGTGCTGATCCTGGGCCTGGGCCGCTCGGCCCGCACCTGAGCCCGCAGCCCCGCTCCGGGGACGCGTCCATGGCGCGCCCCTTCCGCGCTGAGCCCGCCACCGGGGCCAGAACGGCGTGAGACACCGGCTGGGGCGGAGCTTCACCTTCTGTTTTGGGCCCGCCACCAGCCCTCTTGAGGGGCGCCGCGCGCCCGGGGAGCGCGGCGGTTGATCTCGGGCGTTCGGCGAGGCGTTGGGCACCGCAGCCGCCCGGTGCCGACCGCGGGGCTCAGCGGGTGGGCGGCGCGGTGCTCTCGCGCTCGACGACCTCGCCGCGCACCGTGACCACGCGGGGCTGGGCGCTGGGCTCGCTGTCCAGGGCGAGCACCGCGGCGCGTTCGCCCATCTCCTCCAGCGGCAGGCGCACCGTGGTCAGGGCGGGGGTGAGGTCGCGCAGGGTGGGGATGTCGTCGAACCCGGCCACCGACAGGTCGGTGGGCACCCGCAGGCCCAGGTCGCGCAGCGCGGCCATCGCGCCCGTGGCCATGACGTCGTTGACGGCGAACAGGCAGGTGGCGTCGGTGCCCACCGCCATCAGGCGGCGGGTGGACTCGTAACCGCCGTCGCGGGTGAAGGCGCCGTGCACCACGTTGTGGTGGGCCAGTTCCAGGCCCGCGCCCGAGAGCGCGGAGTGGAATCCGTCCAGGCGTTCGCGGGCGGTCTGGAGGTCGGTGGGCCCGGCCAGGATGGCGAACTCCCGGTGCCCCTGGGCGATGAGGCGACGGGCCAGGTCGGAGGCCCCGGTGTGGTTGTCGGGGGTGACCGTGTCCGCGGGCAGGCCCTCCTGGGACACGCACGCCACCCGCCCGCCCTGGCGGCGGAACATGCGGATCTCCTCGGACAGGCGCCGGTTGCTCTCCTCGTCGGTGGAGCGCGAGCCGACCAGCACGACCGCGCGGGCCCGGTGCGCGCGCAGCGTGGCCAGGATACGGCCCTCCTTCTGCGCGGAGCGGTTGGTGGTGCCCAGCACCAGGACCAGCCCCTGCTCCTCGGTGTGGCGGGTGACCCCGGCGGCGATCGAGGAGAAGTAGGGGTCGGAGATGTCGTGGACGAGCAGGCCGACCAGGGCGCTGCTGTTGCGGGCCAGGGTCTGGGCCGAGGCGTTGGCCAGGTAGCCGAGCTCGCGCGCGCTGGCGGTCACCTTGTCACGCAGGCGCTGACTGACCTGGCGTGTGCTGCCGTTGATCACCCTGGACGCCGTGGCCAGGGACACCCCGGCGTGCTCGGCGACCTGTTCCAGTGTCACGTAACCGGACTCCACGCCGCTCCCTCTCCTGCCTCGGCCCATGGGAAAACTCTTTCCTACCCTAGCGGAGCCCTCGACCAGCTCATGGACGCTCGGACGACGCACCGGCACCACCGGCCCCGGACCCGCCCCGAGAGGCGGCTGACCGGCTCTCCTCGGTGCGCAGCTGCGTGCGCCAGGTCCGGGAGGGGGACCAGCCCAGCGCGGTGCGGGCGGCCTCGGAGGAGAAGACCGCGCGGCCGTCGGCCAGGGCCGGAGCCGCCGGGGCGGTGCCGGGGTGGTGCAGGGGCAGCAGGGTGTCGACCGGGACCTCGGACAGCGGGTCGGGGGCCATGGCGTTGAACACCTGGCCGCCGCTGACCTTGGCCGGGTTCTCGACGACCAGCGCGAACAGCTCGGCGGCGTCGCGGGCGTCGACGTAGTTGAACAGGGAGGTGGCGGCCAGGGCGGGGTCGGCCAGCCGCTCGGCCATGGTGTGTCCCAGCTGGGTGGGCGCGCCCTCCCACTCCTCGGGGGCCACGACGTAGCCCGGGCGCACGCACGACAGGACGCAGGTGGCGGAGGTGCGCGCCAGGGCGCGCACGGTGTCCTCGATGATCGCCTTGCTCAGCCCGTAGGCGTGCCAGGGCGTGACCGGGTGGGCCTCGTCCAGCGGCAGGTATCGGGGCGCCCAGGAGGGGGTGTTGTACCCGTAGACGGTGGGGCTGGAGGCGGCCACCGCCGAGTGGGCGCCGTGGGCGACGGCGGCGGAGAGCACCGCCCAGGCCAGGCCGGTGTTGACCTGGAGGGTCTCCACGTCGGGGCGGGCGAAGGGCACGGCGATCCCGGCCAGGTGGACGACGGCCTCGGGGCGGGCCCGGGTGAAGGCCGTCTCCAGCGCGGCCGGGTCCAGCAGGTCGGCGGTGACCGCGTCGACGCCCTCGGGCAGGTCGGCCGCGGCGGTGTCCACGGAGGTCACCTGGTGTCCGCGTGCGGCCAGGGTGGCCACGACGCTGCGGCCGAGCCGCCCGGAGCCGCCGGTGACGAGAACGCGCATGGGTGTTGTCTTCCTTTCCTCGCCCCCGTGCTCGGGGGAGTTGTCCACAGGTCGTACGGGGCACTGGTGCCGCCCCGCACGGCGGACCTAACGTTGATATCAGGGGGTCCCCGAGCCCGCCTGCTTCGTGCTGCGCCCGTCGCGCCCGGGCCGCCCCCGCAGAGCCCGCCCCCGCGAGGCGTGCCTCATGGACCGTGCCTCACAGACATGTCTCATGGGCCGTGTCTCATCGGCCCTCATGGGCCGGGCCCACCGGTTCGGCTCGCGGACCCACCTCGGCTCCGCCCCCGGTCCTGACGCGGAACCCGGCCCGCATCACGGGTCACGGACTCAGGGACAGCCCCCGCGCGGCCTCGGCCAGGGCCGCCAGCTCTGCGGCTCCGTCGGTGCGCCCGTCGCGCACCGCCACACGCAGCCGCCGCTCCAGGCGCCCGCCCTCGGGCAGGGGCAGCCGGGCGTCCCACGCCAGCGCGGGCCCCACTCCCGGGTACTCCTTGGCCCGCAGGAACCACGGGTCGGTGTGCTCGCCGGGCTGGAGGAAGACCAGGGTCCACCCCGCGCTCGCGGCCTCATCCGCGACCCCACCGCCACCACCGGCCAGCGCCAGCCACTCCGCCCGCGAACCGTGCAGGGCCTCCTCACCCTCCAACCCGCCCGCGCCGACGACGGCGGGCGGGGCTGAGGCCACGGGCGCGCGCCAGAACAGCCCCCCGTACCCGGCGCCGGGACGGCCGTTGGTGGCGGGACTGCCGATGCTCAGGTCGCGTCCTGAGGTGTTGCGCAGCTGTGTGCGCACGTCCAGGACCCAGGTGTGCCCGTCCAGGCCCGCGGCCCGTACGGTGCGCTCCTCACTCAGCATCTCGGCCCCGTCCGGGCCGGTCCACGACAGCGCCTCGACGCGGCGGTCCGCGGCCAGCTCCAGCCAGGACACGTGCCGCTGGCGCCCGTGGTTGTCCAGCAGCACCGACCCCCGGTCGCGGGTGAAGGTGCGCCCGCCCCAGAAGCTCACCCCCGACACGTCGGGCACGGCCACGCCCACCCCGAAGTGGTGCAGGTGGTCGGCGGGCCGCTCCTCGGTGACCGGCACCCCGGCGCGGGTGCGCACCGGGTGCAGGTAGGGGCGCGGGGACAGGGTCGGCTCGATGTCGGTTCCGTCCCTGAGGACGGCCAGGACGCGACCGTCCAGGGTCAGAGTGTTCACGGCGTGGCCTTCGCGTCGGTCGGTCCCGTCCGGGCTGCGGGGGACCAGGCGGGGTCGAGTTCGGAGAACAGCGCCAGGTGCTCGGCGCTGCGGTGGATGAGGGAGTCGATGCCGGGGATGATCCGGCGCACACCCTCCTCGGTGCGGTACACGTGCTGCATGCCCACGGGCAGCGCCACCGGGTCGGGCGCGGTGCGCACCGCTTCGAGCACGTGCATGAACGCCCGGGTGGCCTGGGGCGGCACCAGCAGCGGCTCGCCCCCGCGCACGTGGTCGACCAGGTTGGACATCAGGTGGGTGCGCGGGTGCGTGGTGGTGGCCGGGTCCCGGCCCGGCCGGTGCACGGTGACCCGGTCCAGCGTGTACTCGAACTCGATGCGCCCCAGGTCGCCGTGTACCACCAGGCGCGGCGGCAGGTGCTCGGGCGCGCACAGGGTCACCGCCAGGGTGATGGGCAGCCCGTCCGCGGTGCGCACGCGCACGCACGAGGTGTCGTCGGCCTCGATGGGGTGGGCGTGGAACATCTCCAGCTCCACGTCCCGCGGCGTCTCGGCCGCGGTTCCGGCCACGGCCAGCGCGGTGGCCAGGGCGTGGGCGAAGGGGTTGGTCAACGCCCCGTCCACCACGTCGCGCCCCTGGAGGCGGCGCCGCCCCGCCCAGGGGGCGCGGTCGTAGTAGGCCGAGGTGCGCACCCACGTGCCCGAACCGCCGATGCCGCGCACGCGCCCCACCGCACCTTCGCGCACCAGCGTGCGCACGGCCTCCACGGCTGCCGATCCCAGGCTCTGGAAGCCCACCTGGCAGGCCAGCCCGGAGGCGTCCACGGCCCTGGTGAGCTCCTCGAACTCGGCCAGGGTCGCGGTGGTGGGCTTCTCCAGCAGCAGGTGGGAGCCGTGTTCCAGCGCGGTGCGGGCCAGGGGCAGGTGGGTGTGGATGGGTGTGGCCAGGACGGTGATCCGCGCACCGGTGCTCTCGATCGCCTCGCCCAGGTCGGCGTGGCAGGGCAGCGCGCCGTGCCCCTCCAGGTCGTCGCCCTCGGCGACGGGGCTCTGGTCGCACACGCCCACGAGCCGGACCAGGCCGCTCTCCGCCAGCTCCCGCAGGGAGCGCAGGTGGGTGCGGCCGTGGCCGTGGACCCCGGCCAGCAGCACGGGCACGGGCTCGGCCATCAGCTGCCCCCGAGCAGGTCGGCGACGCGGACCGGTGCCCCCGAGGCGATGGAGGCGTTGGCCGCCAGCCCGGTGAGCAGGGCGTTGCCGCCGTCGGAGTGGTCGGGGCGGATGCCGTCGTCCTCGCCGCCGAAGAGCGAGTCGAGCATGAGCTGGTCGCCGCCGCCGTGGGTGCCCTCGCCCACCGCCACGGGGATCTCCTCGGGCGGCTGCCAGTGGCGGCGCAGCCACAGCCGGGCGCTGGTGTGCTCCTTGGGGGCGGGCATGCCGCGCACGGGCGTGGCCTCGTCCTGGTCGGGCGAGGTGTACTCGAACTCGGTCATGTCCAGCTCCAGGCGTCCCCGGCTGCCCGTGATCGCGATGCGGTAGCCCTCCCAGGGGGCGTAGGCGACCAGGTGGTAGGTCAGGCGCGCCCCGGTGTCGTAGCCGACCAGCACGGACATGTCGTCCTCGATGGTGATGCCGGGCCCGAAGACGTTGAGGTCGCGCCGGTAGCCGTCCTCGTGCTCGGCGTCCAGGTACAGGGCCCTGAGGTCGGGGCTGTCGTCCATGTGCAGGGCGAAGGGGTCGCTCTGGGCGGCGTCCTCGCCGTGGCCGCGCTCGTAGTCGGCGGCCAGGCCGTGGCGGCGGCCGTTGTCGTCGCCGTAGAAGAACAGCCTCCCCGACGCGAACACGTCGGTGGGGCGGGCGCCGATCCACCAGTTGACCAGGTCGAAGTGGTGGCTGGCCTTGTGCACGAGCAGGCCGCCGGACTGGGTCTTGTCGCGGTGCCAGCGGCGGAAGTAGTCGGCGCCGTGGCGCAGGTCCAGCAGCCACTCGAAGTGCACCGACCCGACCTCGCCGACGACCCCGGAGGCGATGAGGTCGCGCAGCTGGCGGTGGACGGGGTTGTAGCGGTAGTTGAAGCCGACGGTCACCCGCCCCCCGGTGCGCGCCTGGGCCTCGTTGATGCGCCGCAGCCCCTCCAGGTCGGCGGTCATGGGCTTCTCGGTGATGGCGTCGAGTCCGGCGTCCAGGGCCGCGACGACGTAGTCGGCGTGGGTGCGGTCGACGGTGCAGACGATGACCTCGTCGACCCTCTCCTCCTTGAGCATGCGGACGAAGTCGTCGGGGGAGTAGGTCGGCACGGCGTCGAGACCCGCGTCGGTGACGATGCGGTTGTGCACGGCCATGCGGGTGCTGTTGGTGTCGCAGAGGGCGACCAGACGTCCCCGGTCCCGGTGGGTTCCGGTCAGGGCCCAGGTGTACATCCGGGCGCGGGATCCGGTGCCGACGATCGCGTACCTGCGTGGGGTGGTGTGGTTCACACAGGGCATGGTAAACGCTTTCCCAGTCGGTCGACAAGGGTGTCGACCAAGACGTGTCCGAGCATCCGCACTCCCGTGACGCGCGACCGAGTGTGTGCATCCGAGTGCGGAGAGTGGGATTTTCTGTGCGAACGATCGCGAAAGCGGTGAGAACGGAGCGATCCCCGCGCCTCCCGGGCCGCCAGAAGCGTAACGATATGGGGCTTGGATCACAGTTTTCGGGAAACCTGCCGTTGACACCCATGTAACCCGGTGCTAGAAACTGAACATCTTAGTACGTGGATAGCGCTTACCAGAACATGTTTAGGCAGTTCAACACGTGTTCTCGCCCACAGCCTACGCGTCTTCCGAACGAGATTGGCAGTTTCCATGATTCCAGGACCGCACGCGCCCGCCAGCGCTCCGGCGGTGGCCCCACAGGAGGGTGGATCCCCGTGAGTGCCCTCCTGCAACGGCGGCCCGCCAAGGCCCCCGAGGACCCGGCCGGTGCCAAGCCGCGCCGCCGGGTCGGCAAGAGCCCGGCCCCGGGCAAGCGGCGGAACGAGAACCTCGCCGCCTACGGCTTCCTGGCCCCGTGGTTCATCGGCCTGGCGTTCATCACCGCGGGTCCCCTCCTGGCCTCCCTGTACTTCTCCTTCACCGACTACAACCTCATCGGTGACTACGGGTGGGTCGGCCTGGAGAACTACCAGCGGATGATCGACGACGAGCGCCTGCACAGTGCGCTCAGGGTCACGTTCGTCTACGTGTTCGTGTCGGTGCCGCTCCAGCTCGCCCTCGCCCTGGCCCTGGCGATGGTCCTGGACCGGGGCGTGCGGGGGCTGCCCCTGTACCGGTCGGTGTACTACCTGCCCTCCCTGCTCGGCGGCAGCGTGGCCATCGCCATCCTCTGGCGCCAGGTCTTCGGTGCGGAGGGCCTGATCAACCAGGTGCTCGCCTTCTTCGGCATCCAGGGCGAGGGCTGGGTCTCCCACCCCGACTACGCGCTGGGCACCCTGATCGTGCTCAACGTGTGGACCTTCGGCGCCCCCATGGTGATCTTCCTGGCGGGTCTGCGCCAGATCCCCGCCATGTACTACGAGGCAGCCGCGGTGGACGGAGCGGGCCCGATGCGCCGCTTCTGGAACATCACCGTCCCGATGCTCACCCCGATCATCTTCTTCAACATGGTGCTGCAGTTCATCAACGCCTTCCAGACCTTCACCCAGGCGTTCGTGGTCAGCGGCGGCACCGGCGGCCCCTCGGACTCCACGCTCTTCTACACGCTCTACCTCTACCTACGCGGCTTCGGCTCCTTCGACATGGGCTACGCCTCGGCGATGGCCTGGCTGCTGCTGATCATCATCGGCGGGTTCACCGCGGTGAACTTCATCGCCTCCAAGTACTGGGTCTTCTATGGCGACTAAGACAATGGCTCCCGTGTCCTCCAAGGAGCGCACGCGGGCCGAACGCACACGACGGCTGATCACGCACATCGGGCTCATCGCCTTCGGGCTGGTCATGCTCTACCCGCTGCTGTGGATGCTCTCCAGCTCATTCAAGCCCACCGAGGAGATCTTCCGCGCCCCGGGCCTGATCCCCGAGACCTTCACCCCGGGCAACTACACCGAGGGCTGGAACGCGCTCCAGTTCCCGTTCCACCACTACCTGCTCAACTCGGCGGTCGTGGTGGCCGGGGCGATCGTGGGCAACCTCATCGGCTGTTCGATGGCGGCCTACGCCTTCGCCCGGCTGGAGTTCCGCGGCAAGCGGCTGTTCTTCGCCGTCATGATGGCCACGATCATGCTGCCGATCCACGTCGTGATCGTGCCGCAGTACATCCTCTTCGCCGAGCTGGACTGGATCAACACCTTCCTGCCGCTGATCGTGCCCAAGCTCCTGGCCACGGACGGGTTCTTCATCTTCCTCATGGTGCAGTTCATCCGCGGACTGCCCCGTGACCTGGACGAGGCGGCGCGCATCGACGGCTGCGGCCACGTGCGCATCTTCTTCCAGATCATCATGCCGCTGTCCCTGCCGGCCCTGGCCACCAGCGCGATCTTCACCTTCATCTGGACCTGGAACGACTTCTTCAGCCAGCTGATCTTCCTCACCGACCCGTCGATGTACACCGTTCCCGTCGCCCTGCGCACCTTCGTCGACTCGACCTCGCAGACCTCCTGGGGTCCGCTGTTCGCCATGTCGATCGTCGCCCTGGGACCGGTCTTCGGTTTCTTCCTCGCGGGTCAGCGATACCTCGTCAAGGGCATCGCCACCACCGGAATCAAGTAGTCGAAGGGAACCGAACTCATGCACGCACACCCTGGCAGCGGGCGCCCCCAGGCCCGTCGCCGCAGCCCTTTCCTCTCCGTGGCCGCGGGAGTGGGCGCCATCGTGATGGCGGCCACCGCCTGTGGCGGCTCCGAGGCCGACGACGGCACCGTGGAACTGCGCTTCTCCTGGTGGGGCGCGGACGACCGCCACTCCACCACCCAGCAGGTCATCGACCTGTTCGAGGCCGAGAACCCGGGCATCACCATCGTCCCCGAGTACACCGACTGGGCCGGGTACTGGGACCGCCTGGCCACCAGCACCGCCGCCAACGACGCCCCCGACATCATCACGCAGGAGGAGCGCTACCTGCGTGAGTACGGCGACCGCGGCGCCCTGCTCGACCTCAACGAGACCGACTTGGACATGTCCGGGATCGACCCGCTGGTGGCCGAGAGCGGCAACCTGGACGGGCAGACCTTCGGCGTGGCCACCGGCGTGAACGCCTACGCCATCCTGGCCGACCCCCAGGCCTTCGAGGACGCGGGCGTGGAGATGCCCGACGACGAGACGTGGACCTGGGACGACTACATCGAGATCTCGGCCCAGATCAGCGAGGCCACCGACGGCGAGACCGTGGGCACGCAGAGCATGTCCTACAACGAGACGGGCTTCCAGATCTTCGCCCGCCAGCGCGGGGAGAACCTCTACGCCGAGGACGGGTCCCTCGGCTTCTCCCAGGAGACGCTGGAGGAGTGGTTCTCCGTCACCGAGCAGCTGGTGGAGAACGGCGGCCAGCCCGGCGCCGCCGAGAGCGTGGAGATCGAGGCGGGCGGCCCCGACCAGTCGGTGCTCTCCACCAACCAGGGCGCGATGGCCCACTTCTGGACCAACCAGCTGGGCGGTATCTCGGCCTCCTCCGGCCGTGACATCGAACTGCTGCGCTACCCGGGCGAGAGCACCGAGGACCGCACCGGCATGTTCTTCAAGCCGGCCATGTTCTACTCCATCTCCGCGGGCACCGAGCACCCGGAGGAGGCGGCGCTGTTCGTGGACTTCCTGCTCAACAGTGAGGAGGCCGCCGAGCTGATCCTGGCCGACCGCGGTCTGCCCGCCAACGTGGACGTGCGCTCGCACATCATCGACTCCCTGCCCGAGGCCGATGCCCGCAGTGCGGTGTTCCTGTCCGAGATCGAGGACACGATCGTGGACGGCAACCCGCCGCCACCGATCGGCGCGGGCCAGGTCGTGGACATCACCAAGCGCGTCACCGAGGACCTGACCTTCGGCGACCTGACCCCGGCCGAGGCCGCGGAGCAGTTCATCTCCGAGGTCGAGGCGGCCACCGGCGACGCCTGATCCGGAAGGCGCGGATCCAGCACCAGTACGCGGGCGGGCCCGGCGGGAGGAGACTCTCCCGCCGGGCCCGCCCGCGTGTGCGGCCCCCGCACGGGCGGTGGTGGGGACCGGCAGTCGTCCGGAGGAGGGACGGCTGTGCCCGTGTGCGGTCCCCCGTTCCTCAGGGGGAGGCGGCCACCGGCGGCTGCTCGGGGTCGGACTCCGGCCGCGCGGGTGCCGGGGGCACGGCGGTCTGGGCGACGAAGGCGCCCGCGACGATGACGGCGGCGCCGACGGCCTGCACGGGGGTGAGCGCCTCTCCCAGAAGCACCCACGCCAGCACGATCGCGGTGACCACTTCCAGGTAGGCGACCGCCCCGGCGACCTGCGGGGACAGGCGCCGGATCGCCGAGATGCCGAGGAAGTAGGCGAGCGCGGTGCACACCAGGCCCAGCCACAGGGCCGCCGCCCAGCCGGGGAAGGAGAACCCGCCGAGCGCGACCGGGTCGGTGAGCATGTGCCAGGGCAGCGTCCAGGGCCGGGCCAGGACGCCCAGCAGCACCGCGGCGACCAGCGAGCCGAAGGCGACCACGGCCAGCGGGTGGGTGTCCTCGTCCATGCTGTCCGAGAGCAGGAAGAAGGCGGCCTGCGCCGCGGCGGCGCCCAGTGCCAGCCCCACGCCGACCGCGTCCAGGCGCACACCCGCCCACACCTCCAGCAGCAGGCCGAGCCCGGCCACGGCCAGGACCACGCCGACCACGGCGGCGGGGGAGACGCGGGTGCGGCGCACCACGCGCAGCCACAGCAGGACCAGGACCGGGCCGAGGAACTCGATGAGCAGGGCGATGCCCACGGGGATGCGCGCGATGGAGGCGAAGTACAGGGCCTGGACCCCGGCCATCGGGAAGACGCCGTAGGCCAGGACCAGCAGCGGGCGGCGGCGGGCGGTGCGCCAGTGGGCCAGGGCCACGGGCAACAGCAGCAGCGCCGCCCCGGCCACGCGCAGCCAGGTGACGTGGAGGGAGTCCATCCCCGCGTCCAGCAGGGGGCGGGCGAAGACGCCCGATCCGCCGAAGGCGAGTGCCGAGGCGAGCGCGAAGGCCAGCCCCGAGCGGCGGTGGCGCGCGGGTGGGACGGACACGGCGGTGCTCCCGGGGGACGGCGGGGACATGGGATCGCTGACGAGCATACGGCCGGGGTCTGACGGAGGCCACGGAGGCTTCGGGCGGCGCGCTGTCCGGCGCCGCACGCTGTGCGGGGGGAGGCGTCCGCGGCCGGTCGCGGACGCCGGAGGCGCTTCGGCGCGTTCCCCTTCGGCTGTGGGCCGGTGCCGGGGGCGAGCAGGCGCCCGTTTCCCTCCCGGACGGGGAGCCGGGCGGGGGCGGCTCCGCTCCGGTGAACGGGGTGGCTGGCCTCAGCCCCCTGCGGGAGTGAGGTCGATCTGGGCCCAGGCGACGTCGTGCCAGGCGTCGAACTTGCGGCCGACCCGGCGCATGACGCCCACGTCCTCGAAACCCAGGGAGCGGTGCAGGCCCAGGCTGGCGTCGTTGGGCAGGGTCATGCACGCGACGGCGGTGCGCATGCCGCGTTCGGCCAGGCGGGGCAGCAGTTCCCGGTACAGGGCGCGGCCCGCGCCGGTGCGCCTGCGGCCCATGGCCAGGTAGACGCTGACCTCGCACGACCACCGGTAGGCGTCGCGGGCGCGGAAGGGGCCGCCGTAGGCGTAGCCGACGACCCCGTCCGCGTCCTCCAGCACGATCCAGGCGTGCCGCCGCTGGGCAGCGGCGATCCGCTCGGCCATCTGCTCGGCGGTGGGCGGCTCGTACTCGAAGGTGATCGCGGTGCCGGTGACGTAGGGGGAGTAGATCGCCGCGCACGCCGGGGCGTCCGCGGGTGTCGCGTCGCGGACGGTGAGGGTCGGCATCGAAGTCATGTCGACCATGGTATTCATCTGAGATCCCTATAGTGAACGTCATGAGCGACACACTGGGACCGGCCCTGGCTTCGACCCTGCGCGGGCTGCGCCGGGCCCGCGGGCTGAGCGGAGGGGCGCTGGCCGAGCTCTCCGGTGTCTCCCGGGGCATGATCAGCCGGATCGAGAACGGCGAGGCCCAGCCCACCGCCTCCCTGCTGGGACGGCTCGCCGCCGCGCTCGGCATCACCCTGTCGGAGCTGGTCGCCCGCGCCGAGCAGGGCGACCGCCGCCTGGTCCGCGCGCACGAGCAGCCCGTGTGGACCGATCCCGGGACGGGTTACCGGCGGCGCGCGGTCTCGCCCACGGCCGGTGGCCCGATCGAACTGGTGGAGGTGGAGCTGCCGCCGGGGGCGCGGGTGGGCTTCCCGGCACAGGCCTACGCCCTCACCCACCACCAGATCTGGGTGCTGGAGGGCACGCTCGCCTTCCGCGAGGGCGGTGTGGAGCACGTGCTGGAGCGGGGCGACTGCCTGCACCTGGGCCCGCCCGAGCCGTGCGAGTTCCACAACCCGACCGGAGAGGGCTGCCGCTACCTGGTGGTCGTCTCCCGGCGCGGCGCCTGAGGCCGCTGACCGGTGGACGGGCCCGGTGGTCGTCACCGGTCCCCGACGCAGCGGCGGGACGGCCCGTGCGGTCAGCTCGCGTCGAAGCCGCGCAGCATGGCACCGAGCGCGAAGTCGAAGCGGGACCCTGGTCCGGAGGACCGTCGGGCCCGTGCGGCCTCGGTGAGGAGAAAAGCCTCCCGCGAGCCCGGGTGGGCCACTGCGCGTGTCTGGTCGGTCGGTGCCTGGTCCTCCGGTCCGCTGGCGGCCAGTACGGCGGCGTGGCCGACGACGAGGTCGGCCACGGCGTACAGCATGTCCAGGGCCCGTTCCGGTGTGAAACCCGCGCTCCGCAGAGTCATGAGCGCGCTCTCCATGGTGCGTAGGTTCTGTGTGGTGATCGCGGGCCGGGTGATCACGAGGGGCAGGACGTTCGGGTGCGCCAGCAGGGTGCGCAGGAGGACGTGGGCGTACCCGCTCAGGCCCTCCCGCCATGAGGCGGCCTTGGCCATCGGCGGAGCGGCCTGCGTGAAAACCTGCTCGACCAGCCCGTCCAACAGGTCGTCCTTGCTGACGACGTGCTGGTAGAGGGACATGGCCTCGACTCCGAGTTCCTGACCGATGCGGCGCATCGACAACGCCTTGAGCCCTTCGCGGTCGGTCAGCGCCAGGGCAGCTTGGAGGACGGCCTGGCGGGTGAGCCCGGCGCTCTGGCCACGGGTGCGGTTCGGGGACATGGCGGCCTTTCAGGCGTCACCGGTTCTTACGGCGTAAGTATAGTGAGGGCACAGGAAACTTATGCCGTAAGAAACAAATCGCCGAGTCCGAGGAGGGCAGAGCTCATGACCCAAGCCGCGATGCGGTCGGCCGCACGCCGGATCCGGCCCGCACAAGGACACGTCAGGTCATGACAAGCGATCCCGTCGTCGCTACTCGCGCTGGTCTCGTGCATGGACGCACCGTCAACGGCGTCCACGTCTTCAAGGGGGTGCCGTACGCCAAACCGCCCACCGGCCCCCGCAGGTTCCGTCCGCCGGGGCCGGTCGTCCCGTGGGAGGGTGTACGCGACGCCGGAGCCTTCGGCCCCACCGCGCCCCAGCCGGACTTCCCCCTGCCCGTGGAGCTGGCGGGGTTCTATCCGACCGTGGCCGGGGACGACTGCCTCAACCTCAACGTCTGGTCCGCCGACCTGGGCCGTGCCCGGCAACCGGTGATGGTGTGGGTCCACGGTGGCGGCTTCGACGGCGGAAGCAGCGTCCTCTACGACGGCGGTCGCTTCGCCCGCGACGGCGTCGTCCTCGTGAGCCTCAACCACCGGCTCGGCGCCGAGGGCTTCCTCGCGCCGGGAGACGGGGTCGCCAACCTCGCCCTTCTCGACCAGATCGCCGCACTGCACTGGGTACGGCACAACATCGCCGCCTTCGGCGGCGATCCGGACAACGTCACCGTGTTCGGACAGTCCTCCGGTGCCATGTGCGCGGGCACCCTGCTGGCCATGCCTGCAGCCCGGGGGCTGTTCCGGCGAGCGGTCCTGCAGAGCGGTGCCGGGAACCTGGTCCAGACGCCCGAGACCGCGCGACACATCGGTGAGCTGCTGGCCTCACACCTGGGTGTCGCGTTCACGCGCGAGGCGATCGCCGCGGTCTCCCGCCGACGACTGCTCGACGCTCAGACTGCGGTGATGGACGATCTGGCGCCGGATCCCGATCCTCGGCGCTGGAACGGTGAGCCGGGCTCCAGGGTGACCGCCTGGCAGCCGGTCATCGACGAGGGCACCCTGCCCGCCCGACCGCTCGACCTCGTCCGGACCGGTGCGGGCGCCGACGTCGACATCCTGATCGGCACCAACGCGGAGGAGGGCAGGCTTTCGCTGGTTCCCTTCGGGGCGTTGGCCGCCGTGACCGAGGCGGATCTGGTCACCACCGCGAGACTGTACGGGCTTCCGGCCGAGCGGGTCCGCGCGGCCTACGGTGCGGCCGATCCCGGTCTCGGGCCGGGTGACCTGCTGGCGCTGTTACAGCGCGACTGGTGGTACCGCGTTCCCGCCTACCGGCTGGCCGAGGCCAGGGCCGCGACCGGCACCGCGGTCCACATGTACGAGTTCGCCTGGCGTTCTCCCCGGTTCGGCGGCAGCCTCGGCGCCTGCCACTTCCTGGAGGTCCCCTTCGTCTTCGACCTCCTCGACGACCCCCGCTTCTGGCCGCTGACCGGCACCAGTCCGCCGCAGCGCCTCGCCGACGCCGTGCACGCCGCCTGGGTCGCCTTCGCCACCCGGGGAGACCCGGGGTGGCCCCGCTACGACTTGCCCCGGCGGCCGGTAATGCGCTTCGACGACGCTCCTGCGCTCACCGACGATCCCAGGCCGGAGGAACGCGCCCTCTGGGACGGCGTCCACTGAACTGAAGGGACTCCCCGCCCCGGTCGCCGAAGCTGCCTCCGCACACCGGGACGTAGGTCATCCCGGTGCCCGGGGGCCGAGGTCTGGGGTCAGTCGACGAGCGCACGGACGAACACCGCGCGCTGATCGGCCAGCCAGGACTGGCGAAGGTCCCAGCGCTCCCACCCGCCCGTCCGCTCCAGGTCGCGGGCGAACAGGCCGTCACCGTTCTCGACCCGCTCGGCCACGAAGACGCGGGCGACGGCCGTGTAGTCCTCGACCGTCTCGGGCAGGGCGCGGCGGTCGTCGACGGAGAGGCCGTAGGCGTCGGCGAGGACGCGCAGCCGGTGCGGGGCGACGCTCCCCTCGTGCGGGGTCCCGGCGGCCGACACCGGGTCGAGCGCGGGCGCCAGGTAGTAGGCCAGCGCCGCCACGTCCCAGACCGGGCGGCCCGGCGCGGCCAGGTCGAAGTCGATCAGGGCCGAGGCCCTGCCCCGGCGGAAGACGATGTTCTCCAGGCAGGGGTCGTTGTGGCACAGGATCGGGCCGCCCTCGGGGTCGGCCATCCCGGTGGAGCCGGTGTTCCAGGAGGCCGAGGCGTCCACGGGCACGCGTGCGGCGGCGTCGTGGTAGCGGCGCAGCAGTTCGGCGGCCGAGCGCAGGGTGTGCTCGGTGAACGCCCAGTCGGGGAACGGCGGAAGGGCGACGTCCCCCTCCACGAAGGTGAGCTCCTCCCGGCCGTCGTCGCGCAGCCGGAGCGGCACCGGAGCGCCCCTGAACCCGCTCTCGGCCAGGGCGCCCAGGTGGGCGTGGATGGCGGGCGCGGCGGGTGTCGCGGTGCGCACGACGTGGCCGCCGTACCGGAACACCGTGGTCATCATGCCACCGGCCAACCGCTTCCCCCTGTTGTCGGTGCCGCTGTCGGTGTCGGTCGGGTGGGTCATCGCTCTCCTCGGGGTTGGGAGGACCTGCGGTGGCGGGTCTACCTCGAAACTACTGCCAGCGCCCGCCCGGGGGGAGACCGCGCCGCGTCGAAGGTCGTCCCGGAGGAGGAAAAACCCGGTCACAGCAGGGGAACCGGGACCGGACACGACCCCCGGGCCAGCGACTCGGCTCCGGCCACCCCGACCAGGGAGGCCGCCACCGCCGCGCGTACCGGCACCAGCGGCCCGGCGCCGTGCTCGACGGTGTCGCGAAAGCCCCGCAGCAGGCGCACCGTGCCCTCCGCTCCGCGCTCCACGGGCGTTCCATCCAGGATCAGCGGGGGCGGGACGCGCTCCTCCTCGCGGACGCCGCCGTCAGGGCGGGTCCACCCCTCGTGGCGTACGCGCACCGACCAGGCGCGCTCTCCCCGTGCCCGTACCGACTCGGCCAGCCCGTGGGTGCCGCGCACCGACACCCAGCTCCAGTGGCTGTCGGGTTCGCCCTGGAGGAAGCCGTTGCGGGTGACGGCCAGGGCGCCCGTGGACAGGCGCACCACCATGGTGCTGGCCTGGCGCGGCGCGGCCTCGTCCACGGTGAACGCGCTGACCTCCACCGGGTGCGCCCCGGTGATCGCCAGGATCGGCGACAGGGAGTGGGTGCAGTAGGCGGTGGGGGCGATGCGTCCGCGCCAGTGGGCGGGGTCACCGGTCAGCCCGCTGACGCCCTCGGGGGACATGCCGTGCAGGTAGTCGGCCTCGATGAGGCTGATCCGGCCCAGTTCGCCCGCCCTGACGGCCTCGCGGACGAGCAGCACGTGCGGGTGCAGTGTGTAGTTCTCGGCCAGGGAGTAGGTCGCCGACGAGCGGTCGGCCGCCGCGACCAGCGCCCTCGCCTCGGCCTCGTCGGCGCACGCGGCGGTCTCGGAGAGCACGTGGACGCCGCGGTCCAGGAAGGCCCGGGCCAGGGGCGCGTGGGCGTCGAAGTCGTTGGCCAGGACCACCCCGTCCAGATCCTGGTCGAGCAGGTCCTGCCAGCGTCCGGTGAGGGTCGCAGCGGGCAGCCGCTCGCGGGCCGCGGTGCGCGGGGCGGGATCGCGGTCGCATGCCGCCACCACGTCCATGCCCAGCCTGGCGGCCCACTCCGCCAGGTGCAGACCCATCCCCAGTCCCACCACTCCCACGCGCATGGGGGCATCATCGGTCCCCGCGCGGCCGCGGGGCAAAGGGATTACGCCGCACACGCGGTCCGGGGCGGGTCCCGCGCGCCGTGCCGCCCGCCCCGCCGCCCGGTGGCGGCGGGGCGGGCGGCCCCGCGGTGCGGGGCCGGAGCCCTGGTCAGTCGGCCAGGGCGTCGACGGTGGGGACGACCGTGCCGAACAGGTCGGCGATGGTGGTCAGGGCGGCGGCCTGGAGGGTGGCGGCGGGCAGGACGGTGCCGTCCGGAGCGGTGAGGGCTCGGGTGGCGGTGGTCTCGGCGACGACGCTGGGGCGGTAGCCGAGGTTGAAGGCGCCCTGGGCCGTGTAGTTGACGCACATGTGCGTCATGAAGCCGGCCAGCACGAGGTCCTTGCCGCTGCCCGGGGCGGCGCCCAGGGCGGTCAGGGTCTCCTCCAGTTCGGTGAGGTGGAAGGAATCGGGGAACCGCTTGACCACGACCGGCTCGCCGTCGGCCGGGGCGACCTCGTCGCTGATGGCGCCGATGCGGGCGTTGATGTCGTAGGGGGTGCCCTCGCCCCCGTCGTTGACGACGTGGACGACGGGAGTGCCCGCGGCGCGGGCGCGCTCCAGCAGCCGGGCGCTGGCCGCGAGGGCTTCCTCGGCGCCTTCCAGCGCCATGACGCCGGTGCGGTAGGTGTTCTGGATGTCGATCATGACCAGGACGGCGTCGCCCAGTCCGGGCGGCTGGTCGTCCAGGCCGATGACGCCGCGCAGGGTCGTGGAGGGCTGGTTCGTGCTCATGGGATGCCTTTCTGGAGAAGCGGGGCATGGCGAAGCTCTCCGTCCTGCCGGTGCAGGAGGGGAGTACTGGTGGGCGCGGGGATCAGGCGGTCTGAGTGCGGAAGCGGCGGCGGTAGGCGGCGGGGGTGGTGGCGAGCTGTCGTCTGAACGCCCGGTGCAGGGTCTCCGTCGAGCCGAACCCGGCCCTGGCCGCGACCCGGTCGAGCGGGTCGTCGGTGGTCTCCAGCAGGTGCCGGGCGGCCTCGACCCGGGAGCCCTCGACGTAGGCGGCGGGACTGGTGCCGGTCTCCTGGGTGAAGACGCGGGCGAAGTGCCGCTCGCTCAGGTGCATCCGGGCCGCCAGCACCTCCGCGGACAGGTCCTCGTCGAGGTGGTCGGAGATCCACAGCCGCAGCTCGTCGATGTCGCGGCGGGCGGAGGCGGGCCGGCTGAGCGGCACGGAGAACTGGCTCTGCCCGCTCTGCCGCTTGAGGTACATCACCAGCTGCCGGGCCACCCCCAGCGCGACGTCCTCGCCCAGGTCCTCGGCCACCAGGGCGAGGGCGAGGTCCAGGCAGGCGCTGATCCCGGCGCCCGTCCACAACTGTCCGCGGTCGGCGCGGACGAAGATCGGGTCCGGGTCGACCGTGACGGCCGGATGGTCGGCGGCGAGCTGGGCGGCGGTCGACCAGTGCGTGGTCGCGGTCCTGCCGTCCAGCAGTCCGGCCGCCGCCAGTACGTGCGCGCCCACGCACACCGACGCCACCCGCCGGGCGCAGGGGGCGGTCTCCCGCACCCACGCCACGACGTCGGCGTCGATCCGGGCCACGGGGCCGTCGTCGCCCATGTCGACCGCGCCGGGTACCAGCAGCGTGTCCACCTGTCCGCCGACGTCGTCGAAGGACACGTCGGTGAGCAGCCGCACGCCCGCCGACGTCCGCACCTCGCCGCGTGTCGGCCCGGCGAGGCGGATCCGGTAGTCGGCACGGCCCGGGGCCTCCCGGTTGGCCAGCGCGAAGACCTCGGCCGGGCCGGTCACGTCGAGGAGGTCGACGTCGGGGAAGACCCCGATGACGACACGGTGCGGAAGGGACATGGGTCCATCCTCACCGCCGCCGACCATGACCGCAATGACGACCGGCTGTCACATCCGGACACCGGTGTGGTCCTGCGGCCGGGCCCGGAAGCGGTTCCTGCGGCCCGGCGCCGGGGCCCGCGAGGTGGGGCCCGCCCCCGGGCGGCGTCACGTACGCGCAACGCGACGGAAACACGCGCCGCGCGGCGGCCGGGGACCCCTCCCGGTGACGACTCCGTGCGAGCACGCGCTGACCTGTGGCGACACCGGTCCCCCCGAGGGGGCGGCCGACCGTGGCCACGGAGGATTTATGTTTACATCGAGGTAATACACTCCTCACACAGCCACGATCCGCAGGCGTGAGGACCTCAGGGCCTCGGATCACCACCATGTGTTGCGCCAGCGTGCGCTTGTTCGAGGTTCCCGACACAACGGCGTGTGGGGTGCCCGTTCCACCTGTGCTGAAAGGAACGTTCACCCATGTCCTTCGCCGACGAGGCAGGCCGTGACCACCACCCCGGAGTCCGCGCCGCCTATGAGCACGTCGTGCGCCGCAACCCCGACGAGCCGGAGTTCCAGCAGGCGGTGCTGGAGGTCCTGGACGACCTCTCCCCGGCCCTGACCCGGCACCCCGAGTACGACGAGCAGCGCATCCTGAAGCGCCTGTGCGAGCCCGAGCGCCAGGTCATCTTCCGGGTGCCCTGGCGTGACGACCAGGGCCAGGTACACGTCAACCGGGGCTTCCGGGTGGAGTTCAACAGCGCACTGGGCCCCTACAAGGGCGGCCTGCGCTTCCACCCCAGCGTCAACCTGGGCGTGATCAAGTTCCTGGGCTTCGAGCAGATCTTCAAGAACGCCCTGACCGGCATGAACATCGGCGGCGGCAAGGGCGGCAGCGACTTCGACCCCAAGGGCCGCTCCGACGCGGAGATCGAGCGGTTCTGCCAGTCGTTCATGACCGAGCTGCACCGACACCTGGGTGAGCACACCGACGTCCCGGCCGGGGACATCGGCGTGGGCGGCCGCGAGATCGGCTACCTGTTCGGCCAGTACCGTCGCCTGGCCAACCGCTGGGAGGCCGGGGTGATCACCGGCAAGGGCCTGGAGTGGGGCGGCTCGCGGGTGCGCACCGAGGCCACCGGGTACGGCAGCGTGCTCTTCACCGAGCGGATGCTGGAGCGGTCGGGCCGCGGCCTGCACGGCCAGCGCGTGACGGTCTCCGGATCGGGCAACGTGGCGATCTACTCGGCGGAGAAGGCCCAGCAGCTGGGCGCGAACGTGGTGGCCTGCTCCGACTCCGGCGGCTACGTGGTGGACGACAAGGGGCTGGACCTGGACCTGCTCAAGCAGGTCAAGGAGGTCGAGCGCGCCCGGATCAGCGTCTACGCCGAGCGTCGGGGCGGCGGCGCCCGCTACGTCGAGGGCGGCAGCGTCTGGGACGTGCCGTGCGACGTGGCGCTGCCCTCGGCCACCCAGAACGAGCTGGACGCCGACGCGGCGCTCACCCTGGTGCGCAACGGCGTCGTGGCGGTGGCGGAGGGCGCGAACATGCCCACCACGCCCGAGGCGGTCAAGGTGCTGCGCGAGGCCGGTGTGCTGTTCGCGCCGGGCAAGGCGGCCAACGCCGGCGGTGTGGCCACCAGTGTGCTGGAGATGCGCCAGAACGCGCGGCGCACGTCGTGGTCCTTCGAGCACGCCGAGTCCGAGCTGGCCGAGACGATGGCGGGTATCCACGACCGCTGCGAGGAGGCGGCCGAGCGCTACGGGGCCCCTGGCGACTACGTGCTGGGCGCCAACGTGGCCGGGTTCGAGCGGGTGGCGGGCGCGATGCTGGCCCAGGGCCTGATCTAGCGGGCTGACCGGGACTGTCGCCGGTGTGAGGCATGGGGTTCTGACCTGCGATGATCTTGTACTTATAGCCGATGTCGGCGGTCGGGGCTCGCTATGAGTACAAGATCACGGCGGGTGGGGCGGGCCCCGGTGAACCCTTCCGGCCTCCGATGCCTACGAGCGGCGGCCGACCCCGGTGGTCGGCCGCCGCGGTGTCTCAGACCCTCACCACAGGTGGTGGACCTGGGGTCGGACGAGCTCGTCGTAGACCTCGCTCACCCGGGCGCGGACCTCGGGGGCGAGCGGGGCCAGCTCGGCCGCGGAGGCGTTGCCGCGCGCCTGGTCGGCGTTGCGGGCGCCGGGGATGACCACGCTGACGCCCTCCTGGTCCAGGATCCAGCGCAGCGCGAACTGGGCCATGGTCACGCCCTCGGGCACCAGCGGGCGCAGGCGCTCCACCGCCTCCAGCCCGGTCGCGTAGTCGATGCCGGAGAAGGTCTCGCCCCTGTCGAAGGCCTGGCCCTCGCGGTTGAAGTTGCGGTGGTCGTCCTCGCCGAAGGCGGTGTCGGCGCGGAACCTGCCCGACAGCAGGCCGCTGGCCAGGGGCACGCGCGCGATGATGCCGACCCCGGCCTCGCGGGCGGCGGGCAGCACCTTCTCCAGCGGCTTGTGACGGAAGGCGTTGAGGATGATCTGCACCGTGGCGACGTTGGGCCGGGCGATCGCGGTCAGGGCCTCGTCCACGGTCTCCACCGACACGCCGTAGGCGCGCATGCGGCCCTCGGCGACCATGGCGTCCAGGTCGTCGAAGACGGCGTCGGTGGCGATGACCCGCGCGGGCGGGCAGTGCAGCTGGACGAGGTCGATCGTGTCCACGCCCAGGTTCTGGCGGGAGCGGTCGTTCCAGGCGCGGAAGTTGTCGGGGTTGTAGTTGTCGGGGGTCTGGTCGGCGCGGCGGCCCATCTTGGTGGCCACGGTGATGCCGGGGCGCTCCTTGAGCAGCTGGCCGACGAGCCGCTCGCTGCGGCCGTCGCCGTAGACGTCGGCGGTGTCGAAGAAGGTGACACCGGCGTCGGCGGCCGCGTGCAGGGCGGCCAGGGCGTCGGTCTCGCTGACCTCGCCCCAGGAGGCTCCGATCTGCCAGGCGCCGAAACCGATGACGCCCACGTTGTTGCCTGTACGGCCGAGTACGCGTGTTTCCATGGGTGCGATCCTAGGCCCTTGGGAGCTTTCCCATCTGCACGGACTCCCGTGATCGCGTTCCGCCCCCACGGCGGCGGGTTGACCCTGACGCTGGGTCAACCCCGCACCATGGCGGCATGACCACCAAGAGCGGTACGACCAGGGCAGCCGGACCCCACGAGCCGTACGGCGGACGGGGCGACGGCGAAGAGCGGTACGGACGGGGTGAGACGACGGTGCGGCGCTTCACGGTCCACCACGACGGTGTCACGATCCCGGTGACCCGCGGCGGCCGGGGACGACCGCTGGTCCTGTGTCCCGGGCTGCACACGACACAGGCCGACCTGCACGAGCTGACCGGACTGCTGCGGCATGACCACGACGTGGTGACCTTCGACCTCAGGGGCCACGGCCTCGCGTCCGCCGCCGACCGGTACTCCTTCGCGGCGTTCCTCGGCGACCTCGGCGCCGTGCTGGCGGAGCTGGAGCGCCTCGGCCGGCCCGAGGCGCCCGTGCTCGTGGGCTACTCGCTGGGCGCGGACCTGGCCGTGCACCACGCCTCCGAGCACCCCGACAGCGTCGCCGGGCTCGTGCTCGTCGACGGGGCGAACCCGGTGCCCGAACCGTTCGTCACCGAGGCCGACCTGCCGGTCTTCCGCGCGATGTGGGAGGAACAGGCGGCACGGCACAAGGCCGAGCGGGGCACCGCGCGTCAGGTGCTGCTCACCGCCCAGGATGTCCTCGACCTGAACATGGAGATCGACGCGGTCCGGTCCACGATCCTCGACCGCTACGGCAGGATCGACCTGCCCGTCAGCATGGTCATGTCGACCGCGATGGCCGGTGACAGCGGTGAGGGGCCCGCGCCGCGATTCAACCGGAACTGGCGTGCCGGTACCGAGCGGCTCGTCCGCGAACAGCCGCGCGTCGCCGTGCACCGGCTCGACGCCGACCACCGGCTCGCCTTCACCCACGCCCCGGAGATCGCCCGGATCATCCGGGACGCGCAGGGCCCGGCCGGCCGGGTGGACCCCTCGAACACGCTCTGAACAGGAGGATCAGTGCGATGCTGACCATCGGCGAACTGGCGTCGTACGCCGGGGTGACGGTGCGCGCGGTGCGGCACTACCACGCCAAGGGGTTGCTTCCCGAGCCCGAGCGCGACCACTCCGGTTACCGCAGGTACGGCGCCGACGCCGTGGTCGAGCTGATCAGGATCCGGACCCTCGCCGAGGCCGGAGTCCCGCTGGCGCGCGTGCGGGAGCTGCTACGGGCCGACGAGGAGGAGTTCGCCGCGGCGGTCGCGGACATCGACGCGCGGCTGCACGCGGAGATCCGGCAACGGCAGCGGCACCGCGAGCAGGTCGCCCGGCTCGCTTCGGGGGACGGTCTGGCTCTGCCACCGGAGGTGGTCGGACACCTCGCCCGGCTGCGGGCGCTCGGGGTCGACGAGCGGATCGTGCGGGCCGAGCGCGAGGGCTGGATCCTGCTGGCCGCGCACTCACCCGAGCGGGTTCCGGAGTGGATGGCACGCAAACGGGAGCAGATCGCCGACCGGCGGTTCATCGACTTCTACCTCGTCCTGGGCCGGGCTCTCGGCCGGACCGGCGACGACCCGCGGTTGGCCGAGCTGGCCGACGAACTGGCCGACTACATCACGCGGATGGCCGACGAACGGGGTGAGGACTACGTGGACGACACCGACATCGAACCACCGCTCGCCGAGCTGATGGACAGACTGGCGTTCGACACCGTGCCTCCGGCCCGCCGACTGGTCGCACTGCTGAGCAGGCGGGGCTGGTCCGGCTGGACCAGGCTCGAACGCGTGGACCCCGGGCCGAACGAGGCGCCCCGGAGGGGATGACACGGGAGGACGCGGCAGGAGGGCACCGCGGTCGCGGCGCCCGGGGACCACCGGCACGGGAACCGTCGGTGACGGCGGCGGCCCGGTGTCCTGCGCCTGTAACAGCGGTCATGCCCGGCGTTCACTGTGCCGCGACGGATCGTCCCCGGGCGTTCACACCGCGTTGCGCGCGGGCGGTTACCTTCGCTGCGTCAGCGTTCCCCCCGGCAGAAAGGCGCCCCCCGTGTCCCGCTTCGCCGCCCGCCCCGCCCTCGCCCTGCTCGGCACGACCCTGCTGGCCCTGACCCCCGTCGTCGCCGCACCCGCCGCGTCCGCGGCCACCGCGCCCGAACGCGTGATCCTCTCGCCCACGGCCGACCCCGCCACCTCCCAGACCCTCGCCTGGCGCTCGGACGGCTCCGGCTCGCCGGTCGTGCAGATCGCCCCCGCCGCCGACCCCGGCCGGGTCACCACCGTCGAGGGCGCCGACACCGGTTCGGCCAACGGCACCTTCCACGCCGCCACCGCCACCGGCCTGACCCCCGACACCGCCTACCGTTACCGCGTCGGCGACGGCACCGACTTCAGCCCCTGGCGCACCTTCACCACCGCGGCCTCCGGCGCCGAGCCCTTCACCTTCCTGTACTTCGGCGACGTCCAGAACGGCATCTCCACCGGCGGCGCCACCGTGGTGCGGGCCGCCCTGGCCGCCGAGCCCGAAGCCGAACTGGTCGTGCACTCCGGCGACCTCGTCGACTCGCCCAACAGCGAGTCGCAGTGGACCGAGTGGTTCGACGCCTTCGGCCCCGAGGCCACCGGCACCGTCAACCACCTCGCCGCCCCCGGCAACCACGAGTACTCGCTGTTCTCCCTGAGCCGGTACTGGAACCCGCAGTTCCCGGGCGCGGGCAACGGGCCCGCCGGCGGGCGCCACCTGCCCCAGACCGTCTACCACACCGACTACCAGGGCGTGCGCTTCGTCGTCCTCAACTCCAACTACCGCAACGCGGCGCCGCTGAGCACCGACTCCTGGCTGGACACCCAGCAGCGCTGGCTGGAGGAGGCCCTGTCCACCAACCCCCACCCCTGGACGGTGGTCACCTTCCACCACCCGGTCTTCTCCAACAGTCCCAGCCGCGACAACGGCCCCCTGCGCGACTCCTGGCTCGACACCCTGGAGGAGCACGACGTGGACCTGGTCCTCCAGGGCCACGACCACTCCTACGGCCGGGGCAACCTGACCGCGAACCGCACCGACGACGCCGACGTGCAGACCGGACCGGTCTACACCGTCGCGGTGACCGGCACCAAGATGTACGACGCCTCCGCCTCCAACTGGACCGACAACGGCGCCGAGGTGCGCGTGCAGCTGGCCGACACCTCCACCTTCCAGGCGGTGGAGGTGGACGGCGCCCGCCTGCGCTACACCGCACGCACCGCCGACGGCGCGGTCGTGGACTCCTTCACGATCGACAAGAGCGACGGCAAGCGCGTGACCGACACGCTCTGAGCCCAGGCGTGGCGCCCCGCCCCCCGGGGCGCCACGCCTGACGAAGGCCCCCTCGCTCCGATGCCGCCAAGCGTCAGGGGTGAGGGCACGCCGTGGCGGGGAGCGGCGCCGGTGCAGGGGCACCCGCCCTTCGGGGCGGCCCTCAGTCGCCGAAACCGGTCAGCGCACCGCGGCCGTCGAACCTGGCCACCGAGGCCCAGGCGATCTCCCAGCGGTTGCCCTCGGGGTCCGCGACGTACGCGGACCGCCCTCCCCAGGGGCGCTCCACCGGTTCGGCCACGACGGTGGCACCGGCACGCACCGCGGCCGCGAAGGCGCTGTCCACCTGTTCGGGGCCGTCCACGTTGCAGGCGAGCGTGATCCCCGACCAACCCGCGGGGCCGGGGGCGCCGTCCGCCGCCTCGGCTGCCAGCTCCTCCACGGGGTACAGGGCCAGCAGGACGCCGCCGAGCAGGAAAGCCGCCCAGCCGTCACCGCTGGCCGGGACCTCCTCCCAGCCCAGGGCCTGGTAGAACCGGCGGAGCTCGGACACGTCCTGGGCTCCCAGGGTCACCACGGTCAAACGCGCGGGCAGGTCAGACATGCCTGGAGGCTACGCGGTCGGGGTCAGGGGAAGGAAGGACCGGGAGGCCGGAAGTGCCAGTCGGCGGCCTCGGCCCGAAGCGCTCCCGGTAGGCGGAGGGGCTGACCCCGGTGTGGGCGCGCACACTCGCGCGCAGGTTGGCGGTGCTGCCCAGACCGCTGGCGCGGGCGACGGTCTCCATCCCCATCCCGCTCGGCGCGCAGCCAGGCCAGCGGGGTCGTGCCCAGCTCGGCCCGGAAGCGGCGGTGCAGGGTCGCGGCGCTGACCGACGCCCGGGCGGACAGGTCGGCGACGGTGAGCGGGGAGTCCAGGCGATCCCGCGCCCAGTCCAGGAGCGGGGACAGGGAGGTGTCGGCCGCCTCGGGGACGGGCCTGGGCACGAACTGGCGCTGTCCGCCCCCGCGGTGGGCGGTGAACACCAGCCGTCTGCTGACGATGTTGGCGACCTCCTCCCCGTGGTCGCGGCGGATCAGGTGCAGTCCCAGGTCCAGGGCGGCGGCGCTGCCCGCCGCGGTGAGCACCCGGCCCTCGTCCACGAACAGCACGTCCCGCTCCAGCCGGACGCGGGGGTAGGTCCGGGCGAACAGCTCCTCGAACCGCCAGTGCGTGGCGGCCCGGCGGCCGTCCAGGACCCCGGCCGCCGCCAGGGTGAACGCGCCGCTGCAAAAACTCACCAGACGGGCGCCGCGCCGGTCCGCCGCGCGTACGGCCTCCACCACCTCCGGGGCGGGCGGCACCTCGGGATCGGGGCGGTTGGGCACGATGACGGTGTCGGCCTCCGCGGCCGCCTCCAGTCCGGCCAGGCCACCGAGAGTGAACATGCCCCGGTGCACACGTACCTCGGGCACGGCCGCGCACACCGTCAGTTCGTACCAGAGGCGGTCGATCTCGGGGCGGCGCAGCCCGAACAGCTCGGTGGCCACGCTCATCTCGAAGGGGTTGGAGCCCTCGTCCACGACGAGGGCCACGCGGTGCGAGGATTCTTGCGACATGTGCGATTCCTAGCACTTCCCGGGGTACCGCGCCACGGCCAGGATGGCCCTCATGAGCGAACAGCCGATCAACCTGCACGACGCGCTGGCCTCCTTCGAGCAGCTGTGGAGCCCGCGCATCGTCACCCGGGTCAACGACTACGACGTGCGCGTGGCCAAGGTCCGGGGCGAGTACGTGTGGCACGCCCACGACGACACCGACGAGTTCTTCCTGCTGCTGGACGGGGACCTGCGCATCCGGCTGCGTGAGCACGCCAGGGGAGCCGAGCGGGTGGTCACGCTGGAAAGGGGGTCGGTGTTCGTGGTGCCACGCGGGACCGAGCACCGGCCCGAGTCCGACAAAGGGGCCTCCATCCTCCTGTTCGAGCCGACGGGAACCCTGACGGTGGGGGACCGGCACGAGGAGGTACCCGACCACGTGGACGCCACCACCGGGCATGCCCTGGACGCGGGGTGACGTGAGGGGTCGGCCCCGTCTTCCTGCGCTGACCCGACCCGGGCTCCCTTCGGGACGGAGCGCGGACCCGCTTCGAAGGGGTGCGTACCGCGGTCGCTCCCTCGACTCAGGAACCGTCCCGCAGTTCGGTCAGGCGCTCGCGGGTGAAGCGGATGTCGTCGAAGGTGACGGCGCAGCCGTCTCCGGTCGGGGACTGGGCCTCGAACCCGATCCGGGCGGACGCGGCGCCGTCACCGACGGCGAAGAACCGGATCATCCGCCAGACCGCGCCGTCCAGGGAGGCGTGGTAGGCGAAGCTCCGGCCGATCCGCGAGACACGCAGCCACACCGTCCGGCCGTCGACGGTGAAGCCGTTGGCGTCGTCCGAGACTCCCCGGGTGACCACGGAGACGACCATGGGTTCGCGGTCGGGGGAGTACTCGAAGCAGAGCTTGCCCCAGTGGCGGTCGTCGACCCACAGGAGCAGCACCCCGGCGTCGAAGGCCGACGCGAAGCCGACGGTGACACGCGCGCTGAACCGGAAGTCGCCCTCCGGGGGGACGCCGAGCAGGGTCTGGGCGTTGAGCGTGGTCGCGGCGTCGTCCCGGGGGTCCGTGTCCGGGGCGATGAAGAGGTCGCTGCGGGCGGTCGCGGCGGCCGTCACCGCGCCGGCCTCCTCGTCGACCGCCCATGCTTCTTCGGACGACGGGGAGAGGGCGAAGGGCAGCCCCGGTACGTTCCAGGCGAGGGTCATGCTGCTTCCTCCGGTGTCGTGGTGCCAGGGGTGGGCGGCCTCGGGCCCCGCCGGGCGGCGGGGCGGGGCGGGCCGGGGTCTTTCGACGGCTGTCGCGGGGGAGCGGACCACGTAAGCCTAGAAGGGGCCGGGCGCGAGGGCGCACGCGACACCACCAACCGGCCCGCCCTGAGGGGGAATCCGGGTCCGTGGGACCCGCCGGGCCCACAGAGCGATGCCTACGCCCCGCCGCCGGTGAGCGCTCCGCGCACCATCGCCTCCGCGAGGACGCGGACCCGCTCCCGGTCGAGCAGGTCGGCGGGGAGGGTGACCAGGTTGAACAGCGTGCCGGAGTAGAGGCTGATGAGGACGGAGACCGCGGCCTCGGGCACGCCCGTGCCCATCTCGTCGTGCAGCCCGGCGGTGTCGGCGAGCGCGGTGGCGCCCAGCCGGGCCAGGACGGCGGCCAGCGCGGGACGGCGCCGGGCCTCCAGTTGCAGCTCGAAGACCGCCAGGTAGCGCTCGCGCAGCTCGGTCGCCGCGGTCCACAGCGAGTCGGCGAGGATCTCGGCCAGGTCGTGCGCGCTGGTCGTCCTGCGTGGCGCCGGTTCCGTCCTGTCCGCCGTGCCCTTCGCCGGGTCGGCGGCGGTGGCGGAGGCCATGTCCGCGAAGTGGAGTTCGAGGACGCGTTCGGCGGCCGCGACGAGCAGGGCCTCGCGGTTGCGGGCGTAGTTCGTGGCGGTCCCGGCCGGGACCCCGGCGCGGGTCTCGACGGCGCGGTGGGTCAGCCCGTGCGCCCCCTCCTCGGCGAGCAGGGCGATGGCCGCGTCCGCCAGGGCACGGCGTCGTCGCAGGTTGGCGGGAGGCATGGGGGTCAGTATAGGACGGCGACGCCTACCACTACCATCGTATTGAATGGCGGTCGGCCCCCTGCCGAACGCCCGACCGCGAGGGAGTGGACGACGATGAGGGAACCGGTGGCGACGGTGGTCGGCGGCGGCATCGCGGGGCTCGCGTCGGCGGTGGCGCTGGCCCGGCGGGGCTGGCGGACCACCGTGCTGGAACGCCGATCCGGCGAGGCCGAGGTCGGCGCCGGGGTCGCGATGCTCGGCAACGGCGTCGCCGCACTGCACGCGCTCGGATTCGACGACGAGCGCGTCGCGCGGATCGGGTACGAGACCACCGCGACGGGCTTCCGGGACACCCGGGGCCGCGGCCTCCTGCTCATCCCCGACGACCGCCCCGACGTGCGCCCGGTGGTCACGCTGCTGGGCCTGCACCGGCAGCGGCTGCACGCCGCCCTCCGCCGGGCAGCGGAGGAGGCCGGGGTGGAGGTGGCCACGGAGGCGCGGGTCACCGGTGTGCGCCCCGGAACGCCCGGCGGGGCGCGCGCGGAGGTGGAGTGGCGCGGAGGGGACACCGACCACCGCACGGAGGCCGACCTCGTGGTCGGCGCCGACGGGGTGTGGAGCGCGGTACGCGCCGCGCTCTTTCCCGGTGTGCGTCCCCGCTACAGCGGGAGCACGAGCTGGCGCGCCGTCGTTTCCGACACCGCCCGCGACGGACGCCTCACCGAGTACTGGGGGCCGGACGGGGAGTTCGGGTCGGTGCGGGTCAGCGCGTCGGAACTGTACTGGTACGGCTACGTCCGCGCCCCGGAGGGAGCGGTCGTCGGCGACGAGCACGCGGTGGCGCGCGCCCGGTTCGCCCGCTGGGCCCCCGAGATCGGCGAACTCATCGCTGACACCGCCCCCGACCAGCTCATGCGCCACGACGTCTACCACCTGCCGGGCGGGCTGCCGAGCTACGTCCACGGTCGGGTCGTGATGGTCGGCGACGCCGCGCACGCCGCGCTGCCCACGATGGGACAGGGCGCGGCCACCGCCCTGGAGGACGGCGCCAGCCTCGGACGTCTGGTCGGCGGCTGGGCGGCGCACGGCGACGACCTGGGACGGGCCCTGGCGGAGTTCGACGCGGTCCGGCGCCCGCGATGCCGCACGATGGCCGCGCAGGCCGTCCTCATGGCGCGGTTCGGGGCGGACCTGGGCGGCGGGTGGCGCCAGACGGTGCGCAACTCCGCGCTCCGCCTGCTCCCCGGCGGTGTCGTCGTGCGGATGGGCTCCTCGGTGGCGCAGTGGACGCCCCCGCCGGTCCCCGGTCCGGCTCCGACCCGTTCCTAGCCCGCCGCTGACAGCGGCATCACCTTCTGGAGCCGTGTCAGCCGTCGTCGGCAGGCTGGTCAGGCGTTGCCGACCACGGTTCAGGGGCGGGTCTTGGACAGGTCCTGGACGATGGTCCTCTCGGGGACGAAGCGGATGAGCCGCGTATCGTCGTCGAAGTCCTTGAAGTCGGCGGGCCAGGTGGACTCGTCGTCGCCGAGGTAGCGACGGAGTTTGCGTCTGGAGCGTTCCTCGTCGTAGGGCACGACCTCGGCCTTGCCCCGCATGATGACCTGAAGGAACTCCAGTCTCTCCAGGTCACAGGTGTCCACGACCAGCGCGACCCGGGGGTCCTTGGCCAGGAACCGCGACATCCGCGAGTAGGCGCCGGTGATCCACCAGACCGCCCCCTCCTCCCACAGGAACCACACCGGACGCACCGTGGGCGCGCCGGAGGAGTCGGAGGCGGCCACCCTGGCGACCAGGGGCCGGGCGAGGAAGGCGTCGACGTCGAAGGGGTGCTCGTGCTGGCTGAAGGTGCTGGGGGTTTCGCTCACATCTTCAGACTAGGCGGCCCGGAACGGTTCACCGGGGCGTGCGTATCGAGGATGATCTTGCTCCCAGAGGCACTGTCGACGGTCCACAGTGGCACCAGTAGCAAGATCACCGGGGAAGAGAGTCCCCGGCGCCACACCGGCAACATGTGCGGCCAGCCCACTAGGCAGCCCTGGACGGCGGGGAAAGGAGTTCTTTTGGGCTGTGGACGACCCGTCGCGGGGGTGTGCGGTGGCGGGCCGGACGGAACTGCGGCCCGCCACCGGAAGGGCGAGGGAGCGCCCTCAGGCCTTGGGGGACTGGGCGGCCATGAGGCAGGTGAAGGCTGCCCACTCACCAGCACCGACAGGCAGGAAGCCCAACTCGGGGTGCTTGGAGTCGCGGATGGCTGCACCGGTGGGCAGTTCGGCGACCTCGACGCAGTTGTCTCCGCCTGTGGAGTAGGAGGACTTGCGGAACTCCAGCAACATGTTCAGGCTCGCTTGTCGTGTTCGGCGGCGATGGAACCGATGAGGTCGAGCGACCTCTGGGGGTCCAGCGCCAGGTTCTGGACGGCGTCGAAGATCAGCGCGTGCTGATCGAAGTAGTCCGCGTCCTCAACGTACAGCGCCTCCACCACGGTGGGAATGGAGACTATGCCCGGTTCGGGCCTGGGGAAGTCGAACAGGGTGAAGGCACCGTCAATGGCGGGGTGCGCCCCTGTGAGTCGGCGGCACCACCGCGCACGGTGGTGCCGCCCGTTCGCACGGTCGCACACGGCCGGTTCGAACCGCCGCAACCGCGTTCGTCCCCGGCGGATCCGACTCCGATTCCGAATCGGAATCAGGGGTGAGGAGCCTGCCGCAGCTTGGTCAGCTCCTCCTCGTCGAAGTCCTCGGCGAAGCTCGGGACGGTCGAGGCGGTTCCGACCTCGGGCGAGGCCAGTTCGGGGTCGTCGTTCTGGAGGGCGAACGCGGGAGCCCAGCGGGCCGCGTGGTCCAGGGCGTCCACCACGGAGTGGAGGTACAGGTGCTGTCCGAGGCCGCCGTGGGCGATGTGCATGAAGAAGCTCGTGCCGTCGGCGCCGCTGAACAGCTGGGCGTAGGAGGACGAGCAGGGACCGCCGTACTCGGCGAACGGACGTCGGTTGAACCCGGCGCGGGCGACACAGTCCGTCCAGTCCTCCTCGACGGTCTGGGTGGCGCACGCTTCTTCGACGGGGTCGGGTCCCGGCACCCACGCGCCGTCCCGGTAGTGCAGTGCGGTGGTGGTCATGGGGGCCATGCTCGCAGGTGGGCCCGGATCGCGGGAGGAGTTCACCGGATTGGCCGGAGCCGGACGACACCCCGGCCCGAAGAACCTGGTGTGCACCGATCCGCCCCGCCCCTCATACCGGGAACAGGTGGGGCCCGACCGGTCGACGCACCCCCCCGGTAGCGTGCGGAGGATGACCTCCCACGTGACCACCCGTACGGTCCGGTTCTCCGACGCGGACGGGCTCGTACCGCTCTACGCGGCGCTGTCGCATCCCTCGACGGCGACGCAGGTGCGCAGCCGTCTTGAACGGCTGGCTGGCGACCCCACCTACGGGTTCTGGGTCGGCGAGGCCGCCTCGGGAGAGCTGCTGGGTTTCGCCGCCGGGCACCTGCTGTTTCCGGTGGAGGACGATGCCCCGGCCGGGCAGCTCATCGCGCTGGTCACCGCCGAGGACGCGCGGGGGCGGGGTGTGGGCACGGCACTGTGCGCCGTGTTCGAGGCCTGGGCCGTGGAGCGGGGCGCGACCCGAACCATGCTGAACTCCTCGACCAGACGGACCGAGGCCCACGCCTTCTACATGCGGCGCGGCTACACCGCCTCGGGCGTGCGGTTCTCGAAGCCCATGTAACGCAGATCGACCGGGTGCGGCAGGGCCTCGGTCGGTGGTGCCGCGTGTTCGCGCGCACCCGAAAACCCGGTGACGGCGGGGGAGCGGTCGTCCACAATGGCCCGATGGTCGACCGACACTTCTCCCAGCCGGACCTGGCCGCGCTCTACGACTACTTCAACTTCTGGCGGTGCTCACCCCAGGACGACTTCTACCTCGACCTGGTCATGGACGCCCGCTCCGTCCTGGACGTGGGCTGCGGGACGGGCAAGCTCCAGCGGGTGGCGCGCGAGCGCGGCCACACCGGGCGCCTGGTCGGTCTCGACCCGGCCGACGCGATGCTGGAGGTCGGGCGGCGCGACCGCGACGACATCGAGTGGACCCTCGGTGACCCGGTCTACGGCCCCTACGACGGGGAGGCGGGCGGTCCCTACGAGGACGAGTTCGACCTGGTCGTCATGACCGGTCACGCCTTCCAGGTGTTCCTCACCGACGACGAGGTGCGGGAGTTCCTGGCCGCCGTGCGCCGCGCCCTGACCGGGGAGGGCCGGTTCGTGTTCGAGACACGCAATCCGGCCGCGCGTGGTTGGGAGGCGTGGACCCCCGAGCGAATGCGCACCGTGGACGGTCCCGGAGGGCGCAGAGCCACCTGTGTCCACCGGCTGGAGAGTGTGGAGGGCGACCTGGTCACCTTCACCTCCGACTACGGCGTCGAGGGCTGGGAGCGGACCGAGAGCAGCCGCAGCACGCTGCGGTTCCTGGACGCCGACGCCCTGAACGGCTTCCTCGCCGAGGCCGGGCTGGAGGTGAGCGCGCAGTACGGCTACTGGGACCGCAGCCCGCTCACCGAGGCCAGCGCGGAGATCATCACCTTCGCCCGACCGTGCTGACCGGCGTCCGTACCGCGGACCCGTGCCGAGAACTTCTGCCGCGAAGCTGTCACACCCGTGCGCCGGGCGGGGTCGAGGAGGTGACAAGCCCGAAGGCACCCGGCCGGGCAGGCCGGTGCCCTCCCGACGAGGAGCATCGCTGATGTCCACCGCCCACATCGTCCTCACCCTGATCGGCGCCGCCCTGGCGGCCTTCTCCGCCGGATCGGTCTTCCTGCGCGCCCCGTGGGTGGTGCAGCCCCTGACCGAGTACGGCGTCCCCCGTTCCTGGTGGCCCTGGCTCGGCGCGGCCAAGGCCGCGGGGGCGGCGGGCCTGCTGGCGGGCCTGTTCGTCCCGGTCGTCGGCGTGCTGGCGGGGATCGGCCTGGTCCTGTACTTCACCGGGGCCGTCGTCACGGTGGTCCGGGCGCGCTCCTACGCGCACATCCCCTTCCCGCTGGTGTACGCGGCGCCGGTGGCCGCCTCCCTGGTGGTGCTCTGACCCCGGCCGCGCCGGTCGCCCCCTCCACCCTCCGGGGACGGATCGACCGGCGTGCTCACCCGCGCGGGCCGAGGCTGGCCTGGAGTCCGTCCAGCAGCGCGTTGAGCCCGAACCGGAAGGTCTCCCACGCCTCCTGCTCCAGGTAGGGCTCGTCCTGGTTCTCGTTGCTGAACGCCCCCTGCTCCGACAGCAGAGTCAGCACGGGGAAGCGCTGGTCGAAGTCCGGGGCGACCCGCTCCAGCTGCGCGGAGCGCTCGTACCACCACGCGTCCTCGGCCACGCCCGTGACCTCCGGGGCGCGGCGCGACTCCGAGGCGATCTGCACGGGTCCGCGCACGAGGGTGAACAGGTTGCCGTAGGCGCTGCGGATCTGCGTGGCGCCCAGTCCGGCGCGGTGCAGTACCGCGGCCAGCGACTCGAACAATCGGTACTCGTTGGGGCCCAGCACCGGGCGGGCCTGGGAGACCTCCAGGGTCCAGGGGTGGCTCAGGTAGAAGTCCCACAGCCGGGCGGCCCAGGATGTCGTAGCCGTGCGCCAGTCTGGTTCGGCGTCGGCCTCGGCGGCGTCGGCCAGTTCCGCGAAGACGTGGTCGTACATCAGCTCCACGAGTTCGTTCTTGCTGGCCACGTACGTGTACAGCGACATGGCGGTACGCCCCAAGCGCTGGCCCACCGCGCGCATGGACAGCGCCTGCATCCCCTCGGCGTCGGCGAGGGCGATGGCGGTCTCCACCACCAGGTCCACGCTGAGCTCGGGCTTGGGGCCGGGTGCCGTCCGGGCGCTGTCCCCGCCGCGCGAGCGCCACAGCAGCTCCATGGTGCGACGGACGTCACCCTGCCCGGCGTAGACCACCACTTGCATCTCCTTACGCTATAAACTAACGTTCTCCAGCCATCAGCTTACGCCATAAGGACTCCTGAGGAGCAGTGTGTCTTCCCACCCCACCGCAGCGGACACCCACGACACCATCCAGGTCCGAGGAGCCCGGGAGAACAACCTCGCCGACGTCTCGGTGGACATCCCCAAGCGGAGACTGAGCGTCTTCACCGGCCTGTCCGGCTCGGGCAAGTCCTCCCTGGTCTTCGGAACCATCGCCGCCGAGTCCCAGCGCCTGATCAACGAAACGTACACAACCTTCGTGCAGTCGTTCATGCCCAGCCTGGGGCGGCCCGACGTGGACAGCCTGCGCAACCTCAGCGCGGCGATCATCGTCGACCAGGAGCGGATGGGCGCCAACTCCCGCTCCACCGTCGGCACGGCCACCGACGCCGCCGCCATGCTGCGGATCGTCTTCAGCCGGGTCGGCACCCCGCGTCTGGAGCCCTCCAGCGCCTTCAGCTTCAACAACTCCGAGGGCATGTGCGGTGAGTGCGAGGGCCTGGGGCGCACCAACCAGATCGACGTGGACGAACTCGTCGACCGCGACCTGTCCCTGAACGACGGCGCGATCACCGTCCCCGGTTACGGGGTGGGCAGCTGGTACTGGCAGGTGTTCGTCAACTCGGGCCTGCTGGACGCCGACAAGAAGGTCGCCGACTACACCGACCAGGAGTGGCACACCCTGCTGCACCTGCCCGTCACCAAGGTCAAGGTGGGCACCAACTCCTTCTCCTACGAGGGGCTGGTCCCCAAGATCAGGCGCACCTACCTGGCCAAGGACCGCGAGAAGATGCAGACGGCCGTACGCGCCTTCGCCGACCGCGCGGTGACCTTCTCCACCTGCCCCGAATGCGGTGGCGCCCGCCTCAACGCCCGGGCCCGGGCGGTCAGGGTCGCCGGGCGCACCATCACCGAGTGCTCGGCCATGCAGGTCGACGAGCTGGCCGGGTTCGTGCGCTCCCTGGACGAGCCCTCGGTCAAGCCCCTGCTGGACAACCTCGGTCACACCCTGGAGTCCCTGGTGCAGGTGGGGCTGGGCTACCTGAGCCTGGACCGGGAGTCGGGCACGCTCTCGGGCGGGGAGGCGCAGCGGGTCAAGATGGTGCGCCACCTGGGCTCCAGCCTCAGCGACGTGACCTACGTCTTCGACGAGCCGACCGTGGGCCTGCACCCGCACGACATCGAGCGGATGAACAACCTGCTGCTGAGCCTGCGCGACAAGGGCAACACGGTGCTGGTGGTCGAGCACAAGCCCGAGACGATCGCCATCGCCGACCACGTCGTGGACCTGGGGCCCGGCGCCGGGCCCTCGGGCGGGCGCGTCACCTACACCGGGGACGTGGCCGGACTGCGGGCCTCGGGCACGCTCACCGGTGAGCACCTGGACCACCGGGCCACCCTGCGCGAGCGGGTGCGCGCGCCCCGGGGACACATCTCCATCACCGGCGCGAACTCGCACAACCTCAAGGACGTCAGCGTGGACATCCCGACCGGGGTGCTCACGGTGGTCACCGGCGTGGCGGGTTCGGGCAAGAGCTCGCTCATCCACGGCGCCCTGCCCGGACGCGAGGGCGTGGTGGTGGTCGACCAGTCGGCGATCAAGGGTTCGCGGCGCTCCAACCCGGCCACCTACACCGGGCTGCTGGACCCGATCCGCACCGCCTTCGCCCGTGCCAACGACGTCAAGGCGTCGTTGTTCAGCGCCAACTCCGAGGGCGCCTGCCCCGAGTGCAAGGGCGCCGGGGTCATCTACACCGACCTGGCGATGATGGCCGGGGTCTCCTCGCCCTGCGAGCACTGCGAGGGCAAGCGCTTCCGGGCCGAGGTGCTCACGCACAAGCTGCGCGGCAAGGACATCAGCGAGGTGCTGGCGATGTCGGTGGTGGAGGCGCGGGAGTTCTTCCCCGGCGGCAACGCCCGCACCATCCTGGACCGGCTGCACGACGTGGGCCTGGGCTACCTGGGGCTGGGCCAGCCGCTGACCACCCTGTCCGGCGGTGAGCGCCAGCGCCTGAAGCTGGCGATCAACATGGCCCGCGACGGGGCGGTGTACGTGATGGACGAGCCGACCACCGGCCTGCACCTGGCCGACGTGGACCGGCTGCTGGCGCTGCTGGACCGGTTGGTGGACGACGGCAACACGGTGGTGGTGATCGAGCACCACCAGGCGGTGATGGCGCACGCCGACCACGTCATCGACCTGGGGCCGGGTGCCGGGCACGACGGCGGCCGGGTCGTGTTCGAGGGCAGCCCCGCCCAGCTGGTGGCGGAGGGCGACACCCTCACCGCCCGCCACCTGCGGGCCTACCTGGGGCACTGACCGATGTGCCCCAGGAGGGCCTGAGCGTCGACGGGCACGCGCGCGGGTGCCGTCGCGTGCGGCGGGGCGGCCGCGCGCCGTCCCAGCGCCCGTCCCGGCACGAAACTGTGCCGGGACGGGCGTACCGTGCCCTCCGTCCCGGCGACCGGACACGGAGGTCCCCTGCGGGACGGACGGCCCCAGGCCCTAGGCTGAGCCGGTGAGCGAACCGATCATCATGGCCCGTGACGTGGACGTGGAACTGGGCGGCGTCCCGGTCCTGCGCGGAGTCGACCTCACGGTCGCGCCCGGGGAGGTGGTCGCGGTGCTCGGCGCCAACGGCGTCGGCAAGACCACCCTGCTGCGCTGCCTCGCGGGGCTCCAGCGGACCGCGGGCGACGTCAGCGTTCTGGGCCGCCCGCCCGTGGACGAACCGGAGTTCTGGCGCGAGGTCGCCCTGGTCGGCGACGAGCCCACCTGGTACCCGGGACTGACCGTGCGGGAGCACCTGGAGCTGATGCGCGCCGTGCACGGTCCCGGACGGCTGGAGACGGCGGCGGCCGTGGAGCTGTTCGAGCTGTCCGGCTGCGCGGACCGGGCCCCGTCCTCGCTGTCGACCGGGCAGCGCCAGCGGCTGTCCCTGGCCATGGCGCTGCTGCGGCCGAGCCGGTTGCTTCTGCTGGACGAGCCCGAACGCGGGCTCGACGCCGCCTTCCGGGGACGGCTCGCGGGGCTGCTCGCCGGGTACGCCGCGGACGGCGGCACGGTGGTGATGGTGACGCACGACCCGCGGTTCGCCGAGGACGCCCGCCACGTCGCCCTGGAGGCCGCCGCGTGAACGGGGCGGCCCAGGCGGGAGCGACTCGGGTGGGGGCGGCACAGGTCCGGGCGTTCGTGCGGGCGCGGAACCGTCGACACCGCAGCTGGTCCGACCGCTACGTCATCCTGCTGGCCCTGGGGCTGCTGGTGGTGACGGTGTCCCCGGTGATCGGCCGCGCGGTCTCCGCCATGCCCAGCGAGGTCGACCCGGCGCGGGCGGGTGCGGGCCTGGCACTGGTCGCGCTGCTGCTGGCGGCCTCCCTGACACTCGCGCGCACGGCCGGGCCGGTGGCGGTGTCGGCGGCGGACGCGGCGTGGCTGGTGCTCTCGCCGCTGCCGCGCCGCGGCGTACTGGCCCCCGCACTGTTGGCCCTGGCCCTGGTGTGCTCCGCTGTCGGCGCGGTTCTCGGCCTGGCGCTGCTGAGTGCGCTCGGCGCCCCCGACGCGCTGGCGCTCCGGCTGTTGGCGGCCGTGGTGCTGGGTGTGACGTGGACGCTGGGAGGGACGGCGACGGCCGTGCTGGCGCAGGCGGCACAGCCCTGGGACGATCGGTTGGTCGCGTTGCTCGTCGCCCTCGTGGTCGCGGCGGCCGCCGTGGCGGTGATGGGTGCGGGCCCGGGGCGGGGGGTGCTCGTGGGCATCGCGTCGGCTCCCGTGTCGGCGTGGGTCGCGGCGGCGTCCGCGTCGGCCGCGGTGGCCGCCGCTCTGGCGTGGCGGGCCTGGCGAGCCCTGGCGCGCATCCCGGCCCGCGCGGTCCTGGAGGCCTCGTCCCGGGCGGAACTCGCGGCGGGCGCGCTCCTCGTCATGGACCCGGGTTCGCTGTCCTGGATCGCCGAGGACGCGCACTGGCGCTCACGCGTGCTGCGCTCGCGCGCGTGGCCGTCGCGGCTGCGCGGGGCGGCCGCGGTGGCCTGGCTGGACTGGCGGCGGCTGGCGCGACGGCCGGGGCTCCTGGCGCTGGTGGCGGCGGCGACCGTCCTGCCCGTGCTGGCCGCGCGGGCGGGAACCGGGGCGGCGGGGGCGCTGGTCGTGCTCGCCGTGGGCGCGTTGGCGGTCGCCGCGACGGGCACCGCGGGGGCGCGCCGGGACGCCGGGGACGCGGCGCTGGCACGGTTGCTGGGCACCGGTCCGCGCGCGCTCATGGCGGCACGGGCGGTGCTGCCCGCCCTGCTCGGCGGCCTGTGGCTGACCCTCGCGCTGGCCGGGCTGGGCCTCGCGGGCTTCGGAGAACTCTTGTGGCCGCTGGGGTTGCTGTGCGCTCCGGCGCTGGCGGCGGGGGCTCTGCGGCTGGCGCGGCGTCGCCCCGTCGAGCACACGATGCCCGTCGTGGACACGCCCCTGGGCCCGGTGCCGCTGGGGCCGGTGGTGTGGGCGCTGACCGGCGCCGACGTCGCCGTGCTCGGATGCCTGCCCGCGCTGTTGGCGTTCGCCACCGGGGTGACCGGGCCGCTGCTCACGGCGCAGGGGGTGTGGGGCGCGGCGGTGCTGGCGGCCTACTGCGCGGCGCCGAGGCGCGGGTAGGGACGCGCACCGGAGAAGAACGGGCGCGTTCCTGCCGACGCGCGGCCCCAGACGCGGGGAAGACGCGGGTCCGGGGCGCGGGCGGCCTGGTCGCCGTTCTGAGGGGCGCGTGGGAACGCGGGTCCGGGGCGCCCGCCCGCGGGCGGGGGACGCAGCCGGGCTGCAGGAACCGGGGCACGGCCGTTCCTCTCACGGGCGACCTCTCAGGGTTCCTCCCTGTCCGCCTCGGCGGGGGCCGCCGCACCGGCCGACAGCAGTCTTCGCGCCAGCACGTGACAGCGCCTCGCCAGTTCCGGCGGGTCGAGCACCTCGAAGTCGTGTCCCAGCAGGAGCACGTGCATGAGCACGAAGTCGAGGTCGTGGGCGCCGCTGAGCACCTCGCAGCGCACTCTGCCCCGCCCCCGCACGACCGCCGCCGACGCGGGGATCTGCGTACGTACCGTCTCGGCCGACGCGTGCACGAGGAAGCGCGCCTGGCGCGGGTAGACCCGGCTGGCCACGCCCTCCTGCACGTACGCCGCCGCGTCGGGGGCCGCGCGGGGGTGGAAGCGCCAGGTCCGTGCGACCACACCGCTCATCCGGTCGACGCGGAAGCTGCGCCAGTCGTCGCGGTCCAGGTCGAAGGCGAGCAGGTACCAACGCCGTTCGGAGGCGACCAGGCGGTGGGGCTCGACCCGCCGCCGTCGCACCCCGCTCCTGGACGGGTAGTCGAAACCGGCCTCGACCTCGTCGCGGCAGGCCCTGGCCAGCGTCATGAGCACCTCGGGGTCGACCGGCGTGCGGCCCGAGCCGAAGGACTCCACCGAGCCGGAGAGCGCACGCACCTCGTCACGCAACCGGGTGGGCAGCACGCGGTCGAGCTTGGTCAGCGCCCGCAGCGCGGCGTCGCCCGTGCCGCCGTCCACCCCGTCCGCACCGCCCGCTCCGGCGAGCAGCGAGACCACGGTGGCGATCGCCTCCTCGTCGTCCAGGAGCAGCGGCGGCAGGTCCTTACCCGGACCGAGCTGGTAGCCGCCGCCGACCCCCTGACTGGCGTGCACCGGATAGCCGAGCGCGCGCAGCCGGTCGACGTCGCGCCGTACCGTGCGCGGCGTGACCCCGAGCCGGTCGGCGAGTTCGGGGCCGGTCCAGACCCGGCGCCGCTGCAACAGCCCGAGCAACGTGAGTACCCGTTCCGTCGTACCGCGTTCGTCGCCGCCTGCCGTGTCCATGCGTTCCACCCTGTCAGAGATAGCGGACCGATCCTGTCCGCCAGAGGTGCCAGGGTTGCCCCATGAGCACAGCAGAACCCGACTGGAACCAGACCCTGCGCGAGCAGTGGGAGTTCCACTGGAACCACCACATCCGGCCCCGCTTCGAGGGCCTCACCGACGACGAGTACTTCTGGTCGCCGGTACCGGACTCCCGCTCCTGGAACGTGCGGCCGCGCGGCAGCGCGACGGCGCCCGTGCAGGGCGGCTCGGGGGACTTCACGATCGACTTCGCCTTCCCGGAGCCTGACCCCGCGCCCTTCACCACGATCGCCTGGCGGCTCGGCCACGTCATCGTCGGCGTGCTCGCCATGCGCAACGCGTCGCACTTCGGCGCACCGGCGGCCTCGTACGAGACGTGGGAGTACGCGGGCAGCGCGGCCGCCGCGCTCGACCAGCTCGAAGCCCAGGTCGACGTCTGGCTGGCCGGGGTGCGGGGCCTGGACGCGGCCGCGCTGCGGACCCCGGTCGGCGACAAGGAGCCCTACCCCGAGGCGCCCATGGCGGACCTGGTGCTGCACATCCACCGCGAGCTGATCCATCATCTGTCCGAGGTCTGCCTGCTGCGCGACCTCTACCTGCACACGGCGGCAGCCGCGAACGGAGCGAACCGATGAGCCTCGACGTCCAGATCACCTTCGATGCGCACGACCCCCGAGCACTGTCCTCCTTCTGGCGCGACGTGCTGGGTTACGTCCACCCCGGGCCGCCCGGCGTCGAGCTGCCCGAGGGCGCCGATCCGCTGGCCGCGTGGGACGCCTTCCTGGAGCAGGTGGGCGTACCGGAGGACCAGCGCAACACGAGGTCGGCCATCGAGGACCCCGAGGGGCGCGGCCCTCGGCTGTTCTTCCAACAGGTACCGGAGGACAAGGTCACCAAGAACCGCCTCCACCTCGACGTCCGCGCGGCCCCCGGGCTGCTGGGGGAGGAGCGGATGGCGGCGCTGGAGGCCGAGTGCGCGCGGCTTCTGGCGCTGGGGGCGTCCCGGGTGCGCCGCCACGAGCCCGAGCCGCCGATGGAGACCGGCTTCATCGTGATGGCCGACCCCGAGGGCAACGAGTTCTGCCTGGACTGAGGCCCTCCGGTCGTGGTCGCGGTGCCCGTGTCCCCTGGGGACGCGGGCACCCTTGTGTGTCCCCGCGGTGCTATCCGCACGCCGCTCGGGAGGGGTCCCCGAGGCGCGCGGCGGCGAGCCGGTTGAGGGACACGTGCTGTTCGGCCGCTTCGAGGGCGAGCTGGCGGTGCAGCTCGGGCGGGACCCGGACCACGAACCCGCCCGAGTACGGCCGGTCCGCGATCGCCCTCGGCGGCTCCTCCCCGTCCGAGGAGAGCATGTCCTCGACGACCTCCAGGGTCAGCCGCTGAATGCCCTCGAAGGCCTCGTTCCGTCCGGGTGCGAGCCAGGACAGTGACGGTAGTTCGGCGACGGTACCGACGTGGCACTCGTCCTCGGCCGACCAGCGGACTCGGTAGGCGTAGTGGTCTGCGACGTTCACGGTCGCCCCTCCTGCTCTCCCAGTGTGTCGCTCGCACGCGTTCCAGGTCTGTGAACCGTACCGCCGGACGGCCTACCCTCCCTGCCATGGCACAGCTGCGCGACATCGTGTTCGACTGCCGACACCCCGCCTCACTGGCCCGCTTCTGGGCCGCGGCCCTGGACGGCTACGCGGTGGCCCCCTACGACGAGGAGGAGTTGGCACGCCTCGCGGCCATGGGTGTGCCCGGCCCCGAGGGGGACCCCTCAGTTCTGGTGGAGGGGCCGCCCGGCGCTCCGAGACTGTTCCTCACCCTGGTCCCCGAGCCCAAGGAGGCCAAGAACCGCCTCCACCTGGACCTCGTGGGGGACGCGGCCGAGGTGGAGCGGCTCGTCGCCCTGGGGGCGAGGGTCCTGGCCCGGCACCCGGAGTGGACGACGCTGACCGACCCCGAGGGCAACGAGTTCGACGTCATGCACGGCTGAGGACAGGGGTCGGCCCCGGGACGCGTGGGTGGCGGTCCGGGGCCGGGTCAGGGACATCCCCGATAGCTTCCTGGCCGTGCGTGCTAGATTCTGGCCATGCGGTCAAAAAATGAACCAGGTGGACAGAAGCGGTCCTTCATCGAGGAGGCCCGCAGGGCGCAGATCACCGCGGCGGCGGTCGAGACCATCGCCGAGGCGGGTTACCCCAACGCCTCCCTGGCGCGGATCGCGCGCACGGCCGGGATCAGCAAGGGCGTGATCTCCTACCACTTCGCCGGAAAGGACGAGCTGATGGACCAGGTGGTGACCGACGTTTACACCGAGATCGCCGAGTCCGTCTTCCCCGGCATTCTGGAGCAGACCAACGCCGCCGACATGCTGCGCGCCCACGTGCGCGGTGTGGCCGAGTACGCGCTGTCCCATCCCGAGCGCATGGCCACGCTGGCGCAGATCTTCACCCACGCGCGCAAGGCGGACGGCACCCCGCGCTACGGGGCGTCGGAGGCCGACGTCCTCTACGAGTCCCTGGAGGGCCTGTACCGGTCCGGCCAGGAGAGCGGCGAGTTCCGCGACTTCGACGTGCGGGTGATGGCGGTGACCCAGCAGACGGCGATCGACGCGATGTTCGCCTACTGGAGCGCCCACCCCGGCCACGACCTCATGGCGCACGCCCACGAGCTGGGCGAACTGCTCGTGCGCGCCACCCGCGCCGACCGCCCACCACCCCCGAACGACTGACGAGGACACCATGACGCAGCACGCCAGCCCACCGCTTCTCCCGGACCCCGCGCCACCCGCGCGCGGGCGCCTGCACCACGTCGACAACCTGCGGGTCGCGCTGACCGTACTGGTCGTGCTGCACCACGTCGCGCTCACCTACGGCAACATCCCGGTGTGGTTCTACCTCGAACCGGCCCAGGACCCCTCCGGCGGCCTGCTCGACCTGTTCGTCTTCCTCAACCAGACCTACTTCATGGGGCTGTTCTTCCTGCTCGCGGGCTACTTCGTGCCGGGGGCGGCCGACCGCCGGGGCGGGCGCGGGCTGGTCCGCGAGCGCCTGGTGCGCCTGGGCGCGCCCTTCCTGCTGTTCGTGCTGCTGGTCCGCCCGTTCGTGATGATCCCCAACTACGCGCCCGCCGTCGAGATGTTCGCGGCCGAGGGCGGCGAACTGCCGTTCTGGCTGTTCCTGGTCGTGACCTACGATCCCGGTCCCATGTGGTTCGTGGAGGTCCTGCTGGTCGTGACCCTGGCCTACGTGGCCGTGCGGAGCCTGCGCGAGCGCCGCGTCCGGCAGACGGGCGCGGTGGTCGAGCCCCCCGCGCGCCCCGCCGACACCGCTCCGCTGCGCTGGGCGGTGCCCGTCGCGGCCCTCACCCTGGGCCTGGCCCTGGTCACCTTCGCCTGGCGCTACCTGGCCCCGGCCCCGTACTGGCCGGTCGTGGGCCTGCCCAGCCCCGGCTACCTGCCCCAGTACGTCACCCTGTTCGTCCTGGGCGTGCTGGCCTACCGGGGCAACGGGCTGACCCGGCTGCCCGGCGCCGCCGGATGGTGGGGCACGGCCCTGGCCCTGGCGGGCCTGGTGGCGGGGGCAGCGGTCACTGTTCTGCTGGGCGAGGCCGCGCAGGTCCCGGGCACGTGGCAGGCGCTGGCGCAGGTCACGGCCGAGTCGGTCCTGGCTGCGGGCGCGGTGCTCACGCTTCTGGTGGGCTTCCGGCGCTTCGCGAGCGGGAGCACCCGCCTCACGCGCTGGCTGTCCGACAACGCCTTCGCCGTGTACGTCCTGCACCCGCTGGTGCTGGTGGGACTGGGCGTGGCCCTGAGCGGCTGGGAGGCCAGCGCGCTCGTGAAGTTCCTCGGCGTGGGGGCGCTCGCGGTTCCGGCCTGCTGGGCGCTGGCCGCGGCGGTCCGGGCGCTTCCCGGGGGCCGGCGGATCCTCTGAGGGACCGGTCGGGGCCCGCCTCCGCGAAAGCCGGAGACGGGCCCCGACCCCCGTGCGCGCCGGGCTAGGGTCGGAGCGCAACCGACACGAAGGGACCGTGGTGACCAGCCAGAAGGAACGCATGCTCGCCGGTGAGCTCTACCAGGCGGACGACCCCGACCTCCAGGCCGACCTCGTCCGGGCGGAGAGGCGCGCGGAGGCGTTCAACAACGCCTCCGTCGACGACCCGGCCCGCCGGAAGCTCCTGGCCGACCTGGTGGGCGAACTCGGTGAGGACGCCTGGGTCCGGCCGCCGCTGCGGGTGGACTACGGCTCCATGATCAGCATCGGCGCGCGCACGTTCGTCAACTGCGGCGCGGTGATGCTGGACGTGGCCCCGATCAGTATCGGCGCGGACGTGCAGATCGGCCCGAACGTGCAACTGCTCACCCCCACCCACCCCGTGGACCCCCAGCAGCGGCGCGACAAGTGGGAGGCGGCCGAGCCGATCACCATCGGCGACAACGTGTGGCTGGGCGGCGGGGTCATCGTCTGCCCGGGCGTGACGATCGGGGAGAACACCGTGGTGGGTGCCGGAGCGGTGGTCGTGCGCGACCTGCCCGCCAACGTGGTGGCCGTCGGCAACCCGGCCCGCGTGGTGCGCCACATCTGACCACCCTCCGGTCGCAGGGGCGGTCCCGGGCCGTCGCCGAGGGCCGCCGCGACCAGAGCGCCGAGGCACTGTACGAGCTGGTCGGGAAGCCCGCCCGGGCATCCTGACCAGCGCGTACGGAAAACCGTCCCCCGGCGTGGCGCTACCGAGGGCGACCGCGCGGCCGCCCCTCACTCCCCGCCCTGGAGGCGCTCCAGGTTGTCCTCGCCCCACGCGCCCAGCGCGTTCAGGGCGGGAAGCAGCGACCGGCCGAACTCGGTGAGGGAGTACTCCACCTTGGGCGGAACCTGCTGGTGGACCTCCCGGTGCACCAGACCGTGCGACTCCAGTTCCCGCAGCTGGAGGATCAGCACCCTCTCGCTGATGCCCTCGACCGTGCGGCGCAGCTCCCCGAAGCGCAGCGGCCCCTCCTGCAACCACCACAGGATCAGCCCCTTCCACTTGCCTCCCATGACGTCGACGGCCGCGTCGAGTCCGCAGCTGTAGGCACGTTTGGACACCTCTGCTCCCTCCACTGACACAAAAGTAAGTACCCGTCCCGGATATCAGTACCCGACAAAAATATCGGTACTTGTAGGAAAGTATGCGCTGCCCCCAGCATGGGAGCGGGCCCGGGGGCACACCGCTCCGGAACCCGCGTACACGGATCCAGCAGGACGAGAACTGGGGAGAGCGGCATGGCGGAGGAACACCGCACGGCGGTGACCGTGCTCGGGCTGGGACTGATGGGATCGGCGCTGACCCGGGCGTTCGTCAGGGCCGGGCACCCGACGACCGTGTGGAACCGGAGCGCCGACAAGGCCGCGCCCCTCGTCGCCGAGGGAGCCGTGCACGGACGGACCGTCGCGGAGGCGGTCGCGGCAAGTCCGCTGGTCATCGCGTGCCTGAGCACCTACGAAGCCACGATGGAGGCGCTGGAGCCGGCGGCCGACTCCCTGAGCGGCCGCGCGCTGGTCACCCTGAACTCCGGCACGCCGGTCGGGGCGCTGGCCATGGAGGCGTGGGCGACCGGCCGAGGGGCCCGCTTCCTGGACGGGGCGGTCAAGAACGTGCCCACGGCCGTGGGCTTGCCGGACACCCTCCTGTACTACGGCGGCGACCGCAGCGTGTTCGACGAGTACGGGCAGGTCCTGCGGGTCCTGGGCGGGGACACCGTCCACCTCGGCGACGAAGCCGACCTCGCCGCCCTGTACGAGACGGCCGTCGGCGCCACCCTCCTGCCCGCGCTCCTCGGATTCTTTGAGGGCGCGGCGCTGGTCCGGGACCGCGGCCTCGACGCGGGCACCCTCGTGCGCTACTCCGGCAAGTGGCTGGAGATGATCGCCTCCGTCCTGCCCCACTTCGCGCGGGAGATCGACAGCGGCGACTACACCGACCCGATCTCCACGGTGGGTACCTTCCACGAGGGGATCGCCCACGACCGGGAGATGGCGGAGGAGGGGGTTGTGGACACCTCCTGGCGCGCGCCGATGGACGACCTCCTCGAACGGGCCGTCGCCGAGGGCCGCCGCGACCAGAGCGTCGCGGCGCTGTACGAACTACTCAGGAAGCCCGCCCGGGCATCCTGACCAGCGCGCACGGAAAACCGTCCCCCGGCGTGGCGCCACCGGGGGACGGGGTCTGCGGCGGCGGTGCGGCCCCTCTCGGGAGGCGCCCGCCCGGGGTGCGGGGAGGGCTCCGACCGGAGCCCTCCCCGCGGCTTCCCTAGGACATCGCCTGTCCGGCCGGAACCGCCTCGGAGTCGTCCGTGGCGAACTGGGTCCGGTACAGCTCGGCGTAGCGGCCGCCCCGGGCCAGCAGTTCGGCGTGGGTACCGCGCTCCACGATCCGCCCGGCCTCCACGACCAGGATGGCGTCGGCGGCGCGCACGGTGGAGAGCCGGTGGGCGATGACCAGCGCGGTCCGCCCCTCCAGGGCCTCGGCCAGGGCTGCCTGCACCGCCGCCTCGGAGGTGGAGTCCAGAGCAGAGGTGGCCTCGTCGAGGATGACCACCTCGGGACCGGCCACCAGCAGGCGGGCGATGGTCAGGCGCTGGCGCTCCCCGCCGGAGAAGCGGTACCCGCGTTCGCCGACCACCGTGTCCAACCCGTCGGGCAGGGCGGCGACGAGCCGGTCCAGACGGGCGCGGCGCAGCGCGTCCCACAGCTCCTCCTCCGTGGCCTCCGGCCGGGCCAGCGACAGGTTGGCGCGCACGGTCTCGTGGAACAGGTGCCCGTCCTGGGTGACCATGCCCAGGGTGGCGCGCACCGACGCGAAGGACAGGTCGCGCACGTCCGTCCCCGCCAGGCGCACGGCGCCGGAGTCCACGTCGTACAGGCGCGGGGCCAGCTGGGCGATGGTGGACTTGCCCGCACCGGAGGAGCCCACCAGGGCGACCGTCTGCCCGGGTTCGATCCGGAAGGACACTCCGTGCAGGACCTCGCGCTGCTCGGCGGTGTCCAGGACGGCGACCTCCTCCAGGGAGGCCAGCGACACCCTGTCCGCGGAGGGGTAGGCGAAGGAGACGTCGTCGAACTCCACCGACACCGGTCCCGCGGGGACCTCGCGGGCCTCCTCCCGCTCCTCCACCAGGGGCCGCAGGTCCAGGATCTCGAAGACCCGGCTGAAGCTGACCAGGGCGCTCATCACCTCCACCCGGGCGCTGGCCAGGGAGGTGAGCGGGGCGTACAGGCGGGTGAGGAGCATGCCCATGGACACCACGGTGCCCGCGTCCAGGCGGCCGGTCAGGGCGTAGAACCCGCCCAGGCCGTAGACCAGGGCCAGGGCGAGCGCGGAGACCAGGGTCAGGGCGGTGAAGAAGACCTCCTGGACCATCGCGGTGCGCACGCCGATGTCGCGGACCCGTCCGGCGCGGCGGGCGAACTCGGCCGACTCCTCCTCGGGGCGGCCGAAGAGCTTGACCAGGGTGGCGCCGGGCGCGGAGAAGCGCTCGGTCATCTGGGTGCCCATGGCGGCGTTGTGGACGGTGCGTTCGCGCTCGATCCTGGCCAGGCGCGCGCCCATGCGGCGGGCGGGCACCACGAACAGCGGCAGCAGCACGAGTGCGAGCAGGGTGATCTGCCAGGACAGGGCGAGCATGACGCCCAGGGCCAGGACCAGGGTGACCAGGTTGCTGAGCACTCCGGAGAGCACGTCGCTGAAGGCGCGCTGGGCGCCGATGACGTCGTTGTTGAGGCGGCTGACCAGGGCGCCGGTGCGGGTGCGGGTGAAGAAGGCGACCGGCATGCGCTGGACGTGGTCGTAGACGGTGGTGCGCAGGTCCAGGATGAGCCCCTCGCCGACCCGGGAGGAGAGCCAGCGCACCACCAGCCCCAGGGCGGCTTCGAGGACCGCGACGGCGGCGATGAGCCCGGCCAGGAACAGCACGGGTTCCAGCGGGCCGCCGTCGGTGATGGTGGTGACGACCCGTCCGGCCAGGAGCGGGGAGGCCACGGTCAGGACGGCGGTGACCACGCTCAGGGCCACGAACCAGACCAGCTGGCGCGAGTGGGGCCGGGCGAAGGAGGCGATCCGGCGCAGGACGGGCAGGGAGAAGGGGCGCTGGTCCTCGCGGGCGTGCATCGCGTGGTACATGGAGTTCCACGCGGCCATTTCCATACTCATGGTCGTCCACCGGCTCTGTCGGGGTTGATGTCATGAACCGTAGAACCTCAACAAATATTGAGGTCAAACCCCGGCCCACCCGTCACCCGCCACCGCCCGGAGGCCGCTGCGCGGGGAAGTGGTACACCCTCAACGGACACCTGCGGCGCAGAACCCTCCCCCCGTCACCCGCCACCGCCCGGGGCCGCCGCGCGGGGAAGTGGTACACCCTCAACGGACACCTGCGGCGCAGAACCCTCCCCCCGTCACCCGCCACCGCCCGGGGCCGCCGCGCGGGGAGGCGGCGCTCGCGGCCAACGCCTGTGAACCGCGCTCCGTGACCGGAACCGGACCCCGTACGCCTCTTCTACGGCGGTCAGCGCTCTGGTAGAACGACCCGGTGGACCCTCAAGGCCTCCTCTCGCTTCTCCTCCTTGTCCTCTTCTCCGCGTACTCGCTCCACTCCGGCTCCAAGGACCTGTCGGCGGCCCTGCGGTCCCGGCGGGAGACCCGTCTCCTGGACCGATCCGGCGTGCGCGCGCGGGGAATCATCACCTCGGTGCACCCCCTCACCCGAAGCCTCCGCGGCCACACCGTCACCGTGGCCTTCCAGGACGTCCACGGCCGGGAACGGGAAGCGGTCGACACCTCCGGGCTGGGCGGCTACCTCGTCCGCGAGGGCACTCCGGTCGAACTGCTGCACTCGCCCGGGGACCCGCGGCTCGTCCGGGTGGAGAGCGCCGCCCTCCCCGGCCCGGCGACCGGCCACTACCCGCTCCGGCCCGGGCGCCGCCCCGGCGGCGGAAAGGCGATCGCCTCCGCGGTCCTGTCGATGCTCGCCGTGCCCGCCTTCACCGCGGTCGTCGTCGCGTTGGCCCTGACCATCGGGGACGGCGGCGGTCTCTTCCGGTACCTGCCGTTCCTGTTCACCGTCGTCGGCCTCGGCATGCTCCTCTCCGTGACCGTGTCCGCGGTGCGCGACCGCGCGGGCGGCCGGGGCTACACCGGAGAGGCCGTCGGGACCGTCACCGACGCCTGGAGGGAGGCCAGCAACGCCACGGTGAACCGCCGCCGCGTGTACACCCACCCGTTCACCGTGCACTTCTCGGCCGGTGACGGGCGCGAGGTGCACCGCCGCTACCGCCGCTCCAGCACCTCCTACCGCCCCGCCGCGGGACAGCACGCGCGGGTCAGGTACGACCCCGGGGCTCCGGCGCGGTTCTCGGTTCCGGAGGCCCACACGTGGGGGTGCGGACCCCGCGCGATCATGGTCGTCATCGGCCTCGGCTTCGTCTTCACCGGAACGTTCGTCGGCCTCATGTTCCTGCTGTCGGCTCCCCTCTAGCCGGGTGAGCGGTTCCGTGGGCCGTCCTGCCCCGAACGGCGCGGCTGCACGGCCCCGCAGGGCGGCCGCGCCGACGGAGGGGAGGATCCGCGCCGCCGGGCCTCGCGTCACCGCGGCCGCACCGGCCCCCGGGGCTCCCCGCGCGCCCCGCGGTCAGGGCGCTGACGGCGTTGGCGGCCACCACCGCCCCGATCGCCGCCCAGTCCGGACCGTCCAGCTCCTGGCCCAGCACCACCAGCCCCGCCAGGGCGGCCATCACCGGGTGCACGCTCATAAACAGGCCGAAGAAGCGGGCCGGGACCCGGCGCAGGGCGAACAGGTCCCCCAGGAACGGCACGGTCGAGGACAGCACTCCCGCCGCCGCGGCGCAGGCCAGGGCGGCAGGGGTGGGCGGGTGGTGCACCAGCACCCACACCCCGACCGGCACGAACATCAGCGCGGAGACCCCGGCGGCCGCGGCCGAGCCCTCGATGCCCGCCACCCGCCGCCCCACCGTGCGGTTGAGCAGGATGTAACCGGCCCAGCAGGCGGCGGCCACCAGGGCCAGCGCCATGCCCACATGGTCGCTGCTGGGCTGCGGGCGCATCAGCACGGCCACCGCGCCCCCGGCCGCCAGGGCGCACCCCAGGTCCACCCACCGGCGTGAGGCGGCCAGTGCCACGGTCAGGGGCCCGAGGAACTCCAGGGTCACAGCCAGGCCCAGGCCGATCCGGTCGACGGCGAGGTACAGGGTCAGGTTCATGGTCGCGAAGACCACCGCCATGGACAGCACCGGCCACCACTGCGGCCAGGTCAGGGAGCGCAGCCGAGGACGTCCCAGCGACATCAGCACCAGTCCCGCGACCCACTGACGCACAGCCACCACACCGGCCGGGCCGATCACCGGAAAGGCCAGCGCGGCCGTGGAAGCGCCCAGCTGATTGGACATCCCGCCGCACAGCATCACCAGCGTTCCGGCCAGTCGCCCGCGGGCGCCCGGGTCCGCTCCGGAGGCGGCCGTCTGCCGCACCGTTCCCGTCGAGGTCTCCATGGGGCGAGCATGCGGCCCGGCGGCGCATACGCAAAATGCATGCGGCAGGCCGTCTATACGCTGTGCGTATGGACATGGAGCTGCGTCACCTGCGCTGTCTGGTCGCCATCGTCGACACCGGGAGCTTCACCGACGCCGCCCTCGAACTGGGCACCTCCCAGGCGGCCGTCTCGCGCAACCTCGCCGCCCTGGAACGCTTTCTGGGCGTGCGGCTGCTGCACCGCACCAGCCGCGACGTGGCCCCCACCACGGCGGGCGTGCAGGTCCTGGCCCGGGCACGGGCGGTGCTGGCCGAGGCCGACAACCTGGTGCGCGAGGCCAGCACCGGGCACAGCCGCCTGCGCCTGGGGCACGCGTGGTCGGCCGTGGGCCGCCACACCGCCGAGTTCCAGCGGCTCTGGGCCGCCCGCCACCCCGACGTGGACCTGCATCTGGTACGGACCAACTCGCCCACCGGCGGGCTGGCGGAGGGGCTGTGCGACCTGGCCGTGGTCCGCGCCGCCTTCGACGAACGCCGCTTCGACAGCGCCCTGGTCGGGTGGGAGCGCCGTTACTGCGCGATGGCCTCCGACGACCCCTGGGCCCGGCGCCGCTCCATCCGCCTGGCCGAGATCGCCGACCGCCACGTGCTCGTCGACCGCCGCACGGGCACCACCACCGCCGAACTGTGGCCCGAGCGGGCGCGCCCGGTCCTGGAGCACGTCAACGACATCGACGACTGGTTGGCCGGGATCGCGACCGGGCGCAGCGTCGGGATCACCGCGGAGAGCACCGTGACCCAGTACCGGCGCGACGGCATCGCCTTCCGCCTGGTGGGCGACGCCCCGCGCGTCCCGGTCCGGGTGCTCTGGCGGCGCCACGACCCGCACCCGGCCACCTTCGCGGCCGTGGCGCTGCTCTCGAACCTGTACGGGGAGCGGAAACGGTCCTGAGCGGCGCGGTCACGCGGATCCGGCCGGTGCCGCGTGCGGTGGCCGTTGACGACGCCGCCGCCCGGCCCCCACGGGGCGGGCGGCGGCGGGGACACGCCGGGCCGCGGATCTCACGCGCCCGTGGCCACGGGCGCGGTGTTCGGTCCGTGGTACTGCGCCTGTCCGTGGTACCGCGCGGGCTGCACGGGCTCCTCGTGTCGGGGCGCCGCGGTGTACACGCCCACGTGGGGGTCCTCGGGGGACAGCAGCAGGGCGCGGCCGAGCGTGGCCTGGGCGTGGGCGCACGCGCGCGCCACCAGGGGCAGGGTGAGGGCGAACAGCACCCCGGCGAGCATGTGCACCACCGTGGTCGCCAGCACCGGGGACTCGGGCACCAGGTAGGTGCCCACGTCGGTGTAGCCGGGGATGGTGTACAGCGACCAGCCCCACAGCGGCTGGAGCAGCCCGGCCAGGGCGCCCGCCCACCAGGTGACGGTGAGGCAGAAGCCGACCACGGCCACGGGCAGGAGCACCAGCGCGTGCAGGGCGTCCAGCCAGCTCTGCGGGCAGGCCAGCGGGGTCAGGGTTCGGCGCAGGGGACCGGCTCCGGGGGCGGGGGAGCGGTAGGGGCGTCGCACCACCGGTCGGCGTCCGAGGTCGGCCAGGCGGATGCGTTCGACGTGGGCGAACCCGCGTGCGGCGTACAGGGTGCCCGTCATCAGGAACAGGCCCGCCACGGCGACGGCGGTGCCCGCCCCGGCGGCCAGGCCCGTCAGGACGACCACGAAGGCGATGAGGGCCGTCGGCAGGCCCAGGAGGGTGTAACGGGTGTCGGCCAGGAGTCGGGCGACGGGGTTGCGGGTCGTGTCCATGGCCCCGAAGTTACGCCCGTCCGAGCCCGGAGTCAGGGCGGTACGGGTGCGGGCCGGGGGTGGTGCTGGCTCCACCCCGCGTCGGCGCCGCCGCGCCGCGGGTTCCGGTCACAGGCCGCCCAGGAGTGCGGCGGCCTCGAAGGTGACGGGCCCGAAGCTGACGCTTCCGTCGAAGAGCCCCGCGAGCCACAGCCCGTGCCGCAGGACCAGGAAGCCGACGATGCCGATGATCCAGCCCATGGCCTCGCGGGAACCGGACTCGACCTTGGCCCGCCAGCGCTCCATCCGGGGCCGCAGTCGCTCGCCGAAGGCGCGGTGGACCAGGTAGAGCAGGATCGGCGGCAGCACCATGACGACGTTGTATGCGGCGAGCAGGGGCACCCAGGCCGCGGCGGAGAGCCCGGCGGTGGTCATGATGCCGATCGCGCCGAAGTAGGGCAGCGCGGTGCCGCCCTCCAGCAGGCCGGTGGCCAGGCCCAGCGCGACCATGGCGCCGGTGCGCAGCGAGGCGGGCCTGCGCTGCTGGCGCGGCCCGCTCGGCATGAACAGGGCGTAGGCGAGCATGCCCCCGCCCAGCACCACCATCGCCCAGCCCAGGACGGGGCTGTCGGCGAGGTCGTCCAGGGCCTCGAACACGAAGCCGAGGCCGAGCATGAGCGCGCAGCCCAGGGCGAAGTAGAAGGCGGCGACGGTGCCCAGGTAGGCGAACAGGGGACGGGCCACAGACCGCGCCCCGCTGAGTAACACGTACAGCGAGACTCCGATGGTGGCGGGGCTCAGGGTGTCCAGCAGCGCCAGTCCGGCGACCGGTAGCAGCACTTCCAGGGACGGCATCGGGTTCTCCCCCGCTCTCGTTTTCACACACCTGTGTCAAATAAAATAACACAGGTGTGTTAGAAAGGGGAGGTGCCCAAGATCGTCGACCACGAACAGCGCCGCCGGGAGCTGGCCGAGGCCCTGTGGCGGGTCATCGCCGAGTCCGGCCCGGCCGCCGTGTCCATCCGCTCCGTCGCCGCCGAGGCGGGCTGGTCCCCCGGAGCCCTGCGCCACTACTTCCAGACGCGCGAGGACCTGCTCGTCTTCGCCATGAACCTGTCCGAGGAGCGCGTCACCGCGCGCGTGACGGCCCTGAACGGCGCCCAGTCACCGGACACCCCGTTCCTGGACCGCATGGCCGAGTACGCCGAGCAGCTCCTGCCCCTGGACGCGACCCGCCGCGCGGAGTACCGCGCCTGGGAGGCCGCCGGGCTGCTGGGGGAGTACGACCGCGACCGGGAACAGCACTGGAACAGTCAGCGCAGGCTCTACCGGCTCCTGGTCGGCGCCCTCACCGGGCAGCCGGTGGACGACCCCTTCCGACCACACCCCGACCCGTGGGTGGAGGAGTGGTCCGGATACCTGCACACCCAGGTGGACGGGCTCGCCCTCCAGCTGATGGTCACCCCGGGCATGAAGGGCCCCGAGGAGGCGCGACGGGAGCTGCGCGCCTTCCTGGCCCGGGCCGAGGAGGCCTGGCGGTACCGCGGGGGCTCCTGAGCGGTCGGCAGCCGGGGAGCGCGGGTGGCCGGGCGGCGGCGCCCGGTGGGATTCTCCGCCGGGCCCTCGCAGCCGTCCCCGGCCGCGCAAGGGTCAACAGCCCCCTCCTCCGCCGCCGTCACCACCCCCGCCGGACCCGCCTTCGCCGCCGCCCCGGTGGCCGCTGTCCGACCGGCTGCCGCCGTAGCGGAAGTCGTCGACGATGGAGACGACACAGACGGCCAACGGGATCACACCGACGACGACGATGGCCACCACCGCCAGGAACACGTCGAGAACGCTCACCCCCGTATCCTCCCCGCGTGCGGCGCGCGGTACCTCAGAAGCACCGCCCGGGCCGGAGCGTCAGACCAGCCAGAGCCCGTCGCACATCAGCTCGCGTCCGGACCTCCCTTGCGCCCCTCTTGCCCCAGGGGTCCGTGTTTTTCGCTATGTCCGGTGGCCGATACTGGGGAGGCCAGCGGCCGGAACCAACGGGGGAGATGCGTGTGACCACCAGCAGTGAGACGGCTTCGGGGCCCTGGACCGACCTGTCCTACAGGAGTGCCGTCGCCGATGACGTCCCCGCGCTCGTCGAGCTGGTCAACTCCTGTTACCGCGGCGACTCCTCCAAGGAGGGCTGGACCACCGAGGCCGACCTGCTCGACGGCCAGCGCGTGGACGCCGGGGGCATGGCCGAGCTGCTGGGGCGCACCAACACCATCGTGCTGGTCGCCGAGGCCGAGGGGCGGATCGTGGCCTGCTGCGAGCTCCAGCGCGGCGTCAACGGCGCCTACTTCGGCATGTTCTCGGTGCGGCCCGGCGTCCAGGGCGGGGGCCTGGGCAAGCGGGTCCTGGCCGAGGCCGAGGACACCGCGGTGCGCGAGTGGGGCTGCCGCCTGATGCGGATGAAGGTGCTCAAGCAGCGCCCGGAGCTGATCGCCTGGTATGAGCGGCGCGGCTACACCAACACCGGCAAGACCGAGCCCTTCCCCTACGGTGACGCGACTTTCGGCCTGCCCAAGCGTGCTGATCTGGCCTTCGTCGAGCTCACCCGGGAACTGCCCGTCCCCTGACCGGTGAGGGCGCGGCCGGTCCGGGGCCCGGCCGCGTCAGCCCTCTTCGAGGTTGGCCGACATCCGCTCCAGCACGTTGACCGCGGTCCGGTACTCCTCGTCGCTGATCCCCCGCGAGATACGGCGGCGGGAGTCGTTCACCCTGGCGAAGAGGGCCTCGTGCGCGGTCTCGCCCGCCGTACTGAGGTTCAGGGAGACCAGGCCCTCCACCCAGCCTCGCTGGCGCAGCTCCTCGACCACCGGGGTGACGCTGTACTCGCCCTCGTCCAGGAACGCGGCGAGTCTGCGGTCCAGGTCGGCGATCGTGCCGGGGTCGGTGTGCAGGGAGTTGAGCACCTGCCAGTGGCGGCGCCCCAGCGACTCCGCCGCCAGGGCCCGGTCCAGGTCGTTCTCGATGAGCCGGTCCAGGTGCTTGAGCCAGTAGCCGATCGGCAGGTCGGACATGGTGCTCCCTCCGGTGGGGACTGTGCGGGCGTCCACTCTTCGAGATACGTCGAAGATAGATCGCCGCGCGCCGCACCGCCAACGACCGGAAGCGGTGTCGGCGCGGGCCCGGGCGCGGCGGGCGACGCGCACCCGGGCCCCGAACCCTCGGGGGCGGGTCAGACCCGGCACAGGATCGCGCCGCGCGGGATCACGAACACCCCGTCGGGGTCCTGGCTCCAGGCCGTCCAGCCCGCCGAGACGCGCTCCAGCTCCTCCCGGGTGGCGTGGCCCTCCGCGACCGCCTGACGGCCCATGTCCGACTCCAGGATCCGCCTGGACCACATGCCGCCCCACCAGGCGCGGCGCTCGGGGGAGGAGTGGTTCCACACCTCGGCCACGTAGGTGACGTCCTCGAACCCCGCCTCGCGGGCCCAGGAGACCATGCGCCGCCCCGCGTCGGGCTCGCCGCCGTTGGCGCGCGCGACGCGCTGGTAGAGGTCCATCCACGCGTCCAGCTCGGGCAGGCGCGGATACCAGTACATGCCGGAGTAGTCGCTGTCGCAGGCGGCCACGACCCCGCCCGGTCCGGCCACACGGCGCATCTCGGCCAGGGCCCGGACCGGGTCGGCCACGTGCTGGAGGACCTGGTGGGCGTGGACGACGTCGAAGGCGCCATCGGGCAGGTCCAGGTCGTGGACGTCGCCGACCCGGAACTCGACGTTGTCGACCCCGGCCTCCCGCGCGCTGGCGCGGGCCAGGTCGACGGCCTCGGCCGAGGCGTCCACGGCGGTGACCCGCCCGGGAGCGACCCTGCGGGCGAGGTCGGCGGTGATGCTGCCCGGGCCGCAGCCCACGTCGAGCAGCGAGCGGCCGGGGACCATCTGGTCGAGGGCGTAGGCGGCGGAGTTCTCCGCGTCGCGCCAGCGGTAGGAGTCGGTGACCGTCGGGTGCTGGCCGTGGGTGTAGCGCGTCATCGGAACGCCCTCTCGTGGGTCGCAGGCGGGAGCGAACACCTCGGACCCTACACCGATATCTCTGTGAATGAGATTTCATTCTCATTATTCGAGACGGATGATGGGATGCCCCTGTTGGGAGGTGGTTCTCCCGAAGCCGCGGGGACGGCTGCGGACGGTCGGGCGAGAGAGAAGAAACTCCTGGGAAAAACCTCGCCGGGGCCGATGAGTTCCGCCGCCCGGACGCGTCATCACGGGTAGGGCGGGCGCGCGCAGGACCGCGCCGCACACGGAGAGGACCAGACATGACACGGCTCAACAAGATCACTCCCTGCCTGTGGTTCGACACCCGCGCCGAGGAGGCGGCCCGCTTCTACGTGGGGCTGTTCGACAACTCGCGCATCCTGCGGGTCCGGCACTTCGGCCCCGAGGGGCCCCGGCCCGCCGACATGGTGCTGACCGTGGACTTCGAGATCGACGGCCAGCAGATCACCGCGCTCAACGGCGGCCCGGAGTTCACCTTCTCCGAGGCGGTCTCCCTCCAGGTGATCTGCGACAGCCAGGAGGAGTCCGACCGCTACTGGGCCAAGCTCAGCGAGGGAGGCGAGGAGGGCCAGTGCGGCTGGCTCAGGGACCGCTTCGGCTTCTCCTGGCAGGTCTTCCCGGCCGAGCTCGACGACCTGCTGGCCGACCCCGACCCCGGCCGGGCCGGGCGCGCCATGCAGGCCATGCTCAAGATGGGCCGGATCGACCTGCCCGAGATCCGCCGGGCCGCGGACGCGGCCTGACCCGCGGCGGCCGTCCGCGCCGGGAGACGGCGGCGCGGACGGCCGCGTCCGGGATCAGACCCGGACGAGGGACAGGTAGGCGAAGCCGATCGTCTCCCGGGTGCCGCGCAGCCAGAAGTTGCGGTGCCGGTCCGCCCTGGCCCGGACCTCGTCGGCGTCGGGGGAGTCGGGGTTGCGTTCCAGCCACTCCTCCCGCCCCCGGGAGTGCCGGGACTCGAAGTCGTCCCACTCCTCCAGGGTGGCCTGCGACAGCGCCCGCAGCCGGAAACCGTGGGAGAGGGCGAGGTCCACCAGGTCGGGCAGCCACCGGTACTGGGCGCGCGGGATGCCGGTCATGGCCTCCAACTCCGCGGGCGTCGGCTCCCGCAGCCAGAAGCATTCGCCGAACAGGAACCGGCCGCCGGGACGGAGCAGGTCGGCGACCGCCTCCAGGGCGTTGACGGTGTGCGTCACCGGGTCGCCGCCCCACACGTGGCTGGCGCCGTTGTTGACCACCACGTCCGCGTGCGTACCGGACCAGGCGCCCGCGTCACCGACCGCGAGTTCGACCCGGTCCGCCAGTCCGCGGGCCCGGGCGTTGGCGCGCCCGTGCTCCACGGACTCCTCGCCGAGGTCGATGCCGAACCCGGTGGCGGTCGGCTCGCTCTCCAGGGCGCGCAGCAGCAGCTCGGCCCAGCCGCAGCCGATGTCGACGATCCGCCTGCCCTCCAGGGAGTCCAGGTTCCGGATGAGCCTGGCGGCGTGGGCGTCGGAGAGCGGGCCGTTGAAGTCGGCTTCGCGGTACAGGGGAGGCAGGGGTGGTGTGGTCATCGGGCCACTCTGGTTCGGACGCCACCGCACGTCCACCCGTTTTCGGGGCGCGGAGCCGCCCGCCCCGCGAGGGCCCTGTCGGCGCGCCGGGGCGCCGGGGCCGCCGGTCATACCCGGGTCTGACGCCCGGATCCAGACCCCGGTCCGACGCCGGGGACGGGCCCGGCGGGGCATCGTCGGGGCATGACTCCTCCACCACGCACCACCCACGGCACCCCGCACGCCGCGAGCGGACCGAGCCGCGTACTCCCCGTGGAACGCGCGGACGCCTTCCCCGGCCGCTGGGTGGGCGGCGTCGCCATGGTTCTGGGGCCCCTGCTGATGCTGGCCGGGGCCCTGCTGCGCGTCCGCTTCGACTTCTTCTTTCCCGGGCAGCTCGCCGCGTACGAGCGACACTCCGGCCTGACGGCCACCGCGTACGCCCTCTTCGCGGTCGGCAACCTGCTGCTGTGGCCCGCCGTGGCCGTACTCGCCGCCCGCGTCGGCGCGCGCGGTCCGGGATGGGGGCTGTGGGGCGGGCTGCTGGCGATGTCCGGCCTGTTCACCCGTACCTTCCACGCCGGAGCGGACCACATGGCCTTCCGGCTGGTCGGCGCCGAGGGCGCCGCGACCGCCACGCGGATCGTCTCCGACACCTACGGGGCCTTCCAGGTCCTCTCCGTCCTGAACCTCGCCGTCCTGTCCGGCTGGGTCGTGCTCGCTCTCGGCGCCTGGCGCACACGGGTGCTGGGCCCGGTCCGCGCGTTCGCCCTCGCGCTGACGGCGGCCCTGCCGCTGGGCGTACTGAAGGGCACAACACCGTGGTCGCTGGTGGCCCTGGCCGGGCTGGCCGCCGCCCTGCTGCCGCTGGGTCTGGCTCTGCTGCGCGAGGGACCGCGGCCCCGCCGCTCAGCGGTGGTGCTCTGGGTCCTGGTCACGCTGGGCACCCTGGGGCTGATGTTCGCGTTCGGACAGGCGGGCTGAGGGGAGTGGGCCGATACTGTCGGGCGATGCACCGCACCACCGGCCGCCACGCGTACGCCGCCGACCTGGCGGCGGCCCTCGTCCTGACCGCGGTCTACGCCGGGTTCGCGCACCTGTCCCCGGCCGACGGGCAACCGGCCTACGGCGGCCCGGTCTGGCTCCCCTGGGCCGTCGCCGCGGCCGTGGGCCTGCCCGTCGCGGTCCGCCGCCGCTGGCCGCTGCCCGTGCTGGGCGCGGTACTGGCCGCCCTCACCGCCGCCACCCTCCTGGACCTGACCCGGGAGCCCTACACCGCGGCGGGTCTGGCCGCCTACCTGGTGGGCCTGGCCGAGCCCGCCCGCCGTTCGGTCCCGGCCCTGGTCGCCGCGCTGACGACGGCCGCCGCCGGGGTGTACGTCGGGGAGGCGGTCATCACCCCGGCGGGGGACCGGCAGGACGCGGTCGGCCTGGCCTCCCTGGTGGTGCTGGTGGTCGGCGGCGCCTGGGCGGCGGGCTTCGCCGTGCGCTCCCACCGGGCCCAGGGGCGGCGGCGGGCCGAGCGGGCGCTGACCGAGGAACGGCTGCGCATCGCCCGCGACCTGCACGACGTCGTCTCGCACAACCTCGGCCTGATCGCCGTCAGAGCGGGTGTGGCCACCCACGTGGCGGAGGCCGACCCGCGCGAGGCCCGGGTCGCGCTCAGGGACATCGAGGAGACCAGCAGGTCCGCTCTGACGGAGATGCGCCGCGCCCTGGGGGTGCTGCGCACCGAACAGGCCCCGCTGGCCCCGGCACCGGGCCTGGACGGTCTCGACGGACTCGCGCGGGACGCCCGCAGGGCCGGGGTCGACGTGCGCCTGACGGTCCGCGGCATGCGGGGCGTTCCGGAGGGCACGCGCCTCATGGTGTACCGGATCGTGCAGGAGGCCCTGACCAACGCGGTCCGGCACGCGGCTCCGACCCGGTGCGAGGTGACCGTCGCCTCGGACGGCGCGGCGGTCGACATCGAGGTGGTCGACGAGGGGCCCGCGGAGGGCTCCCGTCGCCCGTCCGGGGGCCCTACGGGCGGACACGGCCTCCTGGGCATGCGGGAACGGGCGATGATGTGCGGGGGCGGTTTCACCGCGGGCCCCCGTCCGGAGGGCGGTTTCGCGGTGGCCGTACGACTGCCGACCGGACAGGAGGGCACGCCGTGACCCGACCGACGCGGGCGACGGGGACCGGAGAGGGCACCGGGGCCACGCGCGTCCTCGTCGCCGACGACCAGGCGATGGTCCGCGGCAGTTTCCGCGTCCTGGTCGACCACACCCCCGGGCTGAGCGCCGTCGGCGAGGCCGCCGACGGAGCCGAGGCCGTGGAACTCGCCCGCCGCGCACGGCCCGACGTCGTCCTCATGGACATCCGCATGCCCGGGCTGGACGGCATCGAGGCCACCCGGCGTATCTGCGCCGATCCCGCGACGGCGGGCGTCCGCGTCCTCATCCTCACCACCTTCGACCTGGACGAGTACGTCTACGCCGCCCTCCGCGCGGGCGCGGCGGGCTTCCTGCTGAAGGACACGCCGCCGTCGCGGGTCCTGGACGCCATCGCCGTCGTCGCCGCGGGGGACGCCCTGCTGGCCCCCTCGGTCACCCGGCGGCTCATCTCCGAGTTCGCGCGCCGCCCCGAGCCGGAACGCCCTCCGGCCCGTGCCCTCGACGGCGTCACGGACCGCGAGGTGGAGGTCCTCGGGTTGATCGCCCGCGGCCTGTCCAACACCGAACTGGCCGAGCACCTGCACCTGAGTCTGGCCACGGTCAAGACGCACATCGGGCGGCTGCGTGCCAAACTCGGGGCGCGCGACCGCGCGCAGCTGGTGATCACCGCCTACGAGACGGGTCTGGTGGGCGACCGGCGCCCCGGGACGGGGAAGCCCCGCGACGAGGACCCGCGTTGAGGGCGTCGGTCCGGGGCGGCGCGGGGAGCGGTCAGGTATTTCCGGTGCGCCGACGCGGTGACAGCGTCTAGACTGCCGCGCATGATGGCAGTCGCAGTCACGGAGTAGGCGGGCGTCCGCGCCCGCCGCGCGCCGCGCCCTGTCCTGGGAGGACGGGCGGGGCCTGCTCGGCGTACCGCGCGGGCGGAACGGCTTTCCTTCCGTTCTCGGCCCGCCTCGATGCGGGCCCGACCCGATGGGCCATCACACATGAACCCGTTTCGGACTTCCGACGCGCGCCCCGGCCGCCGGGAGCGCTCCACCGCTGCCCGCCGCTGGTGGGCGCTCGCGGCGGTGTCGATGCTCCAGTTCCTCATCGCCGTGGACGTCACGGTCGTCAACATCGCCCTGCCCTCCATCGGCGCCGACCTGGGTGCCGGTCCGCAGGGCCTGACCTGGGTCGTCGCCGGTTACACACTGGTCGGCGGCGGTCTCCTGCTGCTCGGCGGGCGCGTCTGCGACCTGCTGGGGCGGCGGCGCATGCTGCTCCTGGGCGCCGCCCTGTTCGGCGCGGCCTCGCTCGTCGCGGGCGCGGCGCCGGACCTGCCCTGGCTGCTGGCAGCGCGCTTCGGGCAGGGGGCCGGTGAGGCGCTCGCCTCCCCGGCGGCGATGTCGCTGATCGCCATGCTCTTCCCCGCCCCCCGGGAACGCGCCAGGGCGCTCGGTGTCTGGGGCGCGATCTCCAGCTCCGGCCTGGTCGGCGGAGTGCTGCTGTCCGGCGTGATCACCGAGCTGCTGCACTGGCGGTGGATCTTCCTGGTCAACCTCCCCGTCGTCGCCGTGGTCCTGGTCGCGGTTCCGCTGCTGGTCGCGCCCGACCGCGTCCGCGGCGCGGCGCCGGGGGCCCAGACCCCGGCCGCTCCGGCCACCGCGACCGGCACCGCACGGCGCCGCCCCGACCTCCTGGGCGGGGCGCTGCTGACAGCCGGTCCGCTGGCCCTGGTGCACGGGGTGCTCCAGGCGGCGCAGCACTCCTGGACGGAGCCGCGGGTGTTCGTCCCCGTGCTCGCGGGCGCCGCGGCGATGGGGCTGTTCGTCCTCGTCGAGGCGAGGTCGCGCAACCCGCTGGTACCGCTGTCCTTCTTCGCCGACCGGACCAGGCTGGTCGCCAACGGGGCGACGGTGCTGCTCAGCGCGGCGCTGTCGACCTCCTTCCTGCTGGTGACGCTCTACCTCCAGCACGTGCTGGGGTTGAGCCCCTTGCAGGCGGGGCTGGCGTACGTGCCGTTCTGCGCGGCGATCCTGGTCTCGGCGACCGTGGTCGGCCGGATCATCGGCGCCCTCGGCGTCTCCGGGGCGGCGATCGCGGGCCTGCTGTCGGCCGCGGCCGGAACCGCCTGGCTGTCGCGGCTGCCGGTGGACGGCAGTCTGTGGACCGACGCCATGCCCGGCATGCTCCTGGTCGGCGTCGGCATGGGCGTCGGCCTGATCGCCCTGCAGAACGCCGCCCTGCACGGGGTGACCGAGGCCGACGCGGGGGTCGCCTCCGGCGTCCAGCGCTCGGTCGACCAGCTCGGCGGGGCCACCGGCATGGCCGTCCTCGTCGGCGCGGCCGTCGCCGCGGGCGCCTCCGGAGACGTCGCCGCATCCGTGGAGGGCTACCGCACCGCCTTCTCCTGGGCGACCGTCGGCGTCCTGCTCGCCGCCGCCGGTGTGGCCCTGTCCGCCTGGCGGTCCGTCCGCGCCTGACCGGCTCCACCGCCCTTCCGGGGCCGCCGCGTAGCAGGCGGGCCCGGAGGGGCGCGCGGCCGCGGTCAGATGTGGCGGGCGCCACCGGGCCCGTCCGCGGGCCCGGTGCGGTCCACGTAGTGCAGGATCACGTCGCAGCTGTACTGGAACTCGTCCATGAGCCGCTGCGCCTCGATCAGGAGCACGCCGTAGGGCAGCCGGAGGTCGTCGAAGGGCGGGGAGCCCTCGCGTTCCTTGGCCCGGAGGAGGTCGTCGTGGCGCTCCCGGGCCTGCTCCGTGAGCCGGCACAGCCTCCGGGCCTGGGGTCCGAGCCGGTCCTGGTCCAACCCGCTGAGTTCGCGGGTGATCTCGGTGACCGAGGCGAGGAAGTTCCCGTAGAGGCGGAGGAAGTCCTGGTAGACCGAGCGCTCCCCGTCACGGCTCCACAGGTGGATGCTGCGGGCCAGGGAGCCCAGCTGGTGGGTGGTGCGCTCCAGGGCGTCGACGAGCTGCTGGTAGCCCTCGAAGGCGACGTGGTGGCGGTGTCTGCGCAGGAGCCTGGCCGGGTTGAGGTAGACGCTCTCCCAGGCGGTGTCCACCGCCGAACGCGTCTGCTGGACGGTCGACGCGAGCCGGTTGGCCCGCTGCCGCCAGTTCTCGGCCTCGTCCTCGGTCAGTTCCCCCCGTTCTATGCCGCGCTGGATATCCCCGATCAGGTTGCACTCGGCGTGCGCGAGGGAGCGGATGGCGTACTCCGCGCTGCGAAAGCGCATCGGGGGCAGCACGAGGACGTTGACCGCGGTGCCGATGGCGCAGCCGATGAGCACCAGCAACAGGATCTGGGAGAGGTCCACCAGGCGCCCGGTGTAGCCCTGGGAGGTCAGGAAGGTGGAGAAGGCGAAGAACGCGGCCGTGACCACCTGGGAGCCCTGGCTGCCCAGGGGCCTCCACCGGCCGATGACCAGGGCGATGAGCGTGACCACGACGAAGGTCAGCATGTCCGGGCCCGCGGCGAAGCCCAGGACGGCCTGCACCGTGATCCCGAGCGCCACCGCGCCCACGTAGCGCAGCGACTGGACCACCGACTGGTAGACGGTGACCTGCATCATCAGGACCGCGGTGAAGGGGGCGAAGGCCGGGGAGCCGGCCTGGATCAGGTGCTGCGCGGCGAACCACGCCAAGGAGGCGGCCAGGGCGCTCTTGCCGATGGACAGCACCGTGTGCCGTTCGTGCCCGTCCGAGCCCGCCGCGCGGCTCACCCACGCGCGTGCGCGGGCCACGGCTCCGTCCGTGCCCTCCCTGTCGCGACCTGTCACGGCTTCCTCCCACCGGTGCCCTCGCCGATCGTCGTCCACGGCCGCAGCTACCCGGGGTGAGGGTCGGCGAAGCACGGAGAGGGGACGGGTGTGGGTCACTCAGCGGCGCAGGGCGCAGTCCCCGCAGTACCCCGCGCCCGGAACCCGGTAGTACAGGCAGCACGTGGTGCGCCGGAACACCCCCAGCCCCGAGGCGTCCACCCCGGTGTAACCGCCGGTCCCGGCCAGGGACGGACGCCCCAGCAGGTCCGCGGCCACCTCCTCGGCCCGCGCGCGCACCGCGGGCCGGTCCGCGCCCAGGGCGCGCACGGCCCCGGCCAGGGCGGCGGAGGTGTTGCCCCGCAGCAGCCCCGGCGCCACCCTGCCCACCCCTGCCAGCCCCCGTGCCCCGCGCGCCAGGACGCCGAGGACCACCGTGCGCTCGACCCAGTCGGCCAGTTCCGCCGTCCCGCCGACCGCCGTCGCGGCCCCGTCCTGCGAGGTGCGCAGCACCACCGGTCCCTCCCGGTGCGGATCCCAGTGGAAGCGCGCCGCGTCCACCAGCGCCCCGTGGCACAGACCGGCCGCCAGCACCGGCGACAGCAGCCGCGTCGCCAGCCCCTGCTGGAACACCGACGCCGCCACCCGCCACTCCACCACCGCGTCCGGCCGTCCCGCCAGCTCCGCCAGGCGGTCGCGCACACGCTCCACCTCGGCTGCCAGGACGCGAGACGCCAGCGCTTCGCGGCCTCCCAACGGCAGCCACCCCGGGCCGGGAGGGACCGTCTCCACGGCGAACATCATGTTGACCCGGCCGACCTCCGCCAGGACCGGCCGCACCGCCGTCGTCCCCGCTCCGTCCACCCCCGCACCCGCCTTTCTCCCCCGGCCGCACCCGAGTGGTGCCAGCACCACCGGCACTCCACGTGCTGATGGGTTCGTGCCTTCCGGCCGCCGAACCTAGATTGGTTGCGTGACCGGTCAGAGCACGCGCGCCAGCGCCAGGAACGGCGGGAGAGGGAGGTTCCTCACCGCCCTCTCCGGTCTGCCCCGCGTGGCCGAAGCCTACGGGTCCGGCTGGCGTGTGCGCGTGGTCGAGGTCCTGCACCTGATGACCTCGCTGGCCCTGGCCCTGTGCTACCTGGTGCCCGCGTTCATGCTGGTCGCCTCGGCCACCTGGGCAGGCTTCGCGGTCTCCGGCCCCTGGCTGCCCGAGGTGTCCCGGCTCGTCCCCGACCGGATGCTCTCGGACTCGCTCTCCTTCCTGGTCGGCCTCCCGGCCCTGGCGACCCTGCTGGCCCGCCTGTCCTGCCGGGTCCAGCGCAACCGGCTGGACACCGTGTTCGGGATCGTGGAGACCAGTCCGCCCGACCCCCTGGCCCACGACAAGCCGTTCGTGCGCACCTGGCGGTTCGTGTTCGGCCGCGAGGCCTGGTCGGCGGTCGTCTACAGCACCGTCGCCGGGTTCCACGGCCTGCTGGCCGGGGGCGTGGTGGTGGCGCTGGTGGTGTGCGGCGGGGCGTCGGTCGTGGGCGCCCTGATCGGCATCGTGTTCGTGCTGGTGATGGGCTCCCCCGGTGACCTGGTCGGCCCCCTGGTCCTGGTCGTGTTCGGGCCGCTGTGCGCCCTCGTCGGGCTGCGCCTGGCCCCCTACATGGTCGCCACCGAGGTCCTTCTGCACCGCAGGCTGCTGTTCGAGGCGCCCGAGGTGCGCATCCGCCGCCGCCTGATCCACGTCCAGGACAGCCGCCTGCGCATGGTCGACGCCGCCGAGGCCGAGCGCCGCCGCATCGAACGCGACCTGCACGACGGCGCCCAGCAGCGCCTGCTCGCCCTGACCATGACCCTGACCCGGGCGCGCTCGCGCGTGGCCACCGACCCCGACACGGCCCTGGAACTGATCACGGAGGCCCAGCGCGAGTCCCGGGAGGTCATGGACGAGCTGCGCCAGGTGGCGCGCGGGCTCCACCCCCGGGTCCTGACCGACCACGGACTGGGCGCGGCCCTGCCCGTGGCCGCCGGACGCGCCCCGGTTCCCGTACGGGTGGACGTCGAGTTCGAGGAACGCCCCTCCCCGCGCGCCGAGGGCGTGGCCTACTACGTGGCCTGCGAGGCACTCGCCAACGTCGCCAAGCACTCCGGCGCCACCGGGGTCACCGTGGCCGCGGAGCGGGTGGCGCGCCCCGCCCGAAGCGGCGGCGACCTGCTGCGGCTCACCGTCACCGACGACGGCGCCGGAGGGGCCGAGCCCCGGGTGGGCACGGGCCTGAACGGCCTGTGGGACCGCGTGGACGCCGTCGACGGCGTCCTGACCATCCACAGCCCGGCCGGTGAGGGCACCGTCCTGACCGCCGACATCCCTTGGGAGGCATGACCGTGTACACCGGTGCGAACCCCGTCCAGCTCGAGGAGAGGGGGCCCAGGGTGGTTATCGCCGAGGACTCGGTGCTGCTGCGCAGCGGGATGGCCCGCCTGCTGGAGGACGCGGGGGTGGAGATCGTCGAGCAGGTCGGCGACGCCGACGCGCTGATGCGGGCGGTGGAGGAGCACCCCGACGTGGACCTGTGCCTGGTCGACATCCGCATGCCGCCCACCTACTCCGAGGAGGGCATCCAGGCGGGTATCGCCATCCGCCAGAAGTACCCGGAGGTGGCGGTGCTGCTGCTGTCCCAGCACGTGGTCAGCCGCTACGCCGCCGACCTGCTCGGCAGCGGGGCCAGCAGGGTCGGTTACCTGCTCAAGGACCGGGTCGCCGACATCGACGAGTTCCTGTCGGTGCTGCGCAGGGTCGCCGGGGGAGGCGCCGCCATCGACCCGGAGGTGGTCTCGCAGCTGCTCAGCCGCCGACGGGACAACGCCCTGACGCGGCTCACCCCCCGTGAGACCGAGGTGCTGGAGCTCATGGCGCAGGGGCTGAACAACGCGGGTGTGGCCTCGCGGCTGACCGTCACCGAACGCGCCGTGGAGAAGCACATCCGCTCGATCTTCACCAAGCTCGACCTGGGCCACGACGACCACGACCACCGCAGGGTGCAGGCCGTGCTGCGCTACCTGCGCGGCGCGGACCGGGACTGACCGCGGACACCAGAGGGGGCGCGAGCCCAGCGAGGAAGGAAGAACAGTGACATTCAAGGCACGGGGCCTGTACGCCTCGTCGAGCAAGGAGCCGCGCAGGTTCCGTGTGGGCCCGTGGCTGCTCCTGGGCGCGGTGCTGGTGCTGGGCGTGGTGGTGGCGACCGCCGTCTCGGTCCTGGGCAACGTCGGCGTGGACCGCGGCAGCCGCAGCGACGCCTACGACGCGCCCCAGGCCGTGGAGATCGAGAACGGCACCGGCGGCGACGTCGTCCTCACCGGCGGCTCCGAGCGGGTGCAGGTGGACCGCACCCTGCGCGGAACGCCCCTCACCGAGCCGGAGGAGGACATCGAGGAGGACGACGGCACCCTCCAGGTGGAGGCCGAGTGCCTGGGCATGCCGTTCTTCGACGGCTGCCGGATCGACTACGAGGTCGCGGTCCCGGTGGGGACCGCGGTGACCGTGGAGACGGTCAGCGGCCGGATCAGCGTGGAGAACGTCGACGGCGAGCTGGAACTGGGCAGCCTCAGCGGCGAGGTGCGGGTGGACGGCAACAGCGGCGACGTCACCGCCGAGTCCGTCGGCGGCACGATCGACGTGACCGGGGTGGAGGGTTCCCTGGTCGCGGAGACCGCCAGCGGTCGGATCACCGCCGAGGGGACGGGTGAGAACCTCCAGGCCGCGAGCACGTCCGGTGACGTGGACGTGTCCGGGTTCAGCGCGCGCACGGTCGTGGCCGAGTCCACCAGCGGCGGCGTCCAGGTGGGCGGGGGCTTCACCGAGGCGCAGGTCTCCACCGTCTCGGGGGGCATCGGGGTCGTCACCGAGGACGCCTTCGACCTGCTGAGCGTGGAGAGCGTCAGCGGCGGTATCGACGTGCGGGTGCCCGAGGGCGTCTACGAGGTCACCGGGGAGTCCGCGTCCGGGGACCGGGACGTGGACGTGGACACCACCTCGGAGGCGGACGCCCGTATCCAGGCCGACACCGTCAGCGGCGCCCTGAGCGTCACGTCGGGTTAGGCCGGCCCGCTCCGGCGCGCTCGAAGCGCAGTGCCGCCCAGTCCGAGTCGATCGGCACCTGGGCGGTACCGCGCCATCCCGAGTCCAGGAGCGGGTCCCAGCCCCGGTCCGCGGCCAGGTCGGTGATGATGGTGCCGCCGCGCCGGGGATAGCACACCCACAGGCGGGTGCTCGGTCCCACCACGTCCAGGACGCGGGGCGCCTCGCGGCCCACGGTGCCCCGGTCCAGGGCGAACAGGTGCACGTCGTCGTAGTCGGCGCCCTCGACGGGGCCCAGGTCGATGTGGATGTCGGGGGGCGGCTCCAGCAGCCGCAGATAGCGCTCGGGGGCGTTGAGGACGAGCAGCCGGTCGCCGGGGCGTACCCCGAGCCTCTGGGCGAGAGTGCCTGGGTTGTCCGACATATCCCCCTCCGTTCGTGGCCTGCGGGCGCCCTCGCCCGTCTCCTGGCCACCGTACGGTCCGGAGCCGGGGAAACCGAGTACCTTCCCCGCCCGCACCCCGACATGGCCGTGTTTTTTAGGATGCTCCCATGACAGATGAAAACGGCGTACTGCGCTGGGGCGTGCTCGGGACCGGCGGCATCGCGCACTCCTTCGCCGAGGCGCTCGGGTCCACCCCCACGGCCCGGCTCACCGCGGTCGGCTCGCGCACCCCGGAGCGGGCCGAGGAGTTCGGCCGGGCCTGGGACGTCCCCGAACGCCACGGCAGCTACGAGGACCTGGCCCAGAGCCCGAACGTGGACGCCGTCTACGTGGCCACCCCCCACCCCTGGCACCACCCCAACACCCTGACCTGCCTCAGGGCGGGCAAACACGTCCTGGTCGAGAAGCCCATGGCGATGAACGCCCTCCAGGTCTCGCAGATGGTCGAGGCGGCCCGAGAGGGCGGCCTCTTCCTGATGGAGGCGATGTGGACGCGTTACCTGCCCGCCTCCCGCCTGGTCCGCGAACTGGTGGAGGACGGCGCGATCGGCGAGGTGCGCTGGCTCTCGGCCGAGTTCGGCTTCAACGCCCCCTACGACCCCGACCACCGCCTCTTCAACGCCGACCTGGGCGGCGGCGCCCTGCTCGACCTGGGCGTGTACCCGCTGGCCTTCGCCTCCCAGCACCTGGGCGAGCTGACCGTGGTGGGCGCCACCCGCCACCTGTCGCCCGACCGGATGGTGGACACCGCCACCACCGTGCTCGTGCGCGGCGAGAACGGGGGCACCGGCTCGCTGTCGTGCGCCTCGCAGACCACGCTGCCCAACCGGGGGGTGCTGGCCGGGACGAAGGGACGGCTGGAGATCCCGAGCTTCTGGATGGCCACCGACGTGGTGCTGCACCGCGACGGCCACGAGCCGGAGGCGTTCTCCCGCCCCTTCCGCGCCAACGGCTACGAGTACGAGGCCGAGGAGGTCGCGCGGTGCGTGGCCGCCGGTGAGCGGGAGAGCCCCGACATGCCCTGGGCCGAGAGCCTGCGCCTGGCCCGGCTCATGGACCAGGTCCGCGACGTGGGCGGTCTGGTCTACAGCCCGTCCACGGTCAAGGCCGTGCCCCTGGCATGAACCCGGCCGCTCCCTCCCTCTCCCTCTTGGGAGCGGTCCCATACGCGGTTTCCCCGGCGCCCGTGGAAAGGTCCCCACCTTCCTGCGGGCGCCGCCGCGCGTGCAGGAGGCGTCCGGCGGTGGCCCGCGCCAGGGCGGGCACGCTCATGCGGACCACCATCAGCAGGGCGTCGCGGGGACCGACCTCGTGGGCGAAGTAGTCGTCGAGCGCGAGGTGGCCGCTGCGGGGTCGGGTGCCGTAGATCCGGCCGTCGAACACGCGGTAGGCGTCGTGGACGAGCAGCGTGTCGGGGTCCAGGTTCGGCCCGTCGCCCAGCCACTCGGCGGCCTCGCCCGCGACGCGCCGGACCCGAACGGGGAGGGGCCGGAGCTCGTTGGGGAAGACGCGCGCGTCGCCCAGGCTCTGGCGCCATGCGGCGTAGACGGCCGGGTGACGGGTGCGCAGGACGACGTAGGTGGTCCGCAGCGGGTGGGCGAGGACCTCGCGGGTCAGGAAGTGGGTCATCAGGGCCGCGGACAGGCCCGAGCGGCGGTGGGCGGGGACCACGCCCGCCGCGTCCAGGTACACGGCGCGCCGGGAGGCGAAGCGACGGCGGTGGTAGCCGCCCCAGCCGACGGGGGAGCCGTCGGGGCCCAGGATCAGCGCCAGGGAGGAGACCTGGTCGAAGAACCCGGCGTCGATCCGGGCACGCCAGTAGGGCGAGTGGTCGGCGCCGAAGGCCCGCGCGGCCAGGTCGCGCAGGACGCGGTGCAGGTGTTCCCGGCAGGGCGGTGACAGGGCCGCGGGGGAGTCCCAGCGGGCGAGGCGGTAGCCGGGGCACAGGTCCCGGACGGTGGGCGGCGCGCTCAGGTCGCGCAGTTCGGGGCCGTGGTCGTGGACGGTCACCTGCACCACTACTTTCACTACTCTCCGGAAGTAAACGACTCCCTAAAGTAGTGGTTTTGGCGCGCGTTCGGGCGAACTCCGCCCGGCTGAGGACTCGAAGGGCTAGGCTTCCAGGCGTCGAGACAGCCGTTGAACAGCGAGGATGGCATGCCCTCCGCACCAGTGCCCGACTGGTTGATTCCTCCGATCGAAGGCTTTCAGACCGAGGATCTGGACAGGCTGACGGCTCTTCCCCCGCACAGCGAGATGATCGACGGCAGTATCGTCCTCCCCGCGCCGCGAGAGGGGTACCACAACGTCGTACTGGACCTGCTCACCATCGGTCTACGACACACGGTTCCGGCTCACTACGGTGTGCGCCGTGAGATGACAGTGACGCTCGGCCCGCGCCAGCGCCCTGAGCCGGACGTCATGGTCGTGAACGCCGAGGCCGTGGACGATCGGCAGAGCACCTTCCCCGCGGACGCGGTGGTGCTGGTGGTCGAGGTGGTGTCGCAGGCGTCCATGGAGCGGGACCGGAAGCGCAAGCCCTTCCTGTACGCGGAAGCGGGTATTCCTCACTTCTGGCGGATCGAGAAGAACGACAACGCACCCGTGGTGTACGTGTACGAACTGGACCCGGCCAAGGCCTGTTATGTGCCCACCGGCATCCGCCACGACCGGCTCAAGGTCGGGTTCCCCTACCCCGTGGACATCGACCTGACCGAGGTCCACCGGCTCTGAACGCGCGATCTCAGCCCGAGGCAGCCGCGCGGCCGAACCTCTCCGAGAGGCGGGACATGTGCTCGCGCAGTTCGGCGGGCTCCTCCACCTCCATCTCCACGTCGAGCATGCCCAGGTAGCAGGCCATGTGGAGCAGCGAGTCCCCGGAGCACACCAGCACGCACGAGTACTCGTCCACCGGCTCGATCCGCCCGAAGCCCGCCGCCGTGCGCTCGGCCTCCCGCGCCGGGACGAACAGCCTGATCCGCGCCTGCACGGGCCACATGTGCACGTCGATGCGCTCCCGGAGGTAGGCGGCGACCCCCTGCCCGGGCGGGTCGCGCGGGGGCACCCGCGGCCCGGTCGGCGTGAGCGGGCGCATCCGGTCCACCCGGAAGGTGCGCCAGTCGTCGCGTTCGGTGTCCCAGGCCACCAGGTACCAGCGCCGCCCGCGCGAGACCAGCCGGTGGGGCTCCACCGCCCGGCGCGAGGCGCTGCCGTCGTGGCGCTCGTAGTCGAAGCGCAGCCGCTCGCTGTCCCGGCAGGTGGCGGCCACCAGCGCCAGAACGTCGGCGTCGACCGTGGGCCCGTCGGAGGGCATCGGAACGGTGAAGGCGCCCAGGGCGTCCACTCGGCGCCGCAGCCGCGAGGGCAGCACCTGCAACAGCTTGGCCAGGGCGCGCACCGAGGTCTCCTCGATCCCCGACACCCCGCCCTGGGCGGCGGTGCGCAGCCCCACCGCGACCGCCACGGCCTCGTCGTCGTCCAGCAGCAGCGGCGGCAGGGCGGCGCCCGCGCCGAGCTGGTAGCCGCCCCCGGTGCCCATGGTGGCCTGGATGGGGTAGCCCAGTTCGCGGAGGCGGTCCACGTCGCGGCGGACGGTGCGCGGACTCACCTCAAGGCGGTCGGCGAGTTCGCCGCCCGGCCAGTCCTTGCGGGTCTGGAGCAGGGACAGCAGACGCAGCAGGCGCGCGGAGGTCGCTCTCATGAGCGCAGTGTGGCAGGAGTGGAGGACGGTTTCGGTCCTCCACTCCTGCCACCGGCCGGTCGGGCGGGATACTCGGGGCGGGGGAGTGGCACCTCAGCGGGTCACGGCGACCGCCTCCACCTCGACCAGCTGGTCGTCGTAGCCGAGCACGGACACCCCGAGCAGGGTGCCGGGCGCGTCGTGCTCGCCCATGTGCGAGCGCACCACCTTCCAGGCCGCCACCAGGTCCTCCTGGCGACTGGAGGCGACGTAGACCGTGGTCTTGACGACGTCGGCCAGGTCGGCGCCCGCGTCGTTCAGGGCGGTGCGCAGGTTGCGCATGACCTGCTCGGCCTGGCCCGCGTAGTCGCCGACCGCGACGGTGCGGCCGCCCTCGTCGAGCGGGCAGGCGCCCGCGGTCCACACCACGCGCGCGGGCGCCTGGACCGTGGCGGCGTAGGCGTACTCCACGGCGTCGGTCAGAGTCTGGCTGCGGATCAGTCGGACGGCGCTCATCGGGCTCCCGGGGCCTTGTCGGACGAATTCGCTCAGACTAACGACAGGGCCGCCGGGAGCGCCCGGTATTTTCAGGTGGAGAGGTCGGGGATCAGGACGCTCAGGCAGGTCACGCACGCCTCCAGCTTCTCGAACTCGGAGATGTCCACCGGCAGCACCCGCCACCGGTCGGCGCTCAGCTGGTGGATCGTCTCGTGCGCCGCGGCGCTGACCAGCACGTCGCGCCCGCCCAGGGGCAGCACGTGCGCGCCCCGCTCCTCGGTGGCCCGGCGTACCGGAGGCAGCGCGTCGGCCTCCACCAGCTCGGGCAGGCCCACGAGCGTACCGTCGGGCAGCGCGGTCACCGCCGACTTCAGGTGCAGCGCCGCGCCCAGGCCCACGCGCACGACCTCCCGGCCCAGCGGCTTGAGCAGCTGTTCGAGCTGGGCGGCGCCCTCGGCGTCGGTGCGCCCGCCCACTCCCACGTAGACGGTCGAGCCCACCTGGAGCACGTCACCGCCGTCCAGGGTCCCGGGCGCCTCGATCCGCGCCACCCGCAGGCCGAGCGTGCGCGCCACCGCCTCGACCCCCTCCACCTCGCCGCGGCGCTCCTGCGCGCCGGGACGGGTCAGGACCGCCAGGTCCTCGCACACCACCACGGTGTCCTCCACGAACACCGCGTCGGGGTGCTCGGGCGCCGGTTCGACCTCGCACACCCGCCACCCGGCCGAGGCGACGGCCTCCTGGTAGATCGTGTACTGGCGCGCGGCCAGGACCGGGTCCACCTCCGCGCGGGGGACGTGGGTGACGATGCCCCGTGCCAGGTCGGGGCCGGGGCGGCGCATCAGGGCGACCCCGTAGTAGGTGTATCCGTCCACGTACACGTCCTCCAGGGGTGCGGCACCGGGATCTGGGAAGAGCACAACCTATCGCGCACCCGTACCCGTTTCCCGGACGCGGCACGCGGGTCGTTCGGCTTGTTCGCCGGAGCGGGCGGGGGCAGGGTGGTGGTCATGGACGTGATCATTGTCGGCGGCGGGATCGTGGGGACGAGCGCGGCGTTCCACCTGGCCAGGAAGGGTGTGTCCACCGCGCTGGTGGACGCCTCGCACCCCGGGCAGGCCACGGCCGCCGGGCTGGGGGTGGTCTTCCCCTGGCCGCTGCCGTGGGACGAGCCGCCGGTGTGGGGCTTCAAGGCCCGCGCGGCCGAGCACTACTCGCGGCTGATGGCCGAGCTGGCCGAGGACGGTCAGGCCACCGGCTACGAGGTGGTCGGGGGCCTGTCCGTGGACCGCGAGGGCGACGACGCCGGGTTCGACTTGCTGCGCACCCTGTCCGAGCGCCCGGAGTTCGCGACGATGGGCGCGGTGGAGCGCCTGGCCCCGGGCGAGCCGCGCGAGCGGTTCCCGCTGCTGCCCGAGCCCTACGGCGGGGTGTTCGTGGAGGGCATGGCCCGGCTGAACGGGGCGGCGGCGCGGGTCGCCCTGTTCAACGCGGCCGAGGAGCGGGGGCTGCGCTACTTCAAGGGGGAGTCGCGCCTGCTGTGGGACGGCCGCCGGGTGAGCGGTGTGCGGGTGGGCGGCGAGGCCCTGGAGGCGCCCGTGGTCGTGGTGGCCGCGGGCGCGTGGTCGGCCGGGCTGCTCGCCACCGCCGGTGTGGATCTGCCCGTGCACCCGGTGCGCGGGCAGGTGACCCACTTCGCGCTGCCGGGGCGCGACACCCGCGCCTGGCCGGTGGTGCGGTTCGGCGAGCGCGGGTACTTCGTGTCGGCCTTCGGCCCCGACCGGGTGGTCACCGGCGGCACGTGGGAACCGGAGGCCGGGTTCGACCGGCGGGTGACGGCGTCGGGCCTGCTGCACAACCTCTCCACCGCGGTCGAGGTGCTGCCCGAACTGGCGGACGCCACGGTGGTGGAGACGCGGGTGGGGCTGCGGCCGTGCACGCACGACGGACGGCAGCTGCTGGGCCCCGTGGAGCGGCTGCCCGGTGTGGTGGTGGCGACCGGTCTGGGCGGCGAGGGGCTGACCTTCGGCCCCTTCCAGGGCCTGGTCGCGGCCAGGCTGGCCATGGGGGAGGATCCCGGAGTGGACCTGTCCCCCTTCCTGCCCGACCGTCCCGTGACCCCCGCCTGACCTCCTCGCGGCATCGGCCCGGACCGGCCGACCGCCCCGAGCGCGGGGAAGGCCCCGGAACGAGGAGAAGGGCCCCGTCCGCTCCCCGGCGGGACTCGGCGGGGAGTTGAGTAGCGGTACTCAGGCGCGTGTCCGGGGGAGCCGACAGCATGGACGCATGAACACCTACACCCCCAGCCCCGGTCCACCCCGCAGTTCTTCCTCCAGTCCGCCCTGTCCTTCGGCGCGGCGTCGGTCGGAGTCGGTGCGGGGATCATCTACCTCCCCGTCGACCTGTGGATCCGGGCCTTCCTCGGCCTGGGCCTGCTCTACGTCATCACGTCCACGTTCACCCTGGCCAAGTGCGTGCGCGACCGGCAGGAGGACGCGCTGGCCGTCGAGGCGGCCCAGAACTACCAGCAGATCCCCATCTGGAACGGCGAGCAGCCCGTCCCGCGTTCCTGACCGGGACGGGTTCGCGCGGCGCGCGGGGGACGGAGCGCGCCGCGCCCTCGGGCCGCGCCGGTGTCAGGCGTTGGGCGGAAGAGCGGTTCCGGCGCCCCGCTGGCGCGGCCTGAGCAGGTCGTGGCGCTCCCTGGGCAGGGTGGGCTCACCCGCGCCCTGCACGGTGAAACCGGCGTCCTCGATCATCTCCAGGTCGGCCCGGCCCGCCTGCCCCTCGCTGGTGAGGTAGTCGCCCAGGAACACCGAGTTGGCGATGTGCAGCGCCAGCGGCTGGAGGGAGCGCAGGTGGATCTCGCGGCCGCCCGCCAGGCGCACCTCCACGTCGGGGAAGACGAACCGGGCGGCGGCCAGGATGCGCAGGCACCGCTGCGGGGTCAGCTCCCAGGTGCCCTCCAGCGGGGTGCCCTCGAAGGGCATGAGGAAGTTGACCGGTACCGAGTCCGGTTCCAGCTCGCGCAGCGCGAACAGGGCGTCCACCAGGTCGTCGTCGCTCTCCCGCATCCCCGCGATCAGCCCCGAGCAGGGGGAGAGGCCCGCGTGCTTGGCCCTGGTCACGGTGTCCACCCGGTCGGCGAACTCGTGGGTGGTGCAGACGTCGGCGTAGCGCTTCTCCGAGGTGTTGAGGTTGTGGTTGTAGGCGTCGGCCCCGGCCTGGCGCAGCCGGTCGGCCTGCCCCTCTGAGAGCAGTCCCAGGCAGGCGCACACCTCCACGCCGGGGTGCTCGGTCTTGATGCCCTCGATGGCGGGGGCCAGGCGCTCCACGTCGCGGTCGGTGGGGCCGCGCCCGCTGGCCACCAGGCAGACCCGGGTGGCGCCCGCCTCCACCCCGTGGGCGACGGCCTCGCGGGTCTGGTCGGGCTTGAGCCAGGTGTACCTGACGATCTCGGCGTCGGAGCCCAGGCGCTGGGAGCAGTAGGAGCAGTCCTCCGGGCACAGGCCGCTCTTGATGTTCACGAGGTAGTTGAGCTTGACGCGGCGCTCGAAGTAGCGCTGTCGGACGCGGAAGGCCGCGGCGACCAGGTCCATCAGGTCGTCGTCGGAGCTGCTCAGAACCCCGAGGAGTTCGGCGCGGGTGGGCGTCTCGCGGCGAAGGGCCTTCTCGGCCAGGGGAAGGAATGTGGTCACGGGGACGATCCTGGAGCCCCGGACGCGGGCGGCACAGCCGCCGAACCAGCCAAAAACACGGCGGAAGTCTTGTGCGGGGCGGTTGTTTGTCCCCGGCCTCCCCGACGGCGGAGCCTGCGCGAAAACCTGTTGGCGGACCACGGCGACCACTGCTACTTTTCCGGAGGCCGTGCCAGAGAACGAGGAGGTGGTACCCGTGAACGTATCGACATGGGTGCTCCCCTCCAGGGTCACGGTCGGGCGATAGGCCGTCCGGGAGCGCCGTTCACGAGCACTCCCGAAAGGCACGACCGTGCGTTTCACTTCCGAACAGCGCCTCGACGACGGCGTCCTCGAACGCGCATTCACCCTCGGCGAGATCCCCGGCATCCTGTGGACGCCCGGATCCGCGTCCGCACCGGCCCCGCTGATCCTGCTCGGCCACCCCGGCGGACTGCGCAGGATGTACCCCCGACTGGCGGCCCGGGCCCGGCACTCCGCGGCGGAGGGATTCGCCGCGGCCACCATCGAGCTTCCCGGGGGCGGTGACCGGCCCGGTTCCGCCGCTACCGAGGAGGCCCGCGCCGACCTGCTCCGGGCACTGGCGGCCGGCGAGCCGGTCAACGACGAGACCGTCGACCGGCTCGTCCTCCCGCTGGTCGAAAAGGCGGTTCCGGAATGGCGGGCCGCCCTGGACGCCCTCCTCTCGCTGCCCGAGATCGGCGGCCCGGTCGGGTACTCGGGGGGAGTGGTCTCCATCGGCGTCCGGCTGGCGGTGGTCGAGCCGCGTATCTCGGCCGCCCTTCTGTTCGCCGGGAGCTTCGTGCCCCGCACCATGTTCGAGGAGGCCCGACAGGTCACCATTCCGCTGCAGGTCCTGTTGCAGTGGGACGACGAGGGAAACGACCGACAGCTGGCCCTGGACCTGTTCGACGCCTTCGGCTCCGGGGAGAAGACCCTGCACGCCAACATGGGCGGGCACACCGGTGTCCCGCACTTCGAGGGGGACGCCGGGAACCGGTTCTTCGCCCGGCACCTGAAGTGAGGCCGGACCGTCAGGTCGGCAGCGGGCGATAGGCGCTGTCGGCCAGGACGCCGCTCGTCGAGGACGGGCCCCGGCCCTCCTCGACGGCGGTGGCCAGCAGACACACAAACGCCCCGATCGCGGTGGTACCGGTCATCGGCGGTACCGGGCGGTCGGGGTGACGGCGTCCTTCGCGGGGCGAGGGCGGGCAGCCAGATGTGTTCCTTGCGCAGCGGCGCGTCCGCGGCGGCCCGGTGCGCGGGGAACTACCGGCCGCGCGGGCTGGCGCCCCGCAGGAACTGCTCGACCGCGGTCTCGACCAGCCCGTCGAGCCTCTCCGCGTCGATCATGTTGCCGTTGACCATCGTCGCGATGCCCTGCACGGTCGCGTACAGGATGATCCCGATGCGTTCGGGGTCACCGTGTTCGAGCGCGCCGTGTTCCTGCCCCTCCTCGATCAGCTCGCTCACCTGCCCGAAGGCCGCCTCGGCCGCCTCGGCGATCCGTGTGGCTCCCGGCCGGTGTTTGCCGGAGTTCATCAGTTCGAGCAGTGCGGCGTTCTCGGTGGCGAAACGGGCGAAGGCCAGCACGGCTTTGTGCACCCGCACGTCGAACGCGTCTCCCGCCTCCGCCAGCGCGGTGCGCAGCGCGCTGCCCAACTGGACGAAGCCCGCCTCGGCCAGTGCGTCGAGGAGCGCCTGACGGTCGGCGAAATGCCGCCGCGGCGCGGCGTGGCTCACGCCGATCTCCCTGGCCAGGTCCCGGAGGGAGAGCTGGTCCGCTCCGCGCTCGCGCAGCTGGCGCTCGGCCGTGTCGAGGATCGCGCTGCGGAGGTTGCCGTGGTGGTAGGGGCGCTGCCCGGCGGGTTCGGTCACGTCCGCCATCCTAACACGCGATGTTTGCATTGACATCATTGTTTGCAGTGGCTACATTCGGGGTCATGCCAGCGTTCTCCCTTGCAGACGTCCCTTCCATGGCCGGTCGCACCGCCGTCGTCACCGGTGCGAACAGCGGCATCGGACGCGTGACCGCTCGCGTCCTCGCCGCACGGGGTGCGCGGGTCCTGCTCGCCGTCCGCGACCCCGACAAGGGCCGCGCCGCCGCCGCGACGATGACCGGGGACGTCGAGGTACGCAGGCTCGACCTCGCCGACCTGTCCTCGGTCCAGGAGTTCGCGCGGCAGCTCACCGAGCCCGTTGACCTGCTCGTCAACAACGCCGGTCTGTCGCTCCCGCCGATGTCCCGCACCGCCGACGGTTTCGAGTTGCAGTTCGGGACCAACCACCTCGGCCACTTCACACTCACGAACCTGCTTCTGCCGCGGATTCGGGAGAGGGTCGTCACGGTGGCCTCGCTCGCGCACCTGATCGGCTCGATCGACTTCGCCGACCTCAACTGGGAGCGCAAGCCCTATCGGGAGTACTCCGCCTACGGGCAGTCAAAACTCGCCAACCTCCTGTTCGCCTCCGAACTCCAACGGCGCCTGGACGAGGCCGGTTCCACGGTGATCTCGACAGCCGCGCATCCCGGGATCTCGGCCACGAACCTGATGAGGCCCGAGGGGCAGAACCTGTGGTTGCGGGCGAGCCAGGCGCTGATCGGCCTGGTCACGCAGAGCGCGGAACACGGCGCCCTGCCGACGCTCTACGCCGCCACGGCGGACGTTCCCGGCGACAGCTACGCCGGTCCCCGTCGCCTCATGGGGCTCCGAGGCGCACCGAAGCTGGTCCGGCGCGCGGCGAAGGCGCGTGACGCCGACGCCGCACGCCGACTGTGGGAGTCCTCCGAGGAACTCACCGGAGTGGCCTTTCCGCTGAGGACACCCCGCGCAGCGCCATGAACCCGACCGTTCACGAACTCCGCCGCCGTTGACACCGACGCGGCCCAGAAAGGGACGTCCCTTGACGCAGACACACCACACGCGGCCCCGCGACGCCGAACTCAGGCGTCTGCTGGACCGAGCCGAGATCATCGGGGTCCAGACCCGCTACGCCACCGGAACCGACTCCCGTGACTGGGAGATGTTCCGCTCCTGCTTCACCGACGAGGTCGAGGTCGACTTCGGTGAGGGCTTCGGCCAACCGGCCACGCGCCTGGCGGCCGACGCGTGGGTCGCGGGTACCGCGCCGTGGATGGAGTCCTTCAAGGCCACGCAGCACATGTTGACTTCCTCTTCCTCGTGAACGAGGGAGATTCCGACCGGGCCTTGCAGCCCGATCGGCGCTGCGCGCCTCGCGGCCGCAGCTGGTTCCTGCTTCATCGACATGGCATCCCAGAGGTCTCGACAGGCTGGCACGGTTCACCCCGAAGGGTTAGTCCATCCGCGCGTGAGAATGTTTTGGGCCGCGTTCACGTCCGCATGAGCTGTGTGCCCGCACCTGCCGCAACGGAAGACCGATGGGCTCTCTCGGTTCTCCTCCGCGACGTATCCGCACGAGTGACAGGTCTGGGACGTGTACGCGGGATCAACCTCCACGATCCGGCTCCCGGTCCGCCGGGCCGCGTTCTTGGCACACAGCGTATGGGCGACCTGCGCGGCGAAATCGGCGCGACGAGCCCGCACCCGCCCGGTCAATGCCCACCGCGCTGTCGGGGCGCTCATGCGCCTCGGGTTGCGGCCCAGGCGTTCGATGCTCATCCGTGTGCCGTCGGGGAAGCGGAAGGAGGGCTTCCACCGGTCCTTGGCGCGCCACCGCACCTTGAACGTGCCGTGGTCCTGACAGGCTCGGTCCAGGTCGCGCAGGCGGTTGGCGCATCGCCAAGGTCAAGCTGACGGCCCTGTGGATGACTGGGAACTTCGGCGTCTTCCGGGGCGCCCTCTCCGGAGAGGGCGCCCCGCCGGGCCCCGGGGTGTGCGGCGGGCAGGGCTCACCTCCTCGGGGCGGACTCCCAGCGCGCGAGGCTCTCGCGGAACCCGTCGGCGGCGGTGAACACGTGGCCGCCCATGCCCAGCGCCTCCGCGGCCCGGACGTTCTCCCCGCGGTCGTCGACGAAGAGGATCCGCCCGGGATCCACGCCCAGGGCCTCCTGGCACCACCTGTAGGCGTCCGGTTCGGGCTTGGCGCGGCGGATGCGGCAGGAGAAGGCGCGCACGTGGAAGTTGCCGAGCCAGGGGTGGTGCGCCTCGTAGTGGGCGGCCAGTTCCTCGGGGATGTTGGACAGCAGCCCGAGGCGCCGACCGGAGGCCGCGAGCTCCTCGACCAGGGCGACCATGGTCTCGTCCACGGCGCTCCAGCTGGCGACGTCGGCCTCGACGAGCGCGGCGGTCCGCTCCCCGTCGAAGCGCGCGCCCAGGTCGTCGCCCACGCCGCGCCAGTACTCGGCGGCGCTCACGTCGGCGCGGTCGTAGGGCTGGCGCCGCGCCCAGTACGCCTTCCAGAAGGCCGGGGCGGGCGCGCCCGCGACCCGGACCAGCCGGTCCTTGCCCTCCTCGGACTGGTGGCGGGCCAGGACGCCGAACAGGTCGAAGAGCACGGTCAACAGAACACACCTTCCTCGCGGCACCGTCGGGAACCCGTCCAGATCGTACGCGGTCGGCCACCGCGTGACCGATACACGTTGTGGGCCAAACGATGGACATCTTTTGGCCCGTGGGCGTTTTGTCCGTGACCCTCGGCTCCCCGGCGTGTCCACTCTTGGAACGACCAGTGTGCGACGGGGGAAGGACGAGGGACGTGAGCGGAGCCAGACAGGCCGGGGACGAGTCGGTTCCGGAGGGGGAGGCCAACATCGTCCACGTGACGATGATCGCCGCGGCAGCGGCGATGGGAGGCTTCCTGTTCGGCTACGACAGCTCCGTCATCAACGGGGCGGTACCGGCCATCCAGGAACGGTTCGGTGTGGGACCGGCCACGCTCGGCTTCACGGTCGCCTCCGCGCTCCTGGGCTGCGTGGTGGGCGCCGCGGTCGCGGGCGCCCTGGCCGACCGCATCGGCCGTATCCGCACCATGCAGATCGCCGGTGTGATGTTCGCGATCAGCGCCATCGGCTCGGCGCTGCCGTTCGGCGTGTGGGACCTGACCGCCTGGCGGATCCTGGGCGGTGTCGCCATCGGCCTGGCCTCGGTGATCGCACCGACCTACATCGCCGAGGTCTCGCCCGCCGCCTACCGGGGCCGTTTGGCGTCGTTGCAGCAGTTGGCCATCGTGCTGGGCATCGCCGCCTCGCAGCTGGTCAACTACGGCATCGCCCAGATCGCCGACGGCACCGCGAGCGGCATGCTGGGACCGGTCCAGGCCTGGCAGTGGATGCTGGGCATCGAGGTCCTGCCCGCCCTGGTCTACCTGGGGCTGAGCCTGCTCATCCCCGAGTCGCCCCGCTACCTGGTGCGTGTGGGGCAGACGGACCGCGCCCGCCGCATCCTGGCCGACGTGGAGGGCGGCGGGACCGCGCGGGTGGACAAGCGCATCGGGGAGATCCGTGAGGCGCTGGGCTCGGAGGTCCGGACCAGGCTGAGCGACCTGACCGGCCGCTACGGTCTGCTGCCCATCGTGTGGATCGGTATGGCCGTCTCGGCGTTCCAGCAGCTGGTCGGGATCAACGTCATCTTCTACTACTCCAGTTCGCTGTGGCAGTCGGTGGGCGTGGACGAGTCTTCCTCGCTGCTGCTGAGCCTGTTCACCTCCATCGTGAACATCGTGGGTACGTTCGTGGCGATCCTGCTGGTGGACCGGGTGGGCCGCAAGCCGCTGCTGCTGGTGGGCTCGGCCGGGATGACGGTGGCGCTGGCGCTGGCCGCCTACGCCTTCAGCCACGCGGTGGTGCAGGGCGAGGAGGTGACGCTGTCGTTCGGCTGGGGCGCGGTGGCACTGGGCGCGGCCAGCCTGTTCGTGCTCTTCTTCGCGCTGTCGTGGGGCGTGGTCGTGTGGGTGCTGCTGGGGGAGATGTTCCCGCTGCGCATCCGCGCCGCGGCGATGGGTGTGGCCACCGCGACCCAGTGGCTCACCAACTGGCTCATCACCGTGAGCTTCCCGAGCCTGCGTGACTGGAGTCTGAGCGGCACGTACCTGATGTACGCGTTCTTCGCGCTGGTGTCGTTCTTCTTCGTGTTGAGGTTCGTGAAGGAGACCCGTGGCAAGACCCTGGAGGAGATGCGGGGCTGAGGGCTCAGCGCTCCAGGTCGATCTTGCGCTGGAGGAACTCCTCGCGGTCGATCTGGCCGCGCGCGTATCTGAGCCGCAGCTCCTCCTCCGCCGCGTCCACGGCCTGTGGCGCGGGCGCGGCGGGGGCCCGGCTCCGTCCCGGGCGGGCGAGGTCGGAACGGGCCGCGCCCGCCACGGACGCCACCGTGACGACGAAGAAGACGCCCAGCGCCACCATGATCACGAGGACGACCGCTGCCATGACGTAGGTCATCGTCTGCTCCCCCACTCCTGGAAGAACCGCTCTTCCCCTTTCTTGTGTACCCGTGTCGGGGTCCCTTCTCCAGGGGTTCCTCGCGCCTGTGGACAACCGCCCCGCCCGGATCGCCGTAACCTGGATTGTCGCGATCCGGACGAAAAGGGTGGTCATGCGCGTCCTCCTCGTGGACAACCACGACTCCTACACCTACAACCTCTTCCAGCTCCTGGCGCGCGTCCTCGGCCGGACCCCCGAGGTGCTCACCCACGACGACTCCCGCTGGGACCGGCTCGACCCGGCGGACGTGGACGCCGTGGTCGTCTCACCGGGCCCGGGCCGCCCCCAGAACCCCCGCGACCTGGGCCGCGTCCCCGAACTCCTGGCCCGCACCCGGCTGCCCGTCCTGGGAGTGTGCCTGGGCCACCAGGCCATCGCCCACCTGGCCGGGGCCGACGTGGTCTCGGCCCCCCAGCCCCGCCACGGCCACCTGTCCCGGATCCGGCACACCGGCGCGGGCCTGTTCGCGGGCCTGCCCCAGGAGCTCACCGCCGTGCGCTACCACTCCCTGGCCGTTCCCGAGCCCCTGCCCGAGGCACTGACGGCCACCGCCTGGGCCGAGGACGGCGTGGTCATGGGCCTGGAGCACCGCACACTGCCCCGCTGGGGCGTGCAGTTCCACCCCGAGTCGGTGGCCAGCGAGCACGGCGCCGAGCTGGTCGCGAACTTCCTGGACCTGGCCCGCCCGCACACCGCCCTCCCGGCCGCGCACCCGGACCCGTCCCCGGCTCGGGACGCGACCACCCGGGGCGGGGGCGCCCCGACGACGGAGCACACAGAACGCCCCGGACCCGCCCCCGCCGCCACGGTCGCACCGACCGTCCGCACGCGCGAACTCCCCCTGGCCGTGGACACCGAGGCCGCCTTCGCCCGCCTGTACGGGGACGCCGAGTACGCGTTCTGGCTGGACAGCTCCCGCCCGGAGGGACCCGCGCGCTTCTCCTTCCTCGGCGCCGCCACCGGCGAGGTGCTCACCTACCGCGTCGGCGGCCCCGTCACCGTGCGCGCCGCGGACGGCACCGAGCACCACGAGCCCGGCAGCGTCTTCGACGCCCTCGGCCGCCGCGTCCCCCGTCCCTCGCCCTCCGGTCTGCCCTTCGACTTCGCCGGAGGCTACGTCGGCTACCTGGGCTACGAGCTCAAGGCCGACTGCGGCGGCGACAGCGCCCACACCTCGCCCGAACCCGACGCCGTGTGGCTGCGCTGCGACCGGTTCGTGGCCGTCGACCACCACGGGAACCGCACCTACGCGGTGTGCGCCGACGACCTCCCCGACGGCGACGTCTGGCTCGACGCGACCCTGACCGCCCTCACCGACCTGCCACAGCTGCCCGCGCCCGCCCCCGCCGCTGCCCCGTCCGCCGAACTGGCCCGCCTTCTGGAGCGCCCGCGCGAGGACTACGTCGCCGACGTCAAGGAGTGCCTGGCCGAGCTCACGGCCGGGGAGAGCTACGAGATCTGCCTGACCAACCGGGTCCGCCTGCCCCACGACGGGGGAGACCTGGACTCCTACCGCCGCCTGCGCGCCGCCAGCCCCGCGCCCTACGCCGCCCTGCTGCGGCTGGGACCCACGAGCGTGCTCAGTGCCTCGCCCGAGCGCTTCCTGCGCGTGGACGGCGACCGCACGGCCGAGAGCCGCCCCATCAAGGGCACCGCGCCGCGCCACAGCGACCCGGACGCCGACGCGCGCGCGGCCCGCGAGCTGCGCACCGGCGCCAAGACCCGCGCCGAGAACCTCATGATCGTCGACCTGCTCCGCAACGACCTGGGGCGGGTGTGCGAGGTCGGCAGCGTCGAGGTGCCCGCGTTCATGTACACCGAGTCCTACGCCACCGTGCACCAGTTGGTCTCCACCGTGCGGGGCACACTGCGCCCGCGGGTGTCGGCCGTGGACGCGGTCCGCGCCTGCTTCCCGGGAGGGTCGATGACCGGCGCACCCAAGGAGCGCACCATGCGTATCCTCGACCGTCTGGAGACCTCCGCGCGCGGGATCTACTCCGGCGCGCTGGGCTACGTGTCCTCCTCCGGCGCGGCCGACCTCAGCATCGTCATCCGCACCGCCGTGCTCAGCGGCGGCGAGCTGACCATCGGCGCGGGCGGAGCGGTCGTGCTGGACTCCGACCCCGAGGAGGAGTACGAGGAGATGCTGCTCAAGGCCGACGTGCCCGCCCGCGCGCGCTGAACGACCCCCGCCAGGGGAGGAAAACCGCTTGCCGCGACCGGTTCCGGGGCAGCACGCTGGGCCCCATGGACGTCCCCAAGCACCAGATCCGCGCGCTCCACACCGACACCACGGTCACCGTCTACCAGGCCTACGCCCCCTCCCTGGGGCTGCCCGCCGCGCGTGAGGGGCGCTTTCCCTCCGCTTGGAAGCGCGACCGCATGACCTGGATCAAGCCGTCTTTTCCTGTGGATGATGTACCGGTGCGGGTGGGGGCTCAAGAAGGACCAGGAGACCGTGCTGGCGGTGGAGGTCTCCCGCTCGGGTTTCGCGTGGGCGCTGCGCAACGCGTGCCTGTCACACCACACGCCCGCCGTCCACCCCGACCGGGAGGCCTGGCGCGCGCGGCTGCGCGAGGCGCCCACCCGCGTGCAGTGGGACCCTGAGCGCGACCTGTACCTGACCCCGCTGGAACACCGCTCCCTGCAACTGGGATTGGCGGGCGAGGCCGCGCGGCGCTACGCGGACGAGTGGATCGTCTCGATCACCGACGTCACCCCGCTCGCGCGCCGGGTGCACACACTGGTCCAGGAGGGGGACACGCTCGCGGCGACCCGGCTGCTGCCCGTCGAGCGCCCCTACCCGGTCGGGCCGGGGGAGCTGGACCACCTGCGTCCCGCCCGCGAACACGACGCCGCGGTGTGACCAGGGATCGCCCCGGTTGGTGTCACCGTGGTCGAACAGCTCAGAGGGGTGGACGAGGGATGTACGGAGCCGAGGGCGGGGCGGGCGAGGCGGTCCAGCGGGTGATCGAGGGGGAGCTGCGGCTGCTGGAGCCCCACGTGCGCGCCTCGCGCAGGCTCGCCGGGGAGCTGCTGGACCCCGAGTTCACCGAGGTGGGCAGGTCGGGCAGGCGCTGGGACCGGGAGGCGATGCTGGCCGAGCTGCCCGCCATGGACGGCCCGGACACTGCCGGGACGGGGCGGCGCCGGGTGCGGGTCACCGACATGGTGGGGCGGCTGCTCGCCCCGGACCTGGTGCACCTGACCTACGCCACCGAGGCCGACGGGGCGCGGGCCCTGCGCAGCTCCCTGTGGCGCCGGAACGCGGACGGCGCGTGGCGGATGTACTACCACCAGGGCACGCCCGCGGCCTGCTGACCAGCCTGACCGAGGTGCTGAGGGGCTGATGCCTCGGAACCGGGGTGCGCCTCCCGGAGGCGCGTGCCTCCGGGCCGGTGCGCGCCCGGAAAATCCCGGCGGGGCGGTCACGCGGAGCTGTACCATCGGGCGGCGCGTCCGACGGCCGGAGGAACCCCGTCCCCCGGCGGACAGGACACCGGTGCGGGCGGGCGCCGCCCGCCCGCGCGCACCACTTCCCGCGTACACGGAGCGAGGCGGTCAGACGTGAGCGAGTACGACAGGGCGATCGCCCAGAACCGCGCGAACTGGGACCAGCGCGCCGACGTCCACGCGCGGTCCGCGATGTACGACGTCGACGGGCTGATCGCGGACCCCTCCCGCCCCTCCCCGGTCGTGCGCAACGACCTCGCGGTGCTCGCGCCCCACCTGGAGAACGGCACGGTGGCGGGGAGGTCGCTGCTGCACCTACAGTGCCACATCGGCACCGACACCGTCTGCTGGGCCCGGCTGGGCGCCGTGGACGTCCACGGCCTGGACCTGTCACCGAACTCACTGGCCCACGCCCGGCGCATCGCCGCCGCCGTCGGCGCCGACGTCACCTGGGTCGAGGGCGACGCGCGCACCGCCTCCCAGGTCATCGACCGCACGTTCGAGGTGGTCGTGACCAGCGCCGGGACGATCGTGTGGCTGCCCGAGCTGCGCTCGTGGGCCCGGTCGATCCACGACCTGTTGGAGCCGGGCGGGGTGTTCGCGATCCGCGACGACCATCCGATCCTGGGCGCCATGGACTTCGAACCGTGGCAGGTGAGCGGCGACTACCTCAGCGGCGGGGGCGCCAACGTCTACGACGACGCGGCCACCTACACCGACGGACCCACGGACTCCATCACGCAGACCGTCAACCACGAGTGGCGCCACGACCTGGCGGAGGTGACGGGCGCGCTACTGGGGGCCGGACTGGTCGTCGAGGCGCTCGGGGAGCACCCGTTCATGGACTGGCCCGCCTTTCCCGGCCTGGTGGAGTGCCCGCAGGGGTGGCGGCTGCCCGAGGGCGCCCCCAGGATCCCGCTGAACTTCTCGGTGGTCGCGCGCCGCCCGGGGTGACCCCCCACACGAGCCGTCCCGCCAGGGCCGGGGGCAGGGGACCAGCGGCCCGGTCGCTCACGGGTCGGCGCGCCCGCTCTCCGGCGGTGTCGGCTCGGCCGCCGCGGTGGCGCGGCCCAGCTCGGCCCTCAGCTCGCGGACCTGTTCGGTGAGTTCACGCAGTTGCCGCGAGGTGTCCTCGTCGGCGGACCGCTCGCGCGTCCCGTTGTCGTCCTCCACGCGCTGGACCAGCCACGTGGACAGAGTTCCGGTGATGACGCCGAGCAGACCGATGCCCATGACGAAGAGGAAGGCGGCGATCAGGCGGCCCGTGCCGGTGACCGGGTACAGGTCTCCGTAGCCGACGGTGGACACCGTCACCAGCGACCACCAGAACGCGTCGGTGAGTGTGGTGATGTTGGCGTCCGGGGCACCCTGCTCCGCGCGCAGGACGCTCACCGAGGCCATGACGAGCATGACGACGGTGATGCCCGCGGTGTACAGCAGTACGTGCCCGCGCAGGGACACCGACATGTGCCGGTGCAGCAGGGAGACGACGGTCAGGAGCCGGACCAGGTGCAGGGGGCGCAGTACTGGCAGCACCACGATCAGCAGGTCCAGCAGGTTCTGCCGTACGAAGGTCCACCGGTCCGGTGACAGGTACAGACGTACGGCGTAGTCGGCGGCGAAGGCCGCCCACACGACCGCGATGAGCACCCCGCACAGCTCCTGCCAGTGCGGGGACAGGTCGGGGTCGACGGCGGGCCAGGCGTAGGCGCCGATGAACACCAGGGCGGCGACGACCAGCGGCAGCTCGGTCGCCGACCGCCAGCGCTTCATGCGGTCCGCGGGTATGGGGGAAGAGGGTGTGCTGTGCTGTTCCACTCTCCGATTCGACCAAACCCCGTTCTCCCAGGCCACACCCGGGTACCCTTGCGGCCTGCTCGGGTTGTCCACAGGGCTGGTGCGCACATGGTGGCCGACGAGTCGTCCGCGATACGGTTGTGGTCATGGACAACGCACCGACACGACCGTCCACGTCGGTTGAGGACTACGTGAAGGTCATCTACGACCTCCAGGAACGCGGCACCGGGCCGGTGACCATCTCCCGTATGGCCGAGCGCCTGTCGGTATCCAATTCCTCGGTGTCGGGCATGCTGCGCAAACTCGGCGAACTGGGCCTGGTGGAGCACCGCCGCTACGGCGCGGTCAACCTCACCGAGCCCGGGACCAAGGCGGCGCTGTCGGTGCTGCGCCGCCACCGCCTGCTGGAGACCTACCTGGTCGCCGAGCTGGGCTACTCCTGGGACGAGGTGCACGACGAGGCCGAGATCCTCGAACACGTGGTCTCGGACAAGTTCGTCGACCGCATCGCCCACCACCTGGGCGACCCCGTGGTCGACCCGCACGGCGACCCCATCCCCACCCGCGACGGCCACATCGTGGAGCGCGAGAGCCTGCTGCTGTCGGAGGCGGAGAAGGGCGTCAGCGGCGTGATCGTGCGCGTCAACGACACCGACCCCGATCTGCTGCGCTACCTGGCCGACATCGAGATCGGTATCGGGATGCGCGTGGAGGTGGCCGAGCGCCGCCCCTACGCCGGGTCGATGCAGATCACCGTGGGTCGCAACGAGGGTGCCCCCGAGCGCTCCCAGGCCCTGGGGCTGGTGGCCGCCGAGGCACTGTGGATCAGCCCCGACGACCAGGGGTAGGAGTTTCCCGGAAACGCCGTCGCTACCCGAAGGACGTGGCTACCGTGGGTGACGAGAACGATCCGACGACCGGAGGCAGCGACATGCCCGTTTCCCCTGTGGCCGAACGCCGGTCCTCCACAGAATCCCGGTACGAGCCGCTGACCCCGCCTCCGGAGGGATTCACCGCCGACGACCTGGACAGCATCCCGGATCTTCCGCCGCACACCGAACTCATCGACGGAAGCCTGGTACTGGTGACCCCTCAACGTAACTTCCACACGGTCGTGCTTTCGGTCCTGGACACGCGCCTGTTCGAGCAGGCCCCCGACCGCCTGCGCGTGCGCAGGGAGATGACCGTCAAACTCGGCCGTCGGCAAAGGCCCGAACCGGACCTCGTCCTGGTGCAGACCCAGGCGACCGGGGGGACGGAACAGACCTGGTTCGCACCTGAGGCTGTGGAACTGGTAGTCGAGGTGGTCTCTCCCGAGTCGGAGCTGCGTGACCGTGAGCGCAAACCGCAACTGTACGCCGAGGCCGGTATCCCCAACTTCTGGCTGATCGAACAGGACCGCGGCGAAGCCGTGGTGTTCGCCCACGAACTCGCTCCCACCGGCGGATACGCCAGGCCCACAGTTCATCGCGGACGCCTCAAGACCTCCCGGCCCTTCCCCATCGACATCGACCTGACCGAGATCCAGCGCCGCTGAGCCGATCACCTCGGCCCGGTCCGGGCGACGGGTGGCGCGCACCCGCCGTCCGGCCCCCGTCGTCATCACCCCTCCACGCGCACGCCCGCCACACCGTCCTCGATCACGAACTGCGCCCGGTCGCGGATGGGCGAGCCCGGCTCGCTCACGCGGTCCACGACGCGGTAGTCGGCCGTCCACTCGGTGGGCGTGACGACGTTGCGCACGTAGCCCCGCTTGCGGTTGACGAACCTGATGTGCGGGTTCTCCCTCAGTTGCACCTCGTCGCCGGGGGCCTGTTCGGTGCCGTCGCCGCCGCTGGTGACGGACGTGCCGACCAGCTCGGTGGCCACCGTCGGCGACTCGGGGGCGTCGAAGTCGGCCTTGACGTCGCACACGTAGTTGGCGTGCACGTCCCCGGTGATCACCACCCCGTTGCGCGTGCGCGCCAGCTGGTCGCGGACCTCGTCGCGGTCCACGAGGTAGTTGTCCCAGGCGTCGTTGCTGAAGTTGGTCGCCTCCCCCTCGGCGAAGTCGCGCTGGGAGAAGAACACCTGCTGGGCGAGCACGTTCCAGCGGGCCCGCGACGAGGCCAGCCCCTCCCGCAGCCACTGCTTCTGCCCGGCGCCGAGCAGGGTGCGCGAGGGGTCGCCGCGCTCGGCGTCGGACACCTGCGGGTCGCGGTACTGGCGGGTGTCGAGCAGGTGCACGTCCACCAGGTCGCCGAAGACCAGTCTGCGGTAGAGCTGCATGTCGGGGCCGACCGGCCTCTGGGCGAAGCGCAGCGGCATGTGCTCGTAGTAGGCCTTCAGCGCCTGGGCGCGCCGACGCAGGAACTCCTCGGCCGGGACGTCCTCGCCGTTGGACCGGTCGTCGGCCCAGTTGTTCTCCAGCTCGTGGTCGTCGAAGACCACCGCCCACGGGAAGGCGGCGTGCGCGGCCTGGAGGTTGGCGTCGCTCTTGTACTGGGCGTGCCGGACGCGGTACTCGGCCAGGGTGCGGACCTCCCGGTCGGGCAGATGTCCCCGGCCCAGGCTCCCCTGGCCGCCCGTCTCGTAGATGTAGTCGCCCAGGAACGCGACCAGGTCCAGGTCCTCCTCGGCCAGGTGCGCGTGGGCGTTGTAGTGCCCGGCGGTGTAGCTCTGGCAGCTGGCGAACGCGAAGGAGAACCGGTCCGTGCGGATCCCGGGAGGCGGGGCGGTCCTGGTGCGGCCGATCTGGCTGATCTCGTTGCCCACGCGGAACCGGTAGAAGTACTCGGCGCCGGGCCGCAGCCCCCGCGCCTCCACGTGCACCGAGTGGGCGGCGTCGGGGCCCGTCTCCACGGTTCCGGACGCGGAGAGGAGGCCGAAGCCCTCGTCCTCCGACACCTGCCACTCGACCTCCACCCGCCGGTCGGGCATGCCGCCCAGCCCGTCCTCGGCGAAGGGGTTGGGGGCCAGGCGGGTCCAGAGCACGACGCTGCTGTGGAAGGGGTCGCCGGAGGCGACGCCCAGGGTGAAGGGCTCGGCGATGCCGCCCGACCGGGTGGCGGCGTCGGCGCGGACGGAGGCGTCGGCCCGGGCGCCGGGGCTCCAGGCGGTGCCCAGCGCGACGGCGCCCAGGGTGGCCGCGCCGCCGGCCAGGGCCTGGCGCCGGGTGGTGCTGCTGACGCTCGCGGCGGGGAGGGCGACGGGGACGGGGGTGCGGGGGGTTCCCGGCATGGACGGTCTCCTGATCGGGTCGCGGGGGAACCCGACCCCGTGTCGGGCCGGGCGGGGGACCGTGCTCTATCCGGCCATGGCGGGCGGAACGTCCCAACCACCGGGTGGTGAACGTTGGACCCCTTAGGGTGACTAGCAGGTGACAGCCTGTTGCGGCGCAGGTCGGGCCCGCAACACGCCGGAGGGCCGGAAAACTCGTCGCGCGGCCCGCATGCGGCGGCCGTCCGCGCGCGAGAAACCGACCCCGGACGAACACTTCGGATACCCGAACTATGATGGTGTTCCAGGAGACCCTCCCGACACCCCCCGAGGAGTCAGCATGCGCATCACCGTCCTGGGCGCCACCGGAGGCACTGGGCGCCACGTCGTGGACCAGGCCCTGAACGCGGGGCACCTGGTCACGGCCCTGGTCCGCGATCCGGCGCGGCTGCCCGTCACCCACGGGCGGCTGGAGACGGTCCGGATGCCCGTCCCCGAACCCGACCGGTTGCGCTCCCTGCTCTCCGCGACGGACGCGGTGGTCTCGGCGCTGGCCGCGAGCGCCAAGGGCGGCTTTCCCGCCACCACCTGGACCGACGCGGTGCTGAGCGCGCTGGAGGGCGATCGCGCCACACGCCTGGCCGTGGTCAGCGCCTCACCCGTCGGCCCGAAGGAACCGGGCGCACCACTGCCGCAGCGACTGCTCATGCCGCTGATCGGCAGGCTCTTCCGCGACGCCTACCTCGACCTGGGGCGGATGGAGGCCGCCCTGGAGGCCAGCGGCGCCGCCTGGACCGTCATACGCCCGCCCCAGCTGACCGACACCCCGGCCACGGGTGAGTACCGCCTGGCCCTGGACCGCAACGTGCCCTCCGGTTACCGGATCTCGCGCGCGGACCTGGCGCACGCGCTGCTGCGGGTCCTGGGCGACCCGGCCACCGTGCGCCGGGCCGTCGGCGTCGCCGACTGAGCCCCGGACGACCACGCCACACCCCCGGTAACATCGGCGCATGGATCAGGGGGCGGGCCGGGAAGAGGCCGACGACACGCGCGTGCCGGACCGCGCGATGGTCGAGGGGACGCTGCGCTTCGTGCCCCTCATCGAGACCTACTACCGCCGTGCCCACGCCGAGATGCCCGCCGGACTGCGGCGGCTGTTCACCGACCACCACCTCACCGCCCGGCACGGCGCGGTGCTGTCCCAGCTCGTCCACGGCCAGGAGATCGGCATGGGCGAACTCTCCTCCCGTCTGGGGGTGGGCCCCTCCACCGTCAGCGAACTGGTCGGCGACCTGACCCGGGTGGGGCTGGTGGCGCGCCGCGAGGACCCCGCCAACCGGCGGCGCGCCCTGATATCGCTGGCCGACGAGCACCGCGACCTCATGCGCGCGTTCGTGGCCAGTCGAGCCCGGACCCTGCTGCGGGCCTTCGACCGGCTCTCGCCGGAGCAGCGGGAGGGGTTCGCCGCCGGGCTGGAGGCCTGGGCCCGCGAGCTGCACGGGATCTGACCCGCGCCCCCTCCGGCGGGGTCTGCCGATGCTCACGTGCGGTCGTAGGTCAGGACGACCATGCCGCCGGAGAGGGCCCGGGTCCCCGTGAGCGTGAAGTGCGTGGGGGAGAACCCGGTCCGGAACAGGGGAACGCCGTCCCCCACGACGACCGGGTAGAGCTTGACGATCAGGGAGTCGATCTCCGGCAGCAGGGCGCCGGCGAGACGGCCTCCACCCATGAGGTAGACGTCCCCGCCCTCTCCGTCCTCCTGGGACTTCAGCTCGCGGATCCGTTCGACCACGTCGGAGGAGATGACCTCCACCTCCGGGTCGGAGCTGGCCAGGCTCTCCGACACGACGTACTGCCGCAGGTGGACGTAGGGGCTGGTGATGCCCAGCTCCAGAGCGGGTTCGTAGGTGGCCCGCCCCTGCACGCCGACGGCGAAGTTCGGGTTGGGCACGTCCACGCCCAGCTGTCGCCGCACGTGCGTGGGCAGGGTGTCGGGATAGTGCTCGACGATGTGGTCGACGACGTCCTGGGTCACCGGCATGAAGTCGATCTGGTCCTCGGGTCCAGCGATGTAGCCGTCGATGGACATGCCGACGTAGTACACGAGCTTGCGCATGCGCGTTCCTCCTCTTGGTTCCAGCGGGGCGGTCGGGGCGGCGGTCAGCGGACACCGCCCGGTTTGGGCAGCGGCCTGGCGCGCCGCACCGAACGGGGCTTGGGGCGCTCGTCGCGGTACCTGCGCCGGGGCTGGGCAGGAGTGAAGGGCGGGATGGCCTTCGGGCGAACCTCGGCCGACGGCGCGGCGGTCAGGTCCAGGCGGAGGGAATCGGCACGCATGGGGTTTCCTCTCAGATTGACTCAATTCGTAGTACTCTGCTTAGAGTGGTAAGAACATAGTACTACGATCGAAGTGGTGTCAACTTCGTTCTGAGGAGAGATCTGACATGAGGCAGAATCCGGCACGCCGGGCGGCCCTGCTCGACGCGGCCATCGAGGTGCTCGCCCGTGAGGGCGCGCGAGGACTGACCTTCCGGGCCGTGGACACCGAGGCGGCCGTCCCCAACGGCACGGCGTCCAACTACTTCAACAACCGCGACGACCTGCTCACCCAGGTCGGCCACCGCTTCTACGAGCGACTGGACCCCGACAGCGACGTGATCGCCGCGGCCCAGGAGGGGCCGCGCGACCGCGACAGGGTCACCGAGCTGATGCACGAGATGGTGGGGCGCGTCAGCAGCTTCCCCTCCGGCTACCTGGCCCTGCTGGAACTGCGCCTGGAGGCCACCCGGCGGCCGGAGCTGCGCCAGCTGCTCACCGAGCGCGTCCGCGCCGACCTGGACGCCAACACCGCCTTCCACACCGGCTCCGGCATGCCCGGCGACGCGACCACCGTCGTCCTGCTCTACCTGGCGCTGAACTGGCTCATCCTGGAACGGCTCACCCTGCCCGACCTCTTTTCCGAGGACCGGTTCCACGACCTGGTGACCGACGCGGTCGAGCGCATCGTCCCCGGTCCCGGCCGCGCGGACTGACGGCGACGCGCGCACGCGGCCGCCGTGCGGGGGCGGCCGCGTGCGGGACCCGTGTGCCCGCGTGGCACGGCACCACTCGCGGGTTGTCCACACCCCCTGTCGCGGCGCCGGGCGCACGCCTATCCTGGAGTCATGTTCCAGCGACATTAAGTCCCCAGCCGGTCCTCGGCCCGAGCACGCGGCCCACCCCGGGCGATCCCCGCCCCGGTGCCCGCCTCCGCTCGACCGAGAGACCTCCATGACCGCTCTGTCCTCGCGTGCCCCCGGCACGCGTCCATCCCGCCTGACCCGCCCCCTGTACGCCTACGCGGCCCTGGGGGAGTTCGTCCTCCTCTACCCGCTGTACGCGCTGCTGTTCGACGAGACCGGCCTGACCGTCGCCCAGATCAGCTCCCTGTTCGTGCTCTGGTCGCTGTCCTCGGTCGTCGTGTCCGTCCCCGCCGGGGCCTGGGCCGACGTGGTGCCGCGGCGCTACCTGCTGGCCGCCGCGCCGCTCCTGGCCGCGTGCGCGTTCACGCTGTGGCTGCTGTGGCCCGGCTACTGGACCTTCGCTCTCGGCTTCGTCCTGTGGGGTGCGGGCGGCGCCCTGTCCTCGGGCGCCCTCGAAGCCCTCGTCTACACCGAACTCGCACACCGCGACGCGTCCGACCGCTACGCCCGGGTCATGGGCGTGACCCGTGCCCTGGACGTGGCCGCCGTCGGCGCCGCCACCCTGCTGGCCATCCCCGTCATGACCCACGGCGGCTACGCGGCGGTCGGCTCGGCCAGCGTCGCCGCCTGTGTGCTGTGCGCCCTGGCGGCCCTGGCCCTGCCCGAGCACCGCGCCGCCACGGGCGGCTCCGTGTCCGCTGACGCCGCCGCGACGGCCGAGGACACGGAGGCAGAGACGGAGGAGGGGCCGTCCGGCTACCTGGACGCCCTGCGCGGCGGACTGGCCGAGGCCCGCTCCAGCCGACGGGTGCGCGGCGCGATCGTGCTCGTGGTCGCGGTGACCGCGTTCTGGGGGACGCTGGACGAGTACGTCCCCCTGCTCGTCGCCGAGTCCGGCGTCCCCACCGCCACCGTCCCCGTGGCGGTCCTGGTGGTGTGGATCTTCGTGCCCCTGGGCGGACTGCTGGCCGGTCCCGCCTCCCGGCTGCCCGTACGGGTCCTGGCCGTCCTGGTGGGCCTGGCCGCGCCCGCCATCGCCGCCGGAGCCCTGCTGGGCAGCCCGGCGGGATGGGTGCTGATCGGCGTGGGCTTCGGCCTCTGCCAGACCGCGGGCGTGGTCGCCGACGCCCGCCTCCAGGACCGCATCACCGGGTCCAGCCGGGCCACCGTCACCTCGCTGGCCGGGCTGGGCACCGACGCCCTCACCACGGCCTCCTACCTGCTGTACGCGGGGGTGTTCGCGATGACCGGGCACGCCCTGGCGTTCGCCCTGTTCGCGGCGCCCTACCTGGTGGCGGCGCTCGTCCTGGGCTGCGGCGGGCGCGGGACCCGTTCGACCCGTCGGTCCGGCCGGTCCCCTGACCGGAAGGGGACGGCACACCGCTGAATCCCGTCCGAACCCGACGGCGTCCGCGCGCGTCTCCCCTGTGTCCGGGCGCTCCGCGTCCGGACACCGCGTGGCGGGCGCACGCCCGCCACGCCGTACCGCGCCCGAGGACGGCGGGCCGCGGTACCCGCGGGCCGTAGGTGTCGAGGGACCACCTACGGCCCGGCCGTGCCCCGCCTCTGGGGCCCTCGGTGGCCAGGGCCCTTGCGCGCCTGAATAGCATCGGTTCCTGTGGCACACCAGACGACGAACACGGCGAGCAGTGACGGCTCGGGCATCGCCTCCGTGCGCGGGATCAACGTCACCTACACCGACCGCGGGGCCGGGTACCCCACCCTCCTGATCCACGGTCACCCCTTCGACCGCACCATGTGGGAGCCCCAGGTCAGGGCTCTGGCGGGACGCGGTTACCGGGTGATCGCCCCCGACCTGCGCGGGTACGGGAACAGCACCGTCGTCCCCGGGACCACGAACCTGGACACCTTCGCCCGCGACCTGGACGCGCTCCTGGACCACCTGGGCCTGGACGTGGTGAGCGTGGTGGGGCTGTCGATGGGCGGCCAGATCGCCCTGGAGCTGTACCGGCTCTTCCCCGACCGCGTCGACTCACTGACCCTGGCCGCCACCAACCCCAGCGCCGAGACCGAACAGGGCAGGGCCGCCCGCGTGGCGCTGGCCGAGCGGCTGCGCGCCGAGGGCATGCGCGGTTACGGCGACGAGATGCTCGTGGGCATGATGACCGCCGACAACGTGCGCGAACTGCCCGCGGTGGCCGACCACGTGCGCGCGATGATGTACGCGGCCCCGCCCGAGGGCGCGGCGGCCGCCCTGCTGGGCCGCGCCAGGCGCCAGGACTACGTGCCCCTGCTGCGCCGGGTGTCCGCGCCGACCCTGCTGGTGGGGGGCCAGCACGACGTGTTCACCCCGCCCGGTCTCACCGAGTCCATGCACGTGCTGGTGCCGGACTCGGTCGTGGAGATCATCGAGGGCGCCGGACACCTGCCCAACCTGGAGCGGCCCGCGCGGTTCAACGAGGTACTGCGCCGGTTCCTGGACCGCTGCCGGACCCGTGTCTAGTGCGGTGACCACAAACGATCGCCGGGTCGGTCACGCGGTCCGGGACCGGGGACGACCGACGATCCCACGTGTCGTTCACTCCGTACCGGGCACGTTCCCGACGCTGCGCGGCCAGCGCATCCGGATGCCGGTCGCTCGCGTTGGGCCACCGCAGATACGCGTGCGACTTCTGCCCTCGCCCTTCCTTCCGGCTGAACTATGATTCGGCTTCGGGCCTCCAACATCCTTGGAGAAGACGTATGAGTGATGTGGGCATCGGCACCGGCAAAGTGGTCGTGAACAGGGCGATGTCACTGGACGGCTTCATCGCCGGTCCTGGCCACGCGATGGACTGGATCTCCGAGTACCTGACTGCGGACGCGGTCCCGGAGGTCATGGCGGCCACGGGCGCCATGCTCATCGGTCGGGGCACCTACGAGGTCGCCAAACGTATGGCCGACCAGGACACCACCTACGACGGGGGAGCACAGTTCGTCCTCACCCACGAGCCTCCCGACGAGCCGGACCCTGCCGTCACATTCCTCACCTGTGGACTTGAGGAAGCCGTTGCCACGGCACGCAGCGCCACGGGCGGTAAGAACCTGGAGATCCTCGGCGCCGACGTGGCCGCCCAGTGCCTGCAGCGCGGGCTCGTCGACGAGATCCTGGTGTACGTCCTGCCGGTGCTGCTCGGCGACGGCGTCCGCTTCTCACCCCCAAGCCTCGACAGGATCGACCTGGAGCCTTTCAGCAACACCCAGTCGGGCGCCGTCACGATGCTCCGCTTTCGCGTGCGAAAGTAGGTGCGGCCCTCCGACAACTGGTAGTACTTCGCTAACCCGTGTCGGGTGGGTGCCGCTGCGCGAGGGGCCGATGAACAGGTGAAACACACGCCGGTCCAGCACGACAGCACCCCCTGGAGCACGTCCGCAACCTGGTACGGACTCAGACCGACGTCCCCGTCTTCGGGTCCCACCTCCGCAAGGCGAGGAACGCCTGCGCCTGGGGAGTGTTCCGCCACAGCCGGTCCCGCCGGTGGCCGTCAGGCACAGATCCCGCGGGCACCGGCGGTCAGCGGCCCCGCGCCGTGGGGCACGGGACCGCGTGGCGCTCAGACGCGCTCGACGGGCAGCCACAGTTCGGCCTCGGCGGTGGCGCCGTCCTCGGTGTAGGAGACCCGCAGGATCTCCGGTCCCTCGGTGGCCCGGTAGGCCGTGTTGGAGGGGAACCACTGGCCGAAGGCGTCCGCCCACATGTGCTGCAACCCCTCGGGGCACTCCGCCACGGGCACCGACTTCGGAAAGACCACCCAGGTACCGCTCGGCACCTCCAGTGTCTCCATGCCCTCCGCGCCCCGCGCGGAGGTCGCCGCGGCCTCGTAGTAGTCGATCTGACTTCCCTCCTCACGATCGGGGGACAGGGCGGCGGTGACACCCAGGACGCCGCGTGGCTCCTGGTCGGAGAGCTCCGCGACGCGCGCCCGGACCTCCTTGTCCAGGTTCCTGACGAACTCCTCCATGGCGTGGTTGCGGCCCTCGTGGACGATCGGTACCCGTGCCTTGGGACCCACGAGGCGGAAGGCCTCCTTGTCCACGATCCGGTAGCGCATGGTGGTGCTCCCTTCTACGGTCAGGCGGAAGGACATCCGCGGTTGGGAGGCGAGCACCGCGCCGGTCCTGCGGGCCTCGCCCGGTCCCACGCCGTGCATGGCGCGAAACGCCCGGGCGAAGGCCTCGGCCGACCCGTAACCGTGGCGCACCGCGATGTCGAGCAGGCTCTCGCCGCCCCCGAGCACCTCGACCCCCGCGAGGGTGAGCCTGCGCCGGCGCACGTACTCCGACAGGGGCATCCCCGCCAGCGCCGAGAACAGGCGGCGCAGGTGGTGCTCGGAGGTGAGCGCGATCCGCGCCATCTCCGCCACGTCCACCGGCGTTCCGGTGTCCTCCTCGACCTTCTCCAAGGCCCGGTTGAGCCGGTCCAGCATGGTGCCCTCCTCCTTCTTGGCCTCACCCACGTTAGGGAGGCGCGTCCCCTCCGCACCCGACAGTTGGGGACCCTCTCCTGTGCGTTCACCCATGCCTGTCCACCCATGTCTTCCGCTCCTTCGGGTAGGGGGCCCGTCCAAGGACAGGAAATCCTTGGGCAAGAAGCGCGTCTGTGCCGACGTGGCGTGACCCGAAGCAAGCATCATGGGCCCGAGGATGGCCCGCAGACCGACCCCGAGAAGGAGGTGGGCGGGGCGGGGACACACGCCCCGCGGACACATGGACCTGGGTTTTCTGCGACCTCTGTACGAGAGCGACGCTCCGGTGGCCTCCGTGCACCTGGACACCAGCCGCGACAGGACCGACGCCGGCAAGGAACTCGAACTGCGCTGGCGCCACCTGCGGGACGAGCTCTCCTCGCTGGGCACCGACAAGGCCACCCTCGACGTGTTGGAACAGGCGGTCAGGGACGGCTCCTCCCGGGCCTTCGGCAGTCACGGCCACTCCCTGTTCGCCTCCGAGGGGCGTCTGCTCGGCGCGTACACGCTCTCCGAACCGCCCGCGCGGAGCCGCGCCCTGCGCATGCCGGTGCCCGACCCCCTTCCCGTGGTCGTCGACCGGGGGCGCTACCTGCCCTACGTCCTGGTGGCGCTGGACCGGGTCAACGCCAAGGTGTTCTCCTACACCGGCCAGCCCTCCAGCGGACCGGCCTCCGAGAAGGACTTCTCGGGTGCGGACCTGCGCAACATCGACCCGATGGGCCGGGGCGGACCCGGCGTCCTGAGCGGGTACAATGGCCGCTTCGACGGCAAGCACTACCCCATGGAGACCTGGCGGGAGAACACCGCCCGGATCGCCCAGCAGGTGCGCGAGGCCGTCGCCGAGGTGGACGCCAGGATCATCTTCGTCGGCGGTGACGAGGAGGCCATCGCCTACCTGCGCGACAACCTGGGCGAGCGCAAGCTGAGCATCCCGATCAGGCTGGTGCCCGGAGGACGGGGCGGACCCGACGCCGAGGAGCGCCTGCACGAGGCCGCGGCGGAGGCGCTGCGCGACTTCGTCATCGACGGCCACGACGACATCATCGCCGACTACCACCAGAAGCTCGCCAACGACCAGGCGGTGCGCGGCACCGAGCCCACCCTGCCGATGCTGTCGGAGGCGCGGGTGCGCACCCTGCTGCTGGGCGCCGACCGTGACGGCGAACCCGAACTGTGGGGCTCGCCCGGCGAGCCGGTGCTGGTGTCGAAGGACCCGGCGGACCTGGACGACCCCGACTCGGCGTTCCGGGCCCCGGCCAGCGCGCTGATGCTGCGTTCGGCGATGGCGGCCGACGCCGGTTTCGGCGAGGTACTCGACCACGGTCACACCAGTGCGGAGAACGGCGCGATCCTGCGTTTTCCCACGTCGCCGAACGAGAGGGTCTGACCGACCGCCACGGAGCCGCCCGCGTCCGTCTCGGGGCGCGGGCGGCCGCCGTGCGCGGTACCGGCGGGGCGGTCCTCTTCTTCCGGCGCGGAAGCGGGAAGCGCGCGCCGGTCAGGGGCGGGTGGTCATCCCCAGCAGGGCCAGCAGCTCGGCCTCGGTGACCAGGTCGATGCGCTGGCCGCGCTCGCGGTAGGTCTCGGCCCGCAGGTGCTTGGCGGTCTTTCCCAGGCCGCCGTGGCCCCCGAGGACGAGCACGTCGGTCTTCTTGGTGACGTTCTTGGCGGGCCGCCCGCCCGCCTCGGCCACACGCCGCCACACCTCGGGCTTGTCCATGGACTCCAGGTCGCCGGAGACGCACACGGTGCGCCCGTACAGCGGCCCGGTGGGGTCCGCGTCCGGAGAGGGCTCGGGCAGCGGCGTCTGGGCGTCGCGCTGCCACCGGCCGAACCGGTCCTCGGGCGCGGCGGGCGCAACGGCGGGCGCGGCGAACAGGGCGGGCTCGGGCACGGCGGCGGCCGCGGCCGGGGCGGGCACCGCGCTCCCTGCCGAGGCCTCCACCCGGCGCAGGTCCATGCGCGCGGCGCGGGCCAGGTCGGCCAGTGACGGGGTGCCGTAGCGCTCCATGGCGGCGATCACGATGCGCGCGGCGGCCTCGGCGTCGGCGTCGGCGCGGTGGTGGTGCGTCACCCGGTGCCCGATGTGGGCGCACACGGTCGGCAGCTTGTGGTCGGGCAGCCCGCCCCAGGTGCGCCGGGACAACGCCAGCGTGCACGCGTACTCCCACGCGGGGTGGGACAGCCCGGTGTGCCCGCAGGCCTGGCGCAGCACCCCCATGTCGAAGGCGGCGTTGTGCGCCACCAGGGGGCTGCCGTCGGCGAACTCCACGATGCGCGCGTGCGCCTGTTCCCAGGAGGGGGCGCCGGCGACGTCGGCCGCGGTGATGCCGTGCACGGCGATGTTGTGCCGGGAGAAGAAGTCCACCTGCCTCGGCGGCCGGATCAGCGTGGTGTACCGGTCCACGACCGCGCCGTCGCGCACCCGCACCAGGCCGACCGCGCACGCGCTGCCGCGGTCGTGGTTGGCGGTCTCGAAGTCGATCGCGGTCCAGGTCCGGGACACCGCGCACCTCCTGCAAACGGGGAACGGACCGAGGCTATCCGGGCCCGGGCGCCTCCGGGGACGAAACGGCCCCACCGACACGGCGCCGACGGCTCGGTCCCGCCCCCGCACTGAGGAAAACCCCACCCCCGCCGGGGCGCCCACCGCACCCGACCTGGCGGTCCACACCATGGTCCGATCGGGGCCGCGGTTCCTAGCGTGGTCATCACCGCACGAACGACGAGACGGGGACCGGACATGATCACCCTGCGGGGACTGACCAAGCGCTACGGGGAGACCCTCGCCGTGGACTCGCTGGACCTGGAGGTGCGCCCGGGCCGGGTGACCGGCTTCCTCGGTCCCAACGGCGCGGGCAAGACCACGACGATGCGGATGGTGTTGGGCCTGGACCGGCCCACCGCCGGACAGGCTCTGGTCGGGGGTCGCCCCTACCGGGAGCTGGACCGGCCCCTGCACCACGTGGGCGCCGTCCTGGACGCCCGCGCCGTGCACCCCGGGCGCAGCGCCCGCTCCCACCTGCTGGGGCTGGCCCGCACCCACCGCATCCCCGACCGCCGCGTGGACCAGGTCCTGGAGGCCGTGGGGCTGGCCGAGGTGGCGCGCAGGCGCGCGGGGGCCTTCTCCCTGGGCATGAGCCAGCGCCTGGGTATCGCCGCCGCCCTGCTGGGCGACCCGGGCCTGCTGCTGTTCGACGAGCCCGTCAACGGCCTGGACCCCGACGGCGTGCGCTGGATCCGCGACCTGATGCGCTCCCTGGCGGACGAGGGGCGCACCGTGTTCGTCTCCAGCCACCTGATGAGCGAGATGCAGCTGACCGCCGACCACCTGGTGGTGCTCGGCCGGGGTCGGCTCATCACCGACGCACCCCTGGACGAGGTGCTGGGCAACAGCGCGTGGACGGCCGTGCTGGTGCGCGCGCCCCACCCCGAGGACCTGGTCACCGCGCTGGAGGCGGAGGGGGCCGGGGTGGAGCGCCCCGGTCCGAATGAGCTGGTGGTCACCGGCGTGCCCGTCGAACGCGTCGGGGAACTGGCCCACCGGGCGGGGGTGGCCCTGCACCGGCTGAGCACGCGCGACGCGTCCCTGGAGCAGGCCTACCGGGAGCTGACCGCCGACAGCGTGCAGTACACCACCGCGAACAGGAGCCGACCGTGACGACCTCCACCACGACCGGGACGCCCCCGGCCCTCGCCCCCGAACGCGCCCCCGGCCCGGCGCGGGCCCTGTCCGACCTGGCGGCGGCCGCCTCCGCCGAGTGGGTCAAGCTCCGCTCGGTGCGCTCCACATGGTGGGGCCTGGCCGCGGCCCTGCTGCTGATGGCCCTGGTGGCGCCGGGCGCGGCGCTCTCGACGGTGAGCAACATGCAGAACGGGCACGTGCCGACCGCCGAGGTCCCGGCCTCGGAGATGGCGGTCTACGCCACCATGTGGGTCGTGCAGTTCGCCGTCATCGCCGTGGCGCTGCCGGTCATCACCTCCGAGTACTCCTCCCGCTCCATCCACCCCACCCTCCAGGCGGTACCGGTGCGGGCGCGCGTGCTCGCGGCGAAGTCCCTGTCCGTGGCCGCCACCGTGTTCGCGGCGTCCCTGGTGACGGGGACGGTCGGTACGCTTCTGGCGCACCTGGTGACGCGGCACCCCTACCTGGAGGGGTACGGCACCCTGGACCCGGGGCAGGCCGCCGCGGACGTGGTACGCATAGCCGTGTACCTGACCTCCGTGGCCGTGTTCACCATAGGAGTCGGCGCCGCGCTGCGGTCGGCCGCGGCGGCGCTGACCACGGTGTTCATGCTGATTCTGGGCCTGCCGGTGATGTTGTTGCTGATGGGCAGTGAGGTGGGCCTCTACCTCGCCGGGCGCATGCCGTTCTTCGCCGGGATCTCGTTCGTGGACAGCGCCTTCGTGATCGGGCGGTTCGACCACGCGCTCACGCCCGCCGCGGGCGGTGCGGTGCTCGTGTGCTGGACCGCGGCGAGCCTGGCCGCGGGTGCCCTGGTGCTCCGGCTCCGGGACGCCTGAGGCGGCGAACGCGGACGGTCGCAAGAGAAGAGGGGTGAGGGGCACATGACCGAGTGGGCCGGGGACGGGGACGGGGACGGCCCCCACTCCTGGGCGCGGGCGGCGGCCGCGCCGCTGGCACGGGCCGGGCGCGAGCTGACGGGCACCCTGCTGGGACTGTGCACCGCCGTGCTCACGCTGGTCTGGGTCCTCGCGGCGGTCGCGGCGCTGGTGTTCTCCCCGCTCCTGACCTCTCCGGCCCGGAACCGGTTCCGGGGCGCGGTGACCCGGTGGTCGGTGCGCCTGGGCGACGCGGACCTGGCACGCCTGGCCCGGTGGACGGGGGCCAGCACCGTCGATCCGGGGCCCGAGGCCGCTCCGCGCGTGGCCTATCTGCTGCTGCGCCTTCCGGTGGCGCTGGTGTGCGGCTACCTGGCGCCCACGGCGCTGCTGCTGGTGGCGGTCTTCGTCGGCGGGGCCGCGCTGGAGCTGTTCACCGGAAGCGGCACCAACGTTCCCGTGCTGATGCCCGGCGCGCGGATACACGTCTCCAGTGTCAACGTGGGCCTGCTCATGGGCCTGCTCGTCCTGGCGGCGACGTGGCTGGTGGTGGCGCTGGCCTCGGCCGCCGACCGCGCCCTGGCCCGCCGCCTGGTGGGCCCCAGCGACGAGGACCTGCTGTACCGGCGCATAGACGAGCTGACCTCCACCCGGTCGGGCATCGTGCGGGCGGTGGACGAGGAGCGTCGGCGCATCGAACGCGACCTGCACGACGGGGTCCAGCAGCGCGTGGTGGCGCTGGCCATGCTGCTGGGGCGGGCCCAGCGCGGCCACGACCCCGAGCGTACGGCGCGGCTGGTCCGCCAGGCGCACACCGAGACCCGGGTGCTGCTGGACGAGCTGCGGGAGGTGGCCTGGCGGGTCTACCCCACCGCCCTGGACACCCTGGGCCTGGAGGCGGCGCTGACCGAGGTGGCCGAACGCAGCCCGCTTCCGGTGGAGGTGCGCGCGCACCTGTCGGCCCCGCCGCCCCGCGAACTGGCCACGGCGGTGTACTTCGTGGCGCGCGAGGCCATCACCAACGCCGTCAAGCACGCCGGGGCCGAGGCGGTGACCGTGCACCTGGACGACTCCGAAGGCGCCCTGGACCTGCGGGTGCTCGACGACGGGCGCGGCGGCGCCGACCCCGAGGGCAGCGGACTGACCGGCCTGGCCAGGCGGGTGCGGGCCCTGGACGGCACACTGGCGGTACACAGTCCCCGGGGCGGCCCGACCACGGTACGCGCTGTGCTGCCCCTGACCACGATACGGAGCCCCCATGCGCCTGGTGATCGCTGACGACTCGGTCCTGCTCAGGGAGGGCCTGGTGCGGTTGTTGGAGGAGGAGGGGCACGAGGTGGCGGCGGCGGTCGGCGACGCCGACGCGCTGCTGGCCGCGGTCGCCGAGCACGCGCCCGACGCCGCCGTGGTGGACGTGCGGATGCCGCCCACCCACACCGACGAGGGGCTGCGGGCGGCGCTGCGCATCCGAGCCGAGCACGAGGGGGTCGCGGTGCTCGTGCTGTCGCAGTACGTGGAGCAGCGCTACGCCGCCGAACTGCTGGCCGGGGCCTCGGGCAGGGTCGGCTACCTGCTCAAGGACCGGGTGTCGGAGGTGGGGGAGTTCCTGGAGGCCCTGGAGCGGGTGCGCGGGGGCGGGGCGGCCTTCGATCCGGAGGTGGTGCGCCAGCTGCTGGCGCGCACCACCCACACCGACCCGCTGGCCCGACTCACCCCGCGCGAGCGCGACGTCCTGGAGCACATGGCGCAGGGGCTGAGCAACGCCTCGATCGCCGAGCGGCTCTACGTGTCGCTGAGCGCGGTGGAGAAGCACGTCAACGCGATCTTCGACAAGCTGGGGCTGGCATACACCTCCGGCTACAGCCGCCGGGTGCTGGCGGTGCTGCGCCACCTGGACAGCTGAGCGCGGCCGCGGCGGGGTTCGGGCGGCACAGGCCGAAAAGGGGCACACGTACCGCGAAGTCCTTCGGATGCCGGTGAGAGGCACCGTTCCCCGTGGCCGGTCTCGCCCACCCGCTTGCGCACGGCCTGCTTGTAAACCTATAGTTTACATATGCAAGAAAAGTTGACAGAGGCGCTGCGTGTCCTGAAAGCGCGCATGGAAGCGTTCCTCGCCTCGCGCGTCCTGACGAGGGACGACGACTGGGCCGACTCGCTGGGGCGCGCCGTGAGCATGCGTGCGGCCGCCGACGACGTCGTGCGCGCCGTCGTGGGGCAGGCGCGCCAGGACGGCGTCACGTGGCAGGTCATCGGTGACGCGCTCGGCGTGAGCAGGCAGGCGGCTTTCCAGCGCTACGGCAGACCGATCGACCCCAGAACAGGAGAGCCCATGAACACCACACCGCTCCCCGGCGCCGCCGAACTGGCCGCCTCGGTGATCGAGGACCTCGCGTCCGGGAGGTGGTCGCACGTCACCGAGCGGTTCGACTCGACCATGCGCGACGGCCTGTCACAGGACGCGCTCGCGGCCGCGTGGGCGCAGATCATCGGCCTTTCGGGGGCTTTCGAGGGGCGGGGGGAGCCGGAGGCCGCCCGTGCCGGCGACGTGACGGTCACGAACACGCCGCTCTCGTTCGAGGCGGGCGACTACACGGCACGGATCGCGTTCCGCGACGACCGCACCGTGGCCGGTCTGCACATCCTCGAAGGGAAGCCGTCGTGACCGGCGCATCCCCGAACGTGTCGAGGACGGCCACGACCCGAGGCGGATCCCGTATGAGCGACCGCGACCTGCGCTCCATCGGCGTGTTCACCGCCCTGGCGTTCGCACTCGCCTGGCTCGTCGCGCTCCCGCTCTGGTTCGGCGACGGACTCACCAGCCCCTGGTTCCCGCTCGTGGCCACCGCCATGATGATGACCCCCGCGATCGCCGCCCTCGTCGTCGTGTTCCTCGTGGAGCGGCCGGGGCAGAAGGCGTGGACGCTCGGACTGTGGCCGTTGAGGCCGGCTCGGAGACTGCTCGGCTACGCGGCGCTGGGGGTCGTCGTGCCCATCGCGCTCGTCCTGGCGGCGCTCCCGGTCGGCGCGCTGCTGGGGGTCTATCCGGCCGACTTCGCCAACCTCTCCGGGTTCCAACAGGACCTCCACGAGCAGGCGGGCGCCGCCGGAGCGGCCGAGATCCCGATCCCGGTCGGCGCGCTGATCGCCATCCAGCTCGCCGCACTGCCCGTGGCGGCCTTCGTCAACCTCATCCCGGCGCTGGGAGAGGAACTCGGGTGGCGGGGGTGGCTGCTCCCGAGACTGATGCCGCTCGGCACGCTCCCGGCCCTGCTGGTCTCGGGCGTGATCTGGGGCCTCTGGCACGCCCCGCTCATCCTCCTCGGGTACAACTACCCCGACGCACCGGGCTGGCTCGGCGCGGCCGCGATGGTCGGCATGTGCGTTGTGGTCGGCGCGGTCTTCGGCTGGCTGCGGCTGCGGTCGGGGTCGGTGTGGCCCGCGGCTCTGGCGCACGCCGCGTTCAACGGGGCGGGTGGGACCTACCTCCTCTTCGCGAAGGCGGGCGAGCACGTCGACACCACGCAGGCCACGATCCTGGGCTGGAGCGGGTGGATCGTGCCGCTCGCGCTCGTCGTGGTCCTGATCGCCACGGGACAGTTCTCCTCCGCGAAGCATCCGTCCGCCCCGCCGTCCGGGGAGGGACCACCCCCGAAGACGGGGCGACCGAACGAGTGAGCGGCCAGTAGGCACAGCGGACGCCGCGTCCTTCGCGAACGGGCGTGGTGGCGCTGTCCTTCGGACACCGGCCTTACGCACGGCCCGCTCCCGGGGGTCCGAAGCCGAGGCGGACCGGAGCGGGGTCAGGCCGGGACGAAGGACTCCAGGGCGGCGGTGCGCTGGGCGTCCTGGGCGGCCCACGAGGCGTCGGTGGACGCCCAGGCCAGCGTGTAGTACACCCCGGGCGCCGCCGCGATGTTGCGGGTCAGCACGTGACGCGTCTCGCCTGCCTCGTCCTGCCAGGTGAACTCCCACTCGGCGGCCGAGTGGAAGCCGGTGTCGCCGGTGACGTCCGCGATCCGCACCCGCTCGTAGCCCGGCAGCCGCCCCGAGTCGTACACGCCCTGCTCCTGGTCCAGGACGTGCTGGTACTCGTCGTCGGTGGGGTGCTGGGCCATGTCGATCTGGAGGTAGCTGGCGTCGGCGGGGGACTCGTAGAAGACGCTGCTGCCGTCCACCCGGCGGATCCAGCCCTCGGGGGTCCGCAGGCCGAAGCCCTCGGGGTCCTCGGTCCAGGTCGTCCCGGGGACGGGGTCGCCGTCGGCGCCGCCCTCCTGGGGCGCGCCGGTCTCCTCGGGGGCGCTCTCCTCGCTCCCGTCCCCGTCCCCGGCCTCCTGCTCGCCGGCGCCGGGGTCGGAGGACTCCTCGGAGCCCGGGTCCCCGGTTCCCGCCCCGGAGGCCGCGACACTGGTGTCGGAGCCCCACGGGTCGAGCACCACCACCAGCGCCGCCACCGCCACCAGTGAGGCCAGGCCCAGGGTGAGCACCACCATCGGCCAGGACAGCCGCCCGCCCCGCTGCGGCCCCGGCGCCGTCGTGATCGTCGTCTGGGGCGGGAGAGCCGCGGGGGCCTGCGGAACCGGCCCCGGGACCCCGGGCCGCACGGGCGCCGGCCCCGGGCGGACCTCACGCGTGGGGGCGATCCCCGGCCGCGTCGGCACGAACGCGGCCGTGGCCGAGGGCCCCGTGAAGGCCGCGGGGGCGGTGCCTCCCTCCGCGGTCAGCAGCGCCCGGCAGCGGTCGGCGTCGATCCGCCCGGCCGGGTCCTTCACCAGCAGGCCCCGCACCGCCTGGGCCAGCGGACCCCGCCCCAGGACGTCGGGCGGCTCCTCGGAGGTGACGGCGTGCAGCGTCGCGGGGATGCCCTCCCGGCGGAAGGGGGAGTTGCCGGTGGCCGCGTGGTACAGGGTCGCGCCCAGCGACCACAGGTCGCTCGCGGGGGTCGCCGGGCTCATCGCCAGCCGTTCGGGGGCCAGGTAGGCGGGGGAGCCCATCACCCCGGCCGTCTGGGTGACGGAGGAGGTGTCGGCGATGGTGGCGATGCCGAAGTCGGTGAGCACCACCCGACCGGTGTCGGTGACCATGACGTTCTCGGGTTTGACGTCGCGGTGCGTGATCCCCTGCCCGTGCGCGGTGGTCAGCGCGCTGAGCAGGGCGAGCCCCCACTGGGCGGTCACACGGGCGCCGCGCGGGCCCTCCTGGCGGACCAGCGCGTGCAGGGAGCGCCCGCTGAGGAACTCCATGACGATCCACGGGCGGCCGTCGTCCTGGACGATGTCGTGCACGGTGACGATGTTGGGGTGTCCGCCCATCGCGGTGGCCTGCGCCTCGCGCCGGGCCCTGGCGGCCATCCGGTCGCGCTCGTGGTCGTCCAGGCCCGGGCCCAGGAGGATCTCCTTGACCGCGACGGTGCGGTTGAGCTCGGTGTCGTGGGCCCGCCAGACCCGGCCCATCCCGCCCCGGCCGATCTCGGCCAGCAGCTGGTAGCGGCCACGCAGTGTGCGGTGCGGCTCGGCCCCCATCGGACTCCCTTGCGGTGCGGGCCGTCGTGACCCCGTGGACGTCGAAAAGCCCGCAGGGACAGCGGTTTTCCATGCGAGCGGAGCGACCATAGTACTGAGGTACGACGGTGCTCCGGCCTTGCGGGAGCGCCGTCCCTGGTCAGCCCGGTCCGCCGGGGGACCGCAGGGCCGGGGGAGGCCGTGGCGCGGCGCTCTCCGGGGGTGCGGGCCGGTCAGCCCAGGTCGGCGAGTTTGCGCTCCAGCACCTCCCGCTCGCGCTCGTTGCCGCACCGGCGCACGGCCAGTTCCAGTTCGGTGCGCGCCTCGCCGGTGCGGCCCAGGCGCACGAGCAGCTCCCCGCGCACGCTCGGCAGCAGGTGGGAGTCCGCCAGCGCCCCGGCCGCCGCCAGCTCGTCCACGGCCCGCAGCGCCGGGGCCGGTCCCCGGGCCATGGAGACCGCCACCGCCCGGTTGAGGTCCACCACCGGGGAGGGCGCCAGACGGCCGAGCGCCTCGTAGAGCAGCACGATCCGCTCCCAGCCGGTCTCCTCCACCGAGGGGGCGAGCGCGTGGCACTCGGCGATCGCGGCCTGGAGGCCGTAGGCGCCCAGTCCCCGGCCGACCTTCCCGGCGCGGGCCAGGGCGGCTCGCCCACGGCGGATCGCGGCGCGGTCCCAGCGGCGGCGGTCCTGGTGCTCCAGCAGCACCGGCCGCCCGTCCGCCCCGGTGCGGGCGGGGAAGCGCGCCGCGGTCAGCTCCAGCAGCGCCAGCAGGCCGTGGACCTCGGACTGGTCGGGAACCAGCCGGGCCAGCACCCGGGCCAGGCGCTGGGCCTCGCCCGCGAGGTCGAGCCGGAGCAGGTCGCCGCCGGAGCTGGCCGAGGAGCCCTCGGTGAAGATCAGGTAGACCACGTTGAGTACCGAGCCGAGCCGCTGGGCCCGCTCCTCGGCCGGGGGCACCTCGAAGGGCACCCGGGCCGCCCCGAGGGTCTTCTTGGCCCGGGTGATCCGGGCCTGCACGGTGGCGGTCGGGACCAGGAACGCCCTGGCGATCTCGTCGCTGGTCAGACCGCCGACCACGCGCAGGGTGAGCGCCACCCTGGCCTCCCGCGACAGCACGGGGTGGCAGGCGGTGAACATGAGCGCGAGCACGTCGTCGTCGATCCGGTCCGGATCCCACAGCACGTCCCCGGCCTCCCGGGCGGGGTCGGCGGGCGCGTTGCCCGAGGCGGCGCCGCCCTCGCCCAGGTCACGGGCGAGGACGGCGTACCTGTCGTCCAGGGCGGAGCGCCGGCGGAACGCGTCGATCGCGCGGCGGCGGCCGACGGTGAGCAGCCACCCCGCGGGGTTGCGGGGCACGCCCTCGCGCGGCCAGGTCACCAGCGCCTCGGCCAGCGCCTCCTGGCCCAGGTCCTCGGCCAGCGCGAAGTCGCCGGTGTAGCGCGCGAGCGCGCCGACGATCCTCGCCGAGTCGATCCGCCAGACGGCGGCTACGGCCTCGCGGCCGGTGGGGTCAGCCATCTCCGGTCGGTCCGCTCAGAGCTGGCCGGTGGCCTCGCGCCACGACCGCTCCTTCTGGATCCACTCGTTGTCCTGCGGGAACTCGTCGATCGTGGTGACCCGGCGGATCTCGGTCTTGAAACCGGGGCCGGTCATCGGCGATCGCTTGGCCCACTCCACGGCCTCCTCCTTGGAGGCCACATTGAGAATGTAGAATCCGCCGAACAGCTCCTTGGTCTCGCCGTAGGGGCCGTCGGTGACCACGGGCGGCTCGGAGGAGTAGTCGACGACCACGCCCTCGGCGGCGTCGTCGAGGCCCTCCGCGGCGATCAGCACCCCAGCGCTGATCATCTCCTCGTTGTACCGGCCCACGGTCGCGAGCATCTCGTCGAAGTCGATCTCGCCCATCCCCGCGAAGGCCTCGTCGGTGGCGCGCATGATCAGCATGTACTTCATGGCTCTGTCTCCCTGGATGCCACGGGCCCCTTGTGGGCCCTTTCACCCCTAGGTCGAACGGGGGGTGCCGCGGATCGACACGTCCACCGATCTTTTTCCGGGGAATTCTGACAGAGCCCGCCGCGGCCCGGCCCCGCGACCCGCCTACCGGGCCAGGAGGTCGCGCAGCGCCCCGACCACCTCGGCCGGGGCCTCCTCGGCCATGAAGTGGCCGCAGGTCACCGTGCTGTGGTGCAGGTCGGGCGCCCAGGCCCGCCACACCGCTGCGGCGTCGTAGCCCAGCGCCGCACCCCAGTCCTGCTGGAGCACCGACACCGGCATGGCCAGGCGCCGCCCGGCCGCGCGGTCGGCCTCGTCGTGCTCGACGTCGATCCCGGCCGAGGCCCGGTAGTCGGCCACGATCGAGGGCACGGCCTCGCGGGAGGCCCTCAGGTAGGCGGCGCACACCTCGGCGGGGATCGCCTCGGGGTCGCGCGTCCAGATGTCCAGGAAGTGCCCGAAGAACGCGTCCGGGCTGGCGCCGATCAGCTGCTCGGGCAGGCCGGGCGGCTGCGCCATGAGGTACAGGTGGAAGCCCACCGCGGCCGAGGCCCCGCGCATCACCTCCCACATGTCCAGGGTCGGCAGCACGTCGAGCGAGGCCAGGTGGGTGACGGCGTCGGGGTGGTCCAGCCCGGCGCGGATCGCGACCAGGGCGCCCCGGTCGTGGCCCGCCAGGGCGAAGCGTTCGTGGCCCAGGGCGCGGGCCAGGGCGACGACGTCGGCGGCCATCGTGCGCTTGGCGTAGGCGTTCCCGTCGGTGTCGGCGGGTTTGTCGCTGTCGCCGTAGCCGCGCAGGTCCGGGCAGATGACGGTGTGGTCGGCGGCCAGGTCGGCCGCGACGTGGCGCCACATCAGGTGGGTCTGGGGAAAGCCGTGCAGCAGCACGAGGGGGCTGCCCGACCCGCCGACGGCGGCGTTGAGCGCCACGCCCTCGGCGACGGGCACCCGCTGGTAGTCGAATCCCTGGATCCTCGGTTCCACGGTGGTCTCCTCCGGTGGGTCGAAGTCGGGTCCCCGGCGGTCGCCGGGGAACTCGGTCGTCCACGAGCCTGCCGGGGGCCGATGAGCAGCCGATGAGCAACGGCTGAGCGGGGGCGTCGGCGGCCCCGGCCGGTGCGGACGGCCGGATAGATTTGCTCCCATGACGGGGGAGGAGACGGAGGCGAGGGCGGTCTTCTTCCGTGTGCTGGGCCCCCTGGAGGCCGTCGGCGCGCACGGACCGCTCGCCCTCAAGGGGCCGCGGCACCGCGCGGTCCTGGCCCGGCTCCTGGTCGCCGAGGGCCGTGCCGTGCCCGTCGACCGCCTCGTGGACGACCTGTGGGAGGCGCCCACCGAGGGCTCCGTGGCGGCGGTGCGCACCTTCGTCTCCGCGCTGCGCCGTTCCCTGGAGCCGGACCGGCCCGCCCGGCGGCCCGCCCGGCTGCTGGTGACCGCGCCGCCGGGCTACGCGCTGCGGACCCGCCCCGAGGCGGTCGACGCCCGCCGCTTCGGCGCGGCCGTGACCCGTGGCGGCGCGCTGCTCGCCGAGGACCGGTCCGGGGAGGCGCTGGACGACCTGGAGGGGGCGCTGGCACTGTGGCGGGGACCCGCCTACGCCGAGTTCACCGCCTACCCCTGGGCGCGCGCCGAGGCCGACCGGCTGGAGGGGCTGCGGCTGCTGGCGGTGGAGCGGCACGCCGAGGCGCTCCTGGCGCTGGGGCGGGCGGGCGACGCCGTGCCCGTCCTGGAGGCGCACGCCCTGGCCCACCCCCTGCGCGAGAACGCCTGGCGGCAGTGGGCGCTGGCCCTGTACCGCTCGGGCCGTCAGGGCGACGCGCTGGCCGTGCTGCGCCGGGCCCGCCGGACCCTGGCGGACGAGTTGGGGGTGGATCCCGGACCCGAACTGCGGCGGCTGGAGGCCGACGTCCTGGCCCAGGCGCCCCACCTCACCCCGCGTGCCGCCGTCACCGCGGTTCCGTCGCGGGCGGAGGCCGCGCCCGAACGCGTCCGGCGGCCCCTCGTGGGCCGGAACCGGGAGCTGGAGCTGCTGGAGGGGGCCGCCGCCTGCGCCGCGCCGCACACCCCGGCCCGGGTCGCGCTGGTCTCCGGTGACGCCGGGGCGGGCAAGTCGGCCCTGGCCGAGGAGCTCGCGCGGCGGCTGGCCGGGCGCGGGTGGACCACGGCCTGGGGGCGCGGTCCCGAGCACGAGGGTGCGCCCACCGCCTGGCCCTGGACGCAGATCGCCGCCGTGCTGGCGGCGACCGCGGACACCGACCGGGAGACCACGGGCACCACGCACACCGCGGTCCACGGGGGCACCACTGGCCTTGGCCGGAACGGCGACACCGCTGTCTCAACACCCGTCACAGGTCCCGGCGCCCCGAGCCCCACCGGGACGGACCCCGCAGCGCACGGAGGTACCGCCCCTGACCCCGCGGCGGCCCGGTTCGGCGTCCTGCGCCAGGCCGCCCGCCTCCTCGCCTCGGCCTCGCGGCGCGGCCCCGTCCTCCTGGTCTTCGACGACCTGCACCGGGCGGCGGAGGAGACCCTGGAACTGTTCACCTTCCTGGCCGCCGAACCGCTCCCCGGGCCGGTGCTGCTCGTGGGGACCTACCGGACCGGCGAGGTCCTTCCCGCGCTGACCGCGACCCTGGCCCGGCTCGCCCCCGGCGAACCGGCCCGCGCCTACCTGGGCGGGCTGGGCGAGGACGCGACCGACGCAATCGTCCGGGCCCTGGTCGGCCACGACGTCGGCAGGCGGGCCCTGCGCACCGTCCACCGGCGCAGCGGCGGCAACCCCTTCTTCGTCCGTGAGCTGGCCCGACTGCTGTCCGACGGGGGCGGCACCGCACTCGACGCGGTTCCCGCCGGAGTACGCGACGTCATCCGCCACCGCCTGGGCTCCCTGACGCCCGGGGCCCAGACCCTGCTGCGGCAGGCCGCCGTGATCGGCCGCGACATCGACCCCGACGTCCTGTCGGCCCTGTCCCCGGGCGGGGACGCCCTGCTCGACGCCCTGGACGAGGTGCTGGAGGCGGGCTTCCTCACCGACCGCGCGGAACCGGACGAGCCCGACGGCGCACCCGGCCTGCGCTTCGCGCACGTGCTGGTGCGCGACACCCTCTACCAGGACCTCTCCCGACCGCGCCGGGCACACTGGCACACGGCGGTGGCCGAGGCCGTCGAGGCGCTGCACCCCGACCGGGCCGACGTGCTCGCCCACCACTTCGGTCGTGCGGGCACCCGCGCCACGGCCGCCCGGGCCGCACACCACGCGCGCGCCGCCGCGCTGCGGGCAGAGGAGCGCTTCGCTCCGCACGAGGCGGCCCGGCTGTGGCGGGAGGCCGTCGCCGCCCACGACCGCTCCGGTCAGGAGCGGGTCCGTGAACGCCTGGAGGCGGTCATGGGCATGGTGCGGGCGCTGGCCGTCACCGGCCGCCTGGAGGAGGCTCGCCGCCACCGCGCCCGGGCGGTCGCCGCGGCCGAGGAACTGGGAGACGTGGAGCTGACGGCGCAGGTCATCACCGCTTTCGACGTGCCCGCCCTGTGGCCGCGCAACGACGACGAGGCGCTGGCCCGCCAGGTCGCCGGAGCCGCCGAGCGCACCCTGGCCGCTCTGCCCGAGGACCGCCGGGAGCAACGCGCCCGCCTGCTGTGCGCCCTGGCCCTGGAACTGCGCGGCGCCGCCACCGGACGGGGTCCGGACGCTGCCCGCCAGGCCGAGGAGACCGCCCGCGGGCTCGGCGACCCGGCTCTGCTGTGCCTGGCGCTCAACGCCCGCTTCATGCAGTCCTTCCAGGGCGCCGGGCGGGCCCCGCGCCGCGTGGAGATCGGTGCGGAGCTGGTCGATCTGGCTTCCCGGCACGGCCTGGTGACCTTCGAGGTGCTCGGCCACCTCGTCCTGGTCCAGGCGTACTCCGCGCTCGCCGACTTCGGCGCCGCCGACGCCCACGCGGCCAGCGCCGACCGGCTGGGCTCGCGCCACGGGATTCCGCTGGTGGGGGTGTTCACCCGGTGGTACGAGGCGCTGCGCACGGCCGTGCGGGGATCCGCCGAGGAGGCCGAGGCCGCCTACCGGGCCGCGAGCGTGCGGCTCGCCGACACCGGCATGCCGGGGGTGGAGCAGGGCGTCCTGCCCCTGGCGCTGCTGTGCCTGCGCCTTCAGGTCGGCGAACCCGCACCGGTGGACCCGCGCCAGGACTGGGGCCCCTACGTTCCCTGGGCCGAGGCCCTGGCCTCCCCTGATTCCGCGCCCCCGCCGCCCGAAGCACCGCCCGGCCTGCTCAGGGAGGCTTTGACCTGTCTGGCCGCCCGGGCCGCCACCGCCGTCGGCGACCGCCCCGCGATGGAGCGCGCCCACCGCCTGCTCTCACCCGCCGCCGGGGAGCTGGCCGGTGCGGGCAGCGGCCTGCTGACCCTGGGGCCGGTCGCGCACCAGCTCGGCGACCTGGACCGCGCGCTCGGGCGCCGCGAGCGGGCCGCGGAGCACTACCGGCTGGCCCTGCGCGTGGCCGCCGGGGCCGGGTCGCCGCGCTGGACGGCCTCGGCCCGGACGGCCCTGGCCGACCTGGGCTGAGCAGCGCGCTCGTCAGCGATCGGCCGGACGGCCCGACGCGGGTTCCGGCAGGGTCCGCTGCGTTCGCGTGCCCGTGGCGTCCGTCCGGGTAGCGCGGCTTCCGAGGGCGCGCCGCGCCCGTGTGTCGGCTCACCCGCCCGGGTGGGTCAGCGGTGCCCGGGACCGGAGACCCGGGTCTCCGGCCCCGGATCCGCGACCGCGACGCGCCGCCGCGATGTGTAGTTTGGCTCTCTTGTGGTAAAAAGTTAGGCGTGCCGAACTTTCAAGATGAGGCTTCTTCACATTCCTGGTCGGCGAGGCTTCCCGCCGTCTCCCTCGCCCTTGTCCTGGGCCTGACCGCCTGCTCCTCCTCCGCCGGGCAGGAGCGCGACGACGGACGGCTCCTGGTCCTGACCACGTTCACCGTTCTGGCGGACATGGCACGCAACGTCGCCGACGGGCGTGTGGAGGTCGCCTCGCTCACCCGGCCCGGAGCCGAGATCCACGGCTACGAACCCACCCCCGACGACCTCGTCCGCGGCCAGGACGCCGACCTGATCCTGGAGAACGGGCTCGGCCTGGAGGCCTGGTTCAGCCAGTTCACCGAACGCGTGCAGGCCCCCACCGCCGTGCTCAGCGACGGCGTCGAGACCATCCCCGTCTCCGCGGGGGAGTACGAGGGCCAGCCCAACCCCCACGCCTGGATGTCCCCCGACAACGCCCCCGTCTACGTCGACAACATCCGCGACGCCCTCACCGAACTCGACCCCGGGGGCGAGCAGGTCTACGCCGAGGCGGCCGAGGCCTACAAGGACGAGATCAGCGAGGTCGGCGACTACCTGGAGACCGAACTCGCCGGGATCCCCGACAGCTCCCGGGCCCTGGTCACCTGCGAGGGCGCCTTCTCCTACCTGGCGCGCGACGCGGGGCTGACCGAGATGTACCTGTGGCCGGTCAACGCCGAGACCCAGGGCACCCCCCGGCAGACCGCCGCCGTCACCGAGTTCGTCCGCGACAACCAGGTCCCCGCCGTCTTCTGCGAGAGCACCGTCAACGACGGCTCCCAGCGCTCGGTGGCGCGCGAGACCGGCGCCACCATGGGCCGGACCCTCTACGTCGACTCCCTGTCCGAGGAGGACGGCCCCGTCCCCACCTACCTGGACCTGCTGCGCCACGACGCCGAGGCCATCGTGGCCGGGCTGCGGGGGGAGGAGCGTTGAACGCCGCCATCGAGGTCACCGACGCCACCGTCCGCTACGGCGACGTCCTGGCGCTGGACGGCGTGAGCCTGTCCGTGGCCCCCGGCCGCGTCTGCGGCCTGCTGGGCACCAACGGGTCGGGCAAGTCCACCCTGTTCAAGACCGTGCTCGGCCTCGTCCCCACCGACGGGGGCCGGGTGCGGATCCTCGGGCACACCGGGGCCGCCGCCCGCCGCCGCGGGCTGGTGGGCTACGTGCCCCAGTCCGAACAGGTCGACTGGGCCTTCCCGGTACGCGTGCGCGACGTGGTGATGATGGGCCGCTACGGACGCATGGGACGGCGGCGACGTCCCCGCCCCGCCGACCGGGAGGCGGTGGAGCACGCTCTGGACCGCACCCACCTGAGCGACCTGGCCGACCGCCAGATCGGCGCGCTCTCCGGCGGCCAGCGCAAACGCGCCTTCGTGGCCCGCGCCATCGCCCAGGGCGCCGACGTGCTCCTGCTCGACGAGCCCTTCGCCGGGGTGGACAAGCGCTCGGAGGGGCGCATCACCGAACTGCTGCTGCAACTGCGCGGCGAGGGCCACACCCTGCTGGTGTCCACCCATGACCTGGCCCAGGTGCCCGCCCTGTGCGACGAGGCGGTCCTGCTCCAACGGCGCGTCGTCGCGTACGGCGCCCCCGAGGAGGTCCTGCGCCCGGAGACCCTCATGGAGGCCTTCGGGATCCACACCGAGGAGGAGGGAACGGCATGGACGCGCTGACCGCGGTCGCGGAGTGGTTCACGGTGCCCCTGGGCTTCGACTTCGTCCGGCGCGCCCTGCTGGTCAGCATGGTCGCCGGGGTGGCGTGCGCCGTCCTGTCGTGCTGGATGACGCTGGTGGGCTGGTCGCTGATGGGCGACGCCGTCTCCCACGCCGTCCTGCCCGGGGTGGTGCTGTCCTACCTGTTCGGGCTGCCCTTCGCCGTGGGCGCGCTGGTCTTCGGCGCCGGGTCGGTCGCCCTGATCGGGGTGGTCAACCGCACCTCCCGGGTCAAGGAGGACGCCGTCATCGGCGTGGTCTTCACGGCCATGTTCGCCCTGGGTCTGGTCCTGGTCTCGCGCGTGCCCAGCCAGACCGACCTGGGGCACATCCTGTTCGGCAACGTGCTGGGCGTGTCGGACACCGACATCTGGCAGGTGCTCGTCCTGGCCGGGGTGGTGCTGGCGGTGGTCTGGTACAAGCACCGCGACCTGACCCTGTACGCCTTCGACCCGGTGCACGCGCACGCGGTGGGCATCAACCCCCGGTTGCTGGAGACCCTGCTGCTGGGGCTGCTGTCGGTCACGGTGGTGGTGGCCCTCCAGGCGGTGGGGATCATCCTGGTCGTGGCCATGGTCATCGTCCCCGGCGCGACCGCCTACCTGCTCACCGACCGCTTCGAGCGGATGCTGGTCATCTCCGCGGCGGTGGCGGTGGTGGCGGCCGTGGCGGGGGTGTTCCTCAGCTTCCACCTGAACGTGTCCACCGGCGGGGCGATCGTGCTGGCCCAGTCGGCGGCCTTCACCCTGGCCTACCTGTTCTCGCCCCGCCAGGGCGTGCTGCTGCGAAGGCGGCGCGCACGGGGGGCCGGGGCGCGCGCCGCCGCCTGACCCGGGCCCCGGGAGATCCCCCGGGAGTTCACCGGGTGGGCCCGCGGGGGCGGCTCCCGGGTCGGCGGGCCAAGGCCCCGCCGGGGAACCGGAGCGGTCGGGACCCGAACCCGCTCCGGCCCGGGACCCGCGGGGCGGCCGGATGGAGGGCGGCTCCGTGGAGCCGTTACGTGCGCCGCACGTCGATGACGTACTTTCCGCGGACGCCGCCCGCCTCCAGCCTGCGGTGGGCCTCCGCGACGTCGGCCATCGGGAAGACCGTGTCGACCAGGGGACGGACCTTCCCCTCCTCGGCGAAGCGGGTGAGCTCGGCGATGCGGTCCGCCGAGGGGTTGTTGCTGAAGAGCTTGGTCCGCCGGGGCCGCACGGCGGCCCGGAGCCCGATGCCGAGCACGGACCTGAGGACGCGGTCCTGGTCGAAGGCGAGCGCGACCATGCGCCCGCGCCGGTGCAGCCGCGCCTGGTAGGCGCCGAGGTCGGTGCCGACCAGGTCGACGATGACGTCGAAGCGGCCGAGGTCCCGCGGCCGGGTCGTGCGGTAGTCCAGGGCCGCGTCGGCACCGAGCTCCCGGATCCAGTCGAGGTTGCGGGCGCTGGCGAGGGCGGTGACCTCGGCGCCGAGCGCCTTGCCCAGCTGGACCGCGATGCTGCCGACGCCTCCGGTGGCGCCGCGGACCAGGAGCCGCTCGCCGGATGCGAGACGGGCCTTGTCCGTAAGCGCGGTCAGGGCGGTGGTGCCCGACACCGGAAGGGCGGCGGCCTCCAGGAGGCCGAGGTTCTCGGGAGCCCGGGCGAGCCGCTGCTCGGGGACGGCGACGTAGTCGGCGATGGCCCCGAAGGCGAAGTGCGGCATGAGCCCCCACACCGCGTCCCCGGCCCGCCAGGTGCGCACTCCGGCGCCCACCGACGCGACGCGGCCCGCGAAGTCGCCGCCCACGCCCCGGGGGAACTCGGTGCGGGTGATCCCGCGCATCCTGCCCGAGCGGAAGGCGACCTCACCCGCGTCCACGCTCGCGGCGTGCACCTCGACGAGCACCTCGCCCTCTCCCGGGTCCGGCGTGGGCACCTCGTTGACGCACAGCACCTCGGGCGGGCCGAATCGGTCGTACTGCACCACACGCATGGCTGTCCTTTCCCGGACGTCTCACCGCAATAAGTGGGGTGGCCCCCCACTTCGCTCCGCTAAGATAACCGGAGAGGCACCCCACTTAGCAAACGCAGGAGGTCACAGTGGTCGACAGCACAGCGCGAAGGCCCTTGCGTGCGGACGCCCGGCGCAACTACGAACGCATCGTCGCCGTGGCCGAGGAGGCGTTCGCGGCCCACGGCGTCGACGCCTCACTGGAGGAGATCGCCCGCCGGGCAGGAGTGGGCTCGGCGACCCTGCACCGGCACTTCCCCTCCCGGCGCTCTCTGCTGGAGGTCGTCTTCCACGACCGGGTCGAAGCGCTCTGCGCGAGGGCGCGGGAACACGCCCGCACGCGCGAGCCGGGCGACGCCCTCTCCGCCTGGCTGCGGGACCTCAACGCCTACGCCGAGGCCAGCCGAGGCCTGGCCGCCTCGCTGCTGCGGGACGGCCGGGACGCCGACCTGCTGGAGCGCGACGACGGCTGCGCGGCGATGATCACCACCGCGGCCGGAGAACTCCTGCACCGCGCCCGACAGGCGCGGGCGGTGCGCCCCGGTGTGCGCGCCGAGGACCTGGTCGCGCTCGTCAGCGCCATCTCGCTCGCCACCGAGGACCACCCCGACGGCGCGCAGGCGGGCCGCCTGCTGGACATCGCGATCGCGGGCGTGCGCCCACGGAGGGACGAACACGAGGCCCGCGAGGCGCCCTGAAGTCCGCGCGGAGCCGAGGTCCCGCGCGGCGGGCCACCGCACGGGTGTGACGACTTCACCGACGCCCGAGCCTCCGTGGACGGCCCGGCCGAGATGACGCAGGGTCTCGAACCAGAACCGCTGATCGTCCTGGAACATCAGATGCTGCATCGCGTCTCCCTCTCAAGGAGGGCTCGGAAGGTGCGCGGGGGCCGACCGGTGAGGCGCTGGACGGTGTCGGTGATGCGGTCCTCCGCGCCTTCGGCGATGGCACGGTCCATGTCGGCCAGCATCGCGGCGAACTCCACCGGCACCTGCGTCGTGAGGCGATCGCGCATCTGCTCGTAGGACAGACGGCGGTGGGCCACGGGTCGGCCGGTGACCTCGGTGATGGTCGCGGCGATGTCGTCGTAGCCGAGTGCCTCGGGTCCGGTGAGGAGGAGATCGGCGTTGGGGGCTCGCTCGTCGGTCAGAGCGTGCACGGCGACGGCCGCGATGTCCTCGGCGTCAACGAAGCCGATCCGGCCGCTTTCGGTGGCGGTCCAGATGATGCCCTCGTCGCGGATGCTGCGAGCATGCGCGTGCGTGCCGGTGAAGTTCTGCATGAACCACGAGGGCCGCAGTACCGCCCACTGTTCGAAGAGATCGGGCAGGGCTTGGTGCACAGTTCCCACCGCCGGGCCACCCTCGGGGATGGCCGAGGAGCTCAGCAGCACCGCGCGGTGCACGCCGGCGATGCGGGCCTGCTGGAGGAACGGCAGCATGGTCGCCGCGGGGTCGGAGTCGCCCAGTGGCGGTATGAGGTAGACGCGGCCGACGCCGTCGAGGGCGGCCGCGTGGGTAGCGGGGTCGTACCAGTCGAAGGGGGCCGGCTCGGCGTCGGCGACCGGGGTGGCCCGGCGGCTGGCGGCTTTGACGCGGTGACCCGCAGCCGTCAGCTGTGCGGCGGTACGGCTTCCGGTGGTGCCGGTGGCGCCGATGACCAGTGTGGTGCCGGTGGTGGTCATCGGCTGCTCCCGGTGAAGTCGGCGCCGGGCTCCTGGACGGCGAGCGGGTTCCAGTAGTCGCGGTAGGAGGTGAGGTGTCCGTCTCGAACAGTCACGACGGCGATGTAGGTCATGTCGAAGGGAGCGTCGCTCTCCACCAAGCGGCCGACGCCGCGCATCTCGACCACGATGGTCTGTGGATCGGTGGTCTGGTGGATCCGCAGGTCGGGGAAGTCGTGCAGGTCAATGTGGTCGGGGTAGTGGCGCATGTAGGCGGCGATGGCCTTCTTGCCCTCCAGGCGCCGGGGCCAGCCGTCGGGGGCGAAGGGGAACTCCATGAGGCCGTCCTCGGCCCACAGGGCGACCCACGCGGGTATGTCCTTGTCGAGCAGCAGCCGCAGGCTGTGGCGGTACAGAACCTCCGGGGAGGTCGGTGCGGACATGGGTATCCTCCACATCATAGAATCCGGACTTCGGGTCCGTTTCAACGATATGGACCACGGGTCCGTTTTACAAGTGGAAGGAGCGGCATGCCCGAACGCCAGTCGTCTCGCAAGGACGCCATCCGCAACCGGGAGGCCGTGCTCGCGGCCGCCGACGCCCTCTTCACCCGCCGCGAGAGTCCCGAGGACGTCACCATGGCCGACGTCGCGGCTGCGGCCGGCGTTGGCAAGGGCACACTCTTCCGGGCCTTCGGCGATCGCGCTGGGCTGCTCCGCGCGCTGTACGAGGCTCGGCTCGAACCGATCAGGCAGGCCGTCGAGACCGGCCCGCCACCCCTGGGGCCTGCGACCCCACCGCGAGATCGCGTACCCGCCCTGCTCGATGCCGTCCTGTGCTTCAAACTCGACAATCGGCGCCTCGCGCTGGCCCTGGAGGAAGGAGGGAAGAGCAGCCCGTACCGGGCGGAGCACTACGAGCGGTGGCACCGCCTGCTCCGAGCCGTACTGGAGCAGACCCCCGGCCTGGCCGACAGCGGCTTCACTGCCCACGCCCTGCTCGCCGCCACACGAGCCGACCTCGTCGAGCACCTGGCCGGAGAAGAGCGCATTCCGCGGGAAAGAATGCGGTCACAGTTGGCGGACTTCGTCACCAGCGTCCTGGCCTCCGGCCCACCGCAAGGGTCGAACGCCGAGGAATGATCGAGGATCGGGCGAGTCCTTGACCAGCGGGGCCTCTCGTAGACGGCCGGTCGTGAGACTTCTGCGAGACGTTCGCTGCACGTCCCGTTTCCGAGGGTGAGCAAGAACATCCGGTCGGCGGCCGACCGGGCCGGGGCCTGAACAGAAACGGCGCGGCGGCACGGGGGAGTGGTCCGTGCCGCCGCGCCCGAGGGGGCCGTGCCGGGGTCAGCCGCGGCCCGCCTCCACCGGGGTGTGGTCCTTACGCGCGGCCCGCCGGGCGCGCAGTCGGCCGACGGCCACGATCAGGCCGATCGTCAGCAGCAGCCCGTAGATGCCCAGGGTGATCCCGCTGTCCACGAGCACCGACACCTCGCCCTGCCCCACGGCCAGGGCGCGGCGCAGCTCCGTCTCGGCCACCGGCCCGAGGACGACCGCGATCAGCACCGGGGCCAGCGGGATGTCGAAGCGGCGCATCATCAGAGCCACCAGACCCAGGAGCAGCATCAGCCACAGGTCCACCATGGAGGACGCGGCCGCGTACACGCCCAGGGACGAGAACACGGCGATCCCGGCGTACATGTACGGCTTGGGGACCAGCAGCAGCTTCGCCCACAGCGGCGCGAAGGGCAGGTTCAGGATGAGCAGCATGACGCTGCCGATGAACAGACTGGCCAGCAGCGCCCAGACCAGGTCGCCGTCGCGCTCGAACAGCAGCGGACCGGGCTGCATGCCGTACTGCTGGAAGGCGGCCAGCATGATCGCGGCGGTCGCCGACGTGGGCAGGCCCAGGCCCAGCAGGGTGCCCATCGCGGTTCCGGCGGTGGCGCTGGCGGCCGCCTCCGGGGCTGCCACGCCCTCGATGGCGCCGTTGCCGAACTCGTCCTCGCCCTTGCCGCGCCGGGCCCGACGTGCGGCGAGCTTGCGCTCGCTGCCGAAGGCCAGGAAGGTCGGGATCTCCGAGCCGCCGGCCGGGATGGACCCGAACGGCAGGCCGAACAGGGTTCCGCGCATCCAGGCCGGAAGGGTGCGCCGCAGGTCCGCGCGGCTCAGCCAGGGGGTGGCGCTGCGCCGCAGGCCGCCACCGGCCCCGCCGCCCGCGTGGGCGGTGGCGGCCACGTGCAGCACCTCGCCGATCGCCAGCAGCGCCACGGTCACGGTGATGATGCTGAAGCCCTCGAAGAGCTGGGGCACGCCCAGGGTGAAGCGCTCGGCGCCGCTGAGTCCGTCGATGCCCACCATCGAGATGGCCAGGCCGATGCCCAGGGCGATCAGGCCGCGCACGGCCGAGTGCGAGACCACCGCGGAGGTGGCCACGAACGCGAAGACGGTGAGCGCGAAGTACTCGGCGGGGCCGAACTGCAACGCCAGCTGCACGATGGCCGGTGAGAAGAACGCCACCAGCGTGGTGGACACGATCGCGCCGATGAACGCGCCGATCGCCGCCGTGGCCAGCGCCTGCGGGGCCCGCCCCCGTTTGGCCATCTTGTGGCCCTCGATGGCGGTGGCGATGGCCGAGGCCTGCCCCGGCGTGTTCATCAGGATGGCGGCGGTGGAGTCACCGAACAGTCCGCCGTAGTAGACACCGGCGAACATGATGAACGCGCCGGTGGGATCGAGGTGGAAGGTGACCGGGAGCAGGAGCGCGACGGCCATGGAGGAGCCCAGGCCGGGCACCACGCCCACGGCGGTGCCGAGCATGACGCCCAGCAGCGCCAGGAAGAGGTACTCGGGGCTCAGCGCGTTGGCGAACCCCGCCATGAGGTTGTTGAGAACGTCCATTTAGAAGATGCCCCCGAGGATTCCGGCCGGCAGGTTCAGGCCCAGACCGGCGACGAAGGCGAGCTGGATGACGGAGGAGAACACCAGCGACAGCACGGCGTCGAACAGGAAGCGGCGGCTGCCCAGGGCGTGGGCGACGCCGAAGAACAGCAGCGCCGCGGACAGCAGCCAGCCCACCGGCTGGAGGAGCAGGATGAACACCGTCAGCGAGGCGACGACGATCCCCAGGCAGCGCCAGTCGATGCGGACGGGCCCCTCCTCACCGGAGGGGGCGCTCCCGTCGGTGGCGTCGGTGGCGGCGTCCGGGTTCTCCCCGGTGGTCGGTACGTCGGCGGTGCGGGCCGGACGCAGGACGACCTGCACCGCCAGGGCGATGCCCGTGGCGCCCATGAAGATCGCGACCAGGGTGGGGAAGAAGCGCGGACCGGGCGGTTCGGTGCCCGGCGGCACCGGCATGGCGGCGGTCTGCACGGCGATGAACCCGGCGATGCCCAGCACCAGGGCGGCGACCAGCAGTTCGGACCTGCCCCGCCACCAGGAGGGGCGGGGCGGCGGGGCGGCGGGCTCCGTCGCCCGGGTGGGGGTGGTGGCGTCGGTACTCAAGACAGGCCCAGTTCCTCGGTGATGGTGGTGATGCGCTCGGTCTCCAGGGCGAGGAACTCCTCGAACTCCTCGCCGGTCTGGAAGGTGTCGTCCCAGCGGTTGCGCTCCAGGGTCCGCGTCCACTCGGGGGTGTCGTGCATCTCGGTGACGATCGCGGTCAGCTCGGCGCGCTCCTCCTCGGTGATGCCGGCCGGAGCCACGAACCCCCGCCAGTTGGGCAGGACCGCGTCGATGTCCTGCTCGGCCAGGGTGGGGACGTCGATGCCCTCGACGCGCTCGTGCGCGGAGACGCCCAGGGCGCGCACGTTGCCCGCCTCGATCTGGTCGCTGAACTCGTTGTAGCCGCTGATGCCGACGTCGACACTGCCCGACAGCAGCGAGGTCAGCGCCTCGCCGCCGCCGGAGAAGGCGATGTAGTTGACGTCCTGGGGGTCGACGCCGACGTCGGAGGCCACCAGCCCGGCCAGCAGGTGGTCGGTGCCGCCCAGGGAACCGCCGCCGACCGCCATCCCGCCCGGGTCCTCCCGCCAGGCCTCGGCCAGGTCGCCCATGTCCTGGTACGGGGAGTCGTCGGGGACCACGATCACCTCGTAGTCGTCGGCCAGCCGGGCGATGGGGGTGACGTCCTGAAGGTCGTGCGAGGAGTTGTTGACGATGATGCTGCCGATCATGACGGTGCCGGTCACCATCAGCATGTTGGCCCGGCCCTCCTGGCGGACCGCCTGGGCCAGGCCGATGGTGCCGCCCGCTCCGGGAACGTTGACCACCTGGTTGTTGGCGACGATCTCTCCCTCGCGGAAGGCGTTCTGCGCCTCGCGCCCCACCAGGTCCCAGCCGCCGCCGGGCGCGGCGGGCACGATCGTGGTCAGTCGGCTGCGTACGGCCTCGGCGCCGTCGCCGCCGGTCGACGAGGCGTTGACCGCCGCGGCGCCGATGACGACGGCCGCGGCGACCGCGCCGCCGACGCGCAGAATGCGCTGGATACTCATGGGGTGGCTCTCTCCGTTGCTGCCGGTCCGCGGTGCGGGCGGGCGCTCGCGGGCCGACGGACCGCCCGAGGCGGGAGCGTGGCGGCCGTTACACCGCTCCGTGGCGCCGGTCGCATCCGCACCGGTTTCGAGAGCATGACCCACGGTTTGCCGACCGGTAAATCTTCTGGTCGTTTTGAACACAGAGATTGTTGTGGTCGCCCCGGTTTCCGTCCGGGACCGCGGCCGCCGATCGCGGGTGGACAACCACCCTGTCCCGCCCGCAGCGTGCGCAATAGCCTCGTCTCACCCGACGGGAAACGGCCGGTCAACGGCCTGGGGCGGGCGCGGAGCGGAAGCCGAGGGGTCCCGGCCACACGGGTTCCGTGCGCCCTCCCAGCGGCAGGACCGGCAGGTCCGCGCGGTCCCGGAGGGCGTGACGCACCCGCGACCGACGAAGGACGGCCATGACGCTCCTGCTCGCCCACATCAGCGACCTGCACCTGGACGGGACCGACCGCACCACCGGGCGCGCCGCCCGGACCGTGGAGTACCTGCGCGGCCTCGCCCAGGCACCGGACGCGCTCCTGGTCACCGGCGACATCGCCGACCACGCCAGCGCCGAGGAGTACCGCGAGGCGGCCCGGCTGCTGGACCTGCCCTTCCCCGTGCTGGTCTGCCCCGGCAACCACGACGACCGCGAGCGGATGCGCGGGTCGCTGCTGGGCCGGGAGCCGTCCACCGCACCGTTCAACCAGGTGCACGAGGTGGGCGGTGCGGCGGTGCTGGCCTGCGACTCGACGGTTCCGGGCAAGGACGGCGGCCACCTGGACACGGCCACCCTGGTGTGGATCAACGAGACGCTGGGCGCCCTTCCCGACGACCGGCCCGCCCTGCTGGCCCTGCACCACCCGCCCGTGCGGGTCCACCACCCGCTGCCCGACTCCATGCGGCTGGACAACGCCGACGACCTGGCCGGGCTGCTGCGGGCCCACCCCCGGGTGGCGGGGATCCTGGTCGGGCACGCCCACACCGGCGGGGCGACCACCTTCGCCGGGCGGCCCCTGCTGCTGGCGCCCGGCGTGACGTGGACGCTGCGCATGCCCTGGGAGGGCGAGCCCGCGGCCAACCGCGACCAGCCCCCGGGGGTGGCCTTCCACATCCTGGACGAGGACCAGCGCCTGACCACGCACTTCCGCGCGGTGGTCTGACCCGGGCGCGGGAGAGGTGGGGGCCGGCGGCCCGGCCACCGGTCCCGCCGAATCCGGTGCTCCCGTCGGCACCGAGAATCGCGCTGACGAGAAGCAGGTGGCGAACACGGCTCCCGCGCGACACTTCTGTCGCGCGGGAGCCGCCGTGGTCACTCCGCAGCCCTTCTGGCACTCACCGAACACCCGGCGCCCGGCTGGTCAGTGGCGGTTTCCGGCCGCGGAGAATCAGGTCCTGTACGTGCGCCAGTTCAGGCACAGGTCAGGGTCGTTCTGGCGCTCCTGGCAGACCTTGAACTCGATGCGCGGTACCGCGCCGGGATTGTCGATCGTGTTCGAGTAGTACCACCCGCTGCTCTGGTCCTGCGGGATCGAGTACCGCCCGGTGTTGTCCCTGCCCTCGAACCGGTAGTCGATGTAGCACCAGTCGTCGTCGGCCAGGTCCCGGTCCTGCAGGCGGAACTGGTTCGTGGCGTGGAGCCACTGCCCGGCGCACTCCTCGTTGGAGGCACCGTCGTTCTCACCGCCCCCGTACACGACACGGATACCGGAGTCGGCGTGCGCGGCCGGGAGGCCGACGCCGACGGTGAGCACCGCGGCGGCCGCCAGGGTCCCGAGAGTTTTCATCGACCTGCGTGGCATTGTTTGTTTTCCTTTCACTGCGCGTTCATCGATGGGCAGCCGAATTCACTGCGCAGTTCCCATATTTGCGGCGCGACCTTCCATGTCTCTTATGAATAAATTTCGGGCGGCCTCGAAGTCGAAAAACACGCCAACTCGCCCCGTGACACAAGTGCATGAAGGGAAACCGAAAAAGGCAGCGAAAAGCCCCCGCCCAACGACCGGTGGAACTCAGACGTCGCGCGGGGGCTTTCGTGCCTCGTCGGGTCCTCGCGGGCCCTCCACCGCATGGGGAACGGCGGCTACAGGAGCATGGCCAGCTGGCGGCACTGGGCGACCAGTGTGCCCGTGCCGTCCCAGATCTCCATGTCCTCCTCGTGCAGGCCGCCGGAGACGTGCTTGGTGAACACCCGGCAGGCCAGCCACCCCGGGGCGGGCCTGGCACGCACGTGCACGCTCAGCTCGACGGTGATCGTGGCGAACTCGCCGATCTCCAGCACGGCCGGGGGAGCGAAGTCCACCATCGAGGCCAGCGCGTGGGTGTCGGGCTCGCGCCCGTCGGCGAAGCGCATCCAGAACTCGGCGTGCGGGCGGCCGTCCTTGCGTCCGTCCAGCCAGCCCGGACGCCCGGGGTAGCGGTACTCGACGCTGCGCGCGATGCCCAGGCCCTCGGGGTTGTCGAACTCGGGCGGGACCGGGCAGTCCTCGGGGGCGGGCAGGCGCGGGGGCTCGTCCAGGGTCAGGACCCGGGCCGAGGGGTCGGGGGACAGATCGCCGTAGGTGGCGGTGGCGCGCACGATCTCCTTGCCGCCCTGCTCCAGGCGGACCTGGCCGGTGGCGGTGCGGCGTCCCTCGCGCACCACCTCGGTGCTCGCGGTGGCCGCGCCGGGGGCCGCGGGGCGCAGGAAGAACGCCGAGACGGCCAGGGGGTCGGGCTGGCTCAGGTTCTGGCGCAGCGCGTTGAGGGCGGCGCCCAGGACGTAGCCCCCGTTGGGGTGGGAGGTGAAGGTGGTCCAGGCGTCGGTGAGGGTGGCGGCGAACTCGCCGTCGGCCAGCTTCTCGACACGGGTGTCCCGGTCGAACCGGAAGTCATCGGCGGTGTGGTCAGGGCTCATGCCCATATGTTACCGATGAGTAGGACCAGGCGGAGGACGCGGAGGCGCGATCAGGGCAGGGCGCCACCGGGCAGGTTGGCCTTGTAGTCGCCGTTGAAGGCGATCGCGGTGACCCAGCCGACGCCGCCGGAGTTCAACCGGAGCCGGATCCACACGTCGCTGGCGTAGCCGAGACAGGTGGTCTCCTGGTAGCGCCCCCAGCACTCGGCGTTGTAGGAGTGGGGGCCACGACGTGACTGATCTGGCTGCTGGTGTTGCGTGGTGCGGAGCGCACCGGGGTGCGCCCGTTGCTCCAGGCAGTGACGCGGTAGGCCTGGGCCGACACCGAGTCCCCGGCGGGGGCCGCGGCGGTCGTCGTGGCGGCGGAGGCGGGGTTGGCGGTCGCGAACAGGCCGGTCGCCATGAGGCCGGCCAGCGTGGTGGCGAGGAGGGCTTTCCTGATGCGCAGGGGGAGTCTCCAGTTCTGTGGGGTCACGGGTCCGCCCACGCCCCTCGTCGGCCGGAGAGGCATAGTGATCGTGGCAGCGAGGCCCTTCACGTTTCTTGCAGGAAGCCGGACACGGCTTTCACCGATCTGTCATGGCCCGACAACAAATTTCGTCCGTGGTCTCGACCCCAGGTAGAGCCGACGTCGACGAAGGAGAGCCCGGACGCCACCAGGCGCCGTGTTCTCACACCGTCCTGGAAATCCCATGCGGCGGCCCCAGCGACGTCTCACCCGAGAGTGCGCGCTTCGGCACGCGGGGGACGTCGGAGCGGATTCGGACACCGCCTGGACCGCGTTCGTGCCGGGGAGAGCCAACGGAGGACCACCACAGACCTCCCTTGGCGATCACGGCCAAGGAAAGCGGTTGACCCTGACGCGGCGTCAGGCCCTAACTTCGGGCACACGTCACCACCAGCGAGGAAGCACCAGGACAGATGGGACACACCGTCGGCGAGGTCGCCCGGATGAGCGGACAGACCGTCCGGACCCTGCACCACTACGACCGGATCGGACTGCTCGTTCCCGCCGGACGCACCCCGTCGGGATACCGCAGCTACAGCGACGGGGACATGGAACGGCTCCGGCAGATCCTGACCTACCGGGAACTGGGTTTCGGCCTGGACCGGATCGCCGTCCTGCTCGACGACCCCGCCGCCGACACCCGCGCGCATCTGGCCCGTCAGCACCGGCTGGTGACCGAACGCATCGAACGCCTGCGCACGATGGCGCACGGCATCGAACGCCTGATGGAGGCCGACACCATGCGACTCAACCTGACCGCCGCCGAACGCCTCGAACTCTTCGGCGACTTCGACGTGGACGCCCACTCCGAGGAGGCCCGCCGGCGCTGGGGCGGCAGCGAGGCCTACACCCAGTCCCAGCGCAGGGCGAGCTCCTACACCAAGGCCGACTGGGAGCGGATCAACGCCGAGGGCGAGGAGATCTACCTGGCCCTGGCCGGGGCCATGAACGACGGGCAGGCGCCCGACAGCCCCGCCGTGATGGACCTGGCCGAGCGGCACCGCGCCCACATCACCCGCTGGTTCTACGACTGCACCACCTGTGTCCACCGGGGACTGGGGCAGCTGTACGTGGACGACGAGCGCTTCACCGCCACCGTCGACGCCCACGCCGAGGGGCTGAGCGTGTACCTGCGCGAGGCCTTCGCCGCCAACGCCGCCCGCCAGGAGGCGTGAAACGGCCCCGCGCACGCGCGGGGCCCGAGAGCCCGGCGCGGAGGCCGGAAACGGCGGAGGCCGGTGACCGGGTGTCCGGTCACCGGCCTCCGCCGGATGAGCATGCGAGAGCGGGGTTCGCACGCTCCCCTGTCTGTTCAGGAACGGTCTGTTACCAGAGGTGGTCCACGATGGTCTGGGCGTCGTCGACCTGGTGCTGGTACCGGTCGGGGTAGGCCGAGCGCTGGACGTCCTGGGCGACCTGGCCCATGGGGTCGTCGTCCCAGCTGCCGTCGGGGTGGACGCGCTCGAGCTCGTCGAAGAAGGCGTTGGTGGCCCAGGTGGGGTCGAGTCGGTCCTCCTGCGAGCCGTAGTGGTCGCGCTGCTGGAACAGGCCGACGCTGTCACGGTCGCCCCAGTCGAGGTTGTCCAGGTGGGTCTCGACGATGGAGGTGGCGATCGCGATGGCGGCGGCGTCCTCGTCCAGGTCGCGCTCCTGCGCCGCCTCGACCATCGCACGGGCGTTCTCGACGTGCTCCTCGGTCATGTGACCGGCCATGTCGTCGTTCAGCTTGTCGTTGAGGGTGGCAGCGAGCTCCTTGTCCGAGGCCGTGTCCGCGGCGGCGGCGCCCGGTCCGGCCAGGAGGAGCCCGCCAGTGATGAGCAGGCTGGAGGTCGCGGTAAACGTCAGCTTGGGTATCGATCGCATAAAGTTCACCCGTGCAACGTATGCGCTGGTCAGGGCTTTGGAAAGTGTTTGAAACCACTTGGGGCGAGTGGGAAAGGCAACACCAAGTCCAGGCAACCCCCTGGTCAGGCGGCGTGGGCCCGGTTTCGCGCATCGTCGGTGCGCCGCCAGCGGCGGGACCAGAGCGAACGTGACCGTGGCAACAGTCCGGTCCGAGCGCGCCCGGACCACACCGGCCGCCGGACAGGGAAACCCGCGTAGTCCCGCCGCGCTCACGGCGACCAAGCAGGGTGGTCGCGAGAGGCAGCGCGGCCAGCCGTCCCGGCCGCACGAACCGACGAGGATGCGCGAACGCGGGGACATGGGATTCTGGTGGTTCCGCTCCCCGCCAACGGAAAGGGCCGCCCGTGCGCTGGACCGTCCACTCCGAGAAGCCCCTGTACACCGATCCGTGGATCGACGTGCGGGCCGCGGACGTCGAACTGCCCGACGGGCACCGGTTCGACCACCGGCTCATCCGCCGACCGCCCGGCGCCGGTGCCGTGGTGCTCGACGGACAGGGCCGGGCGCTGCTGCTGTGGCGGCACCGGTTCATCACCGACACCTGGGGATACGAGATCCCCATGGGCGGCGTGCACCCGGGGGAGAGCCCCGAACGGGCGGCCGCGCGCGAGGTACTGGAGGAGACCGGGTGGCGGCCGGGAGCGCTGCGCCCACTGGTCTACGTCCAGCCCTCCAGCGGGCTGACCGACAGCGAGCACCACATCTTCGTCGCCGACACGGCGGAGAGGGTCGGCGAGCCCCAGGACGCCTGGGAGGCCGAGCGCGTGGAATGGGTGGCGCTGGACCGGCTCCCCGAACTGATCAGGCGGCGTCAGCTGGTGAGCGGCACCTCGATGAACGCACTGCTGTACCTGTACGCCACCGGCCGGGAGTGAGGGGGCGCACCGGTAGCGCCCCCCCGTGCGCCGCACCGCGTGCGGCCTTCCCGGAACCGTGGGGGAGCGCGGCCACAGAGCGCACTCCCTTTTTTGCTTCCGTACCGGTCAGCGCTGTGTCGTCACTGCGGCGCCATCGACATCACGGGCCGCTTCTCCCGCAGCCGCGGGGAGCCGCTGCGCGACCTCCGGCCGGGCCCGGGGTTAGAGGCCCTCGGAACCCGGCGGCGGAGCGTGGTCCTGCATGTGGGCATAGCTGTGGAGTGCCTTCATCCCCTGGTGCGCGAACCCGGGGCCGCACCCCGCTACCGCGGGGCGGACGCGGGCTGACCACCGACGCGGCGATCCCTCACTTGTAGTCGTTCTCGACCAGCGGCACGACGTAGGCCCGGCGCTCGCGGATCAGGCCTTCGCGCATCACGAACACCTCACCCATCGCGGCGCGCATCACGCTGCCGTCCTTCTGGAGCGCTTCGAGGGTCATCTCCGCCATGACGACGTCGTCCTCCTCGACCATCCTCGTGATCGTCACCTTCGGGGGAACGCCGACCGGGTCGGGTCCCTCGATGTTGGCGTCGTAGGCTTCCTTGCCGGTGATCCGGTAGTGGCCGAACACGGTCCACTCGATGTCGTCGGTCAGGCACGACAGGATCTGCTCGTGGTCGGACTTGTTGAACCCGTCGATGTAGCGCTCGACTGTTCGCTTGTTGGTGGACTGGCTGGCAGCGGCCACGGTCTTCTGCTCCCTCTGCGGTACACAAGGTCGAACGGAAAGTCCTACCAGGACGGTCTGACGTTTACACAGGAGCGTCGTCGCCCTCCAGGAACCCGTCTTCTTCCAGCCGGCGTTTCCCCGAAGAGCCGGGCACGGAGGACGGGGCAGGCCCCGCGGTCGCGGAGCTCTGCGGCCATCCGCTGGACGGCGAAGCCCCGGACAGCGCCGCCATGCGGGACGCGGAACGGGCGCCCGCGGTACATCCTTTCCGTTCGCGCTGACCCGGTTGCTACGGTGACCTCGCGCATCTTCCTCTGTACCTCTGATCCGAGCCTGAGCGCCCGTCCCACCTCCGCGTGGCCGCGGGTGCCCGACGTGTACACCGACCCGCTTCCGGGTCTTTCCGTCAGCTCGAAGAGCTCCCGCACACCCCGACGCCACCGCGCCGGGCGGAGCTCTGTTCGCACGCTGCTGCACATCCTCGCCGGTGCGCTCGAACCCGACTCCGGGACCGTGCGGCGCATCGGCACCCTCGGCGTCGCCGAACAGGAGATGCGGGCGACCGGCGGCCGCACCGTCGGGGACCTGGTCGACGTCGAACTCGCCGACGCCCGCGCGGCCCTGAACGCCGCCGAGGTGCTCGACGCCTGGGAGGCCGAGCGCGTGGAGTGGGTGGCGCTGGACCGGCTCCCCGAACTGATCAGGCGGCGTCAGCTGGTGAGCGGCACCTCGATGAACGCGCTGCTGTACCTGTACGCCACCGGCCGGGAGTGAGGGCCTCCGCCGCCGCACGGACACACGGCGGCCCCCGCACGACGTCGGTTCGGCGTCACGCGGAGGCCGCTGTCCTCCCGTCCTGACCGTCGACACGGCGACCGGCGCGGGAAGGGTGTCTCCACGACGGGGTCCGAACCGGAGAAGTGCAGGGGCACCTGCGCCTCCCCGGTCCTGGCCCCGACCTCAGGAGCGCAGGCAGAACAGGTTGTGGGCGTCCACCGAGGTGCAGTGCCAGCTCAGAGCCCAGTAGCAGGCCTGCCCCTGCACGAAGAAGCACAGCCGCTCACCGGAGAAACCGATCCTCAGATCGGCCTTGGCCAGCAGGACGCTGGGGTGGATCTCGACGTAGGAGTTGACCGCCGAGAGGTTGGCCTCGGCGCTGCCCAGCTCCGTACCGAAGACCACCGCACTGACCTTGACGTGGGCGGACCAGTTCTCGCCGGTCGAGGCCGAGACCACGACCCGCAGAGTCAGCACACCCGGGACGATGGTCGCCTCGAAGGTCTTGCTGAAGTCGAAGGCGTGGGCGTTGGACGGGGCCGGGGCGTTGCGCTGCTCCTTCAGCACCACCGGCTGGGGGTCGCGCAGGTGCGCGGCGACAGCCTCGGCGTACTGGGCCTTGAGGCGCTCGGGGTTGGCTTCGAGCGCCCTGGCCAGCTTTCCCCACTCCTCCTCGGACAGGAATCCCATCTCCTCAGCGGGAACAGGCATGAGCACGTCCTTTCTCTTCGTGACGGGCGTTTCCCGTGTCGGACGCATGCCCGCACGAAGGATTCGGTCATCACGCGCACCCACCTGGCATTCCAGCTGTTCAGGCCCATCTTTGACAGCAAAGAAGGACATGTCGCCACACTGCGGACAGTATGGTCTGCCCGACTGGTAAGGCGGTCAACAACACCTGGAATTCCTGCTCACATGCCCTTATCCGCGGTTTTCAGCGCCCGGATCCGTAACATGTGGGACCGCTGTGGCGAACCGCGGCCGCGGGACACAAGCTTCCCGTACATCCTTTCCGTTCGCGCCGACCGGTTGCTACCGTGAAACCGTGCATCTGCCTCTGTACCTCTGATCCGAGCCTGAGCGCCCGCCCCACCTCCGCGTGGCCGCGGGTGCCCGACGTGTACACCGACCCGCTTCCGGGTCTTCCCGTCAGCTCGAAGAGCTCCCGCACACCCCGACGCCACCGCGCCGGGCGGAGCTCTGTTCGGAGGAACAGTGACCACCCTCAACCCCAAACTCGTGCTGCCCGCCGGTGAGCGGGCGCAACTGACCGCCAACGGCGTCCACATCGACCGCGGCGGCCGCACGGTCCTCTGCGGCGTCGACATGACCGTCACACCGCGATCCCGCTGGGGAGTCGTGGGCGAGAACGGCCGCGGCAAGTCCACGCTGCTGCACATCCTCGCCGGTGCGCTCGAACCCGACTCCGGGACCGTGCGGCGCATCGGCACCCTCGGCGTCGCCGAACAGGAGATGCGGGCGACCGGCGGCCGCACCGTCGGGGACCTGGTCGACGTCGAACTCGCCGACGCCCGCGCGGCCCTGGCCGCGCTCGACGCCAGCGCCGAGGGACTGGCCGAGGACGATCCCCGGGCCGCCGAGGTGCTCGACGCCTGGGACGCCGACCGGCGCGTCGACCTCGCCCTGGAGAACCTGGGCGCCGTCACCGACCGGTCCCGGCCGCTGGCGGAGCTGTCGGTGGGCCAGCGCTACCGCGTCCGGCTGGCCTGCCTGCTGGGCGCCTCGCACGACTTCCTTCTGCTGGACGAGCCCACGAACCACCTCGACGCCGCCGGGCTCGACTTCCTGACCGCCCAACTGCGCGGGCACGGCAACGGTGTGGTGCTCGTCAGCCACGACCGCGCCCTGCTCTCGGACGTGGCCACGACGACGCTCGACCTCGACCCGAGCCGCGACGGCGGGCCCCGCGTGTACGGCGGCGGGTTCGCCGGGTACCAGGAGGGGCGGCGCGCCGAGCGCGAACGCTGGGCCGCCGAGTACGAGCAGCAGCGGGCCGAGCACGCCCGCCTCACCCAGGACCTGTCCGAGGCGCGGAACCGGCTGGTCAGCGGCTGGCGGCCCGACAAGGGCACCGGCAAGCACCAGCGGGCGACCCGCGCGCCCGGACTCGTGCGCTCCGTCCACCGTCGGCGCGAGGACCTGGAGGCGCACGCGGTCACCACGCCGCCGCCCCCGCTGCGGTTCCGGATGCCGGAACTGGCGGCGCTGCCCGGCGTGACCCTGGTCAGGGCCGACGAGGTCACCGTCGCGGGGCGGCTGGACCAGCCGGTCACCCTGGCCCTCGACTCCGGTTCGCGGCTGGTGGTCACCGGGGCCAACGGGGCGGGCAAGTCGACGCTGCTGTCGGTACTCGCCGGGCGGATCGAACCGACCGGCGGCGGTGTGCGCACCGCGCGCACCGCACGGGTGCAACTGCTGACCCAGGAGTCACCGCGGGCAGGGACACGCCGTGCTCGGGAGGTGTTCACCGCCCACCTGGGACGACTCGTCAGCAAGGGCGTGCTCAGGGAGAGCGAGACGGTCTCGCTGAGCTCTCTCGGGCTGCTCTCGTCGGCGGACGTCAACAAGCCGTTGCGTGAGTTGTCCATGGGACAGCAGCGCAGGCTCGACCTGGCCCTGGCGCTGGCGTCCCGGCCGCACGTGCTGCTGCTGGACGAGCCGACGAACCACCTCTCGATCGCCCTCGTCGACGAGCTCACCGAGGGCCTCGGCGCCACCGGGGCGGCGGTGGTGCTCGCCACCCACGACCGGCAGCTCCAGCGCGACGTCGCCTCGTGGGACCGGCTCACCCTGGCCCCGCGGGCGTCCGCGTCCGATCTGGTCGGCCAGTCGGCCGCACACGGCGGCTGATCCGGTCGGTCGACGTGACGGGAGGGCCCGGCGGGGTTGGGCCGGGTCCTCCACGGCGGGTCGGCCGATCAGAACGGCATTCCGTAGCGGGCGGCGATCGCGACGGCCCGGTCGCGCAGGCAGGCGCGCAGCCACTGCGGGTCCAGGGCCTCCGCGTCCGTGGCGAGCTGCCACAGCGCCCATTCGGCGTGCCTCGCGTCCTGGAAGGCCAGCTCCAGCCGCAGCCAGCCGTCCGCGTCGACTTCCTCGGCGCGGACGGCCAGCGCCGTACCCACCAGGTCCTCCCGCCGCTCCGGGGCCGCCCGCACCAGCACGGTGACCTGGTCGCCGCCGGTCCGGAACCGCGTGCTGCGCTCCTGCCAGACCCGGTCCAGGTCGACCCGCTCCGGCCGCTGTGCGGGTTCGGGGAGTTTTTCGGCTTCCAGGACCCGGGACAGCTTGTAGGTGCGGTCCTGGCCGGACCTGGTGGCCAGCAGGTAGCCCCGGTCGCGCACGGTGACCAGACCGACCGGGTCCACGGTGCGCCACTTCGGGTCCTGGTCCACAGCCGCGTAGCGGATGCGCAGCCTGTGCCCGTCGAACACCGCCCGCCGGATCGCGGCCACCACGGTGTCGGGCACCTCCTCGACGGCCGGTCGACGCGAGAGCAGATCGGTCTCCGGGTCGATGAGCAACCGCTGGGCCGCACCGGCCGCGGTGGCCCGATCGCCTTCGGGCAACGCGTCGACCACCTTGCGCATGGCCGAGGCCAGCGCCGCCCCGAGACCGAACGCCTGCGCGCCCCGCCGTGATCCGGCGACCAGCAGGGCGAGCGCCTCATCGTGGTTCAGGCCGGTCAGCTCCGTCTGGAAACCGGGCAGCAACGCGAAACCGCCGTGCCGACCACGTTCGGCGTAGACCGGGACACCGGCCCCGGACAGCGCCTCGATGTCGCGCAGCACGGTGCGTGTGGACACCTCCAGCTCGCGGGCCAGCGTGGCCGCGGACAGCCGACCGTGCTGGCGCAGCAGCAGAACCAGTGAGACCAGCCGGTCAGCTCGCATACGAAGAACCTACCGGAATACATGACACAGGATGTCGTGATTTGCCGGGAGGCTTGTCAGCACGACGTCGAAGAATACGGCCGCCGAGCCGATGGACGTACGTGCCTGTCGATGAACCGAACGGAGCTGATGTGGCGATGGAGCGAACGGTGGTCAACCCGTGGACGTGGTCGGTGGGGATGGGGTACAACCAGGGCGAGATCGTGTCCGGGAACGCCCGGACCCTGTACTGCTCCGGGCAGACCGCGATGAGCGGCGAAGGCGAGCCCCGGCACCCCGGCGACATGGCGGCGCAGTTGGCGCTGAGCCTGGAGAACCTGGAGGCCGTCCTAGGCGAGGCTGGGATGTCCCTCGTGAACCTGGTCCGGCTCAACGTCTACACCACCGACGTCGACCTGCTCTTCCAGCACTACGGCGTGCTGGCGTCGCGGTTGGGCGCGGCCGGGGTCGCGCCGACCACCACGATGCTCGGGGTGACACGGCTGGCGATCCCCACCCTGATGGTCGAACTGGAGGGAACCGCCGTCGCGTGATGTGACCTCACCGCCTCCGCTGCCCGTACTGGTCGAACCGGCGCGGGCGGCGGAGGCGGGCGGTTTCTGGAGCGCAGGGACGGCAGCGACACGGGGCGCGTGTGAACACCTTCGGCCCCGAACACGGTTCCCGCCAGCGGTGCCGACCGGTTCGGCGGGTGTGGGCGCGGGCGCCGACCGGGGGGAGGACCGGCAAAACCCGTGGCACGCGAGGGTCCGAGCAGGTTAGCGTCCGGGGTATGGCACCCACCCGCGACGGCTGGCGCACCCCGGAACTGGCCGAGACCATGCGCCTCATCCGCGCGGAGACCGACCGCGCCTGGGCTGAGGCGTGCGCCGAGTGGGACGCCGAACCGGACAGCGACGCGGAACGCCATCTGGCCGAACTCGTGCTCTCCGACCCCGGCCAGTTCTCCTGGCGGGTGGTGGACGCGGCCATGGACCGCCTGGTGTGCCCCGAGTGCGGGCGGGCACTGGGCTCGGGAGAACCGGGCTGCGGGCCCTGCGACCTGGCCGACGGACACCGCTACCTGGGCCGGGAACCCGACCGCCCGAACGTTCCCCCGGGCAACGAACACGCGATCCGGGTCGGCTCGGTGGTCGTGCGCCAGTGGTACCGCTATCCGGCCACGGCGGTGTGCGGATGGGAACTGGGTCTGCCCGAGATCCACCGGGGCCTCCTGCCGACCGGGGCGCGGGCGCGGGCGGCCAAGGCCCGGATCAACCGCCTCACCGAGCGGCAGCTGCGCACCGTGTCCTCCTACCAGGAGTTGGAGGAGCTCACCGGAGGCGCGTGAACGCTCCAGGAAGCGCCCCTTCCGGCGGCGCCCGACCCACCGCGCACCCCTCTCCTCTCCGCCGCACGGCCGAGGGAGAACAGGTCCCTCCCCCGGCAGGGCGCTGGGGCGCGGGTTCCCCCACCCGCGCCCCAGCGCACCGCAAGCACCGGCCTCAGCGCATCAGCGCCAGCTTCTTGGTGAGCTTGTTGACGGCGTTGCGCGCCCCGAAGACGGCCACCCCCACGTACTCCACGTCCTGGGACTCGGTGGCCGCGAGGGCGTCCAGGTACTCCACGTAGTCGCGGGAGCGGCGGGCCACCTCGTTGAAGCCCACCACCGTCAGGTCGCGCTCGTCGGCCCCGGCCTTGAGCACGTGCAGCTGCTCCGCGGAGGCCACCAGGGTCGGCACCGGGTGCGGGTTGAGTCCGGCGTGCAGGCCGCCGCCCGCGTCCTTGCCGTCGGCGGCCAGCGAGTTCTCCATCCGTCCGCCCAGCGCCAGGCCGAGCACCACCCCCGCGTTGGCGGCGAGCGCTGGCTCCAGGCCCTCGCGCAGGACGACGACGATCTTGGTGGACATCCCCATGATTACCCCGTTCATATGGCTTGCGAACGGTGCAGAACCTAGCCATACGAGTGCACTCATGGCCCTGACTCCGAATACTATTCGCCCAGAGGACTACCGTGGAGGTCATGGACGAACTTGATTCGGCGATCGTGCGCGAACTCCAGCAGGACGCGCGACAGACCAACCGCGCACTCGCGCACAAGCTCGGCGTGGCACCCTCCACCTGCCTGGAGCGCGTGCGCCTGCTGCACCGGCGCGGGGTCATCCGGGGCTACCACGCCGACATCGACCCGGCCGCGCTCAACCGGGAGGTGGAGGCCTTCGTGTCGGTGCAGCTGCGCCCGCCCAGCCGCCAGGTCATCGAGGGCTTCAAGGGCGCGATGTTCGCCCTGCCCGAGGTGCTGGCGGTCTACGTCGTGGCGGGGGAGCAGGACTTCCTGGTGCACGTGTCCGTGCCCTCCCTGGACGCGCTGCACAGCTTCCTCATCGACCGGCTCACCCAGCGCCGCGAGGTGACCAGCTTCCGCAGCCAGATCATCTACGACAGCGCCCGCAAGCACGTCGCCGCGCCCCTGGAGCCACCGCAGTGAGCCGGAGCCCTCCCACGGGGAACCGCGGACGGCGCCCCCGCGTCCAAGAACCGACACACGGCCACAAAGGGGACGCATGAACAAGGACAAGGACAAGAACAACCACCTCGCACTGGGGCTGGCGCTCGGCGTCTGCTTCGGCACCTCCTTCGGCCTGCTCATGGACAACCTCGCGCTCGGTGTGGCGATGGGCCTGTGCATGGGCGTCGCCTTCGGCGTGGCCAGCGGCAAGAAGACCACCGACAAGGGCGAATAGCCGTCGCCCGGGACTGCGCACCCGGCCTTCGGCCCCCGACGGGGCCGTCGCACCCCACGACGGCGGTGACGCCCGGTCCGAACCGCTGGCCGGGCGTCCGCCCTCACCCCTGGGCCGCGGAGTCCAGCAGCCAGTTGTAGCGCAGGCGCAGCGCGCGCTCCGTGCTGGCCGCCGCGGCGCCGAGCGTGAGCGCGGTGTTGAGCCACACGGGCAGGTGAACGGGCGAGGTGAACATCCCGAAGCGCTCGGCCACGGGAGGCACCTGGAAGACCACCTCGGCGAGCTGGGGGATGAGCAAAAGCGCGGGGACGACGAGCAGGAGCAGCGAGAGGACACCGATCCAGCGGCTCAGTACGGGGTGCTCGCGGTCCAATCGCGCGCGGCGCCCCTCCCCGGAGCGTGGGTCCGGGACGAGCTGGTGCTCGGTCCCCTCGTCGGTGACGTAGTGGCAGCGCCTGAGACCGAAGGCCGTCGCCGCCACCTCGATCACCCCGCCCCGGACGGGAAAGACGGCGGGGAGCCCGGACTCGGCGTGGTGCCTGCCGTCGAGGTACAGGTGGGCCCTGCCCTTGCCGTCTTCCGAGAAGAACCGCTGCGTGTGGTTGACGTGGACGGCGTAGACCGTCCGCCGACCGTCGGCGTCGCCCAGTGCGAGGTGGAACAGTGCACGGGACGTCTGCTGCCACCAGCGGAAGGGCTTCAGCGGACGTCCGTTCCCGGGCCCGACCCGTCGCACGGCCCGACGCCGACGCCGTTCCTCGAACATCTCGGGCTCCCTGCCGTCTCGTGGTCCGCCGTTCCGTGCTTCGAACCTAGACCGGAGCGGGTCTGTGACGGAGTGTCCCGGGTCATGTGTTCCCTGTGCGGTCCGCACGGGTCGGGCATGACAGATGTCATGCGGCGCCGGGACGCGGGACCGGCCCCGTCCCGCACCCGGCACGGATCCGGGCGTTCAACGGCTTGCATCTCAAGCGGCTTGAGGTACCACAGTGGCTCCCATGCACGACCACGAGCTGTACCCCATCGGAGACGCCGCGCGCCGCAGCGGCCTGAGCGTCAGCGCCGTCCGCTTCTACGCCGACGCCGGAGTCGTCGAGCCCACGCGCCTGAGCGAGGCGGGCCACCGCCTCTACGACATCGACACCATCGCCCGCCTGGAACTCGTCCGCACCCTGCGCGAACTGGACACCGACCTGGAGGAGATCCGCCGACTGATCGACGGCGGCACGACCCTGCACGACCTGCTCACCACCCACCTGGAGGTCGTCGAGCGCCAGGAGCGCACCCTGCGGGCCAGGAGGGCGGTGCTGCGGACCCTGATCAGGCAGGGCGGCACGACCGCGCAGGCCGACCTGATGCACAAGCTCGTCTCGATGACCGACGAGGAGCGCGAACAGGTCATCGACGACTTCTGGAACGACGTCGGTGAGGGCCTCGACGTCCCCGAGGGCTTCGTGGACCGGCTGCGCGCGATGCGCCCGGTCCTGCCCGCGGACCCCACGGTCGCCCAGCTCGAAGCCTGGATCGAACTGGCCGACCTGGTGCGGGACCCGGAGTTTCGCGAGGCGGTCCGCACCTACCTGCGCGACACCTACTCCACGGACGTGGGCAGGAGCATCGCCAGCCCGCGGTTCCAGGAGTTCATGTACGAGAGCGGGGTCCCGCTCATCGAGGAGGTCCTGGCCGCGCACCGCGACGGCGAGTCCCCCCGGTCCCCCCGGTCGCAGGAGGCCATCACGCGCTTCATGGAGGCGGCCGCGGCGGTGTCCGACACCCCGGTCACCCCCGAGAGCCGCAACCGGCAGGCAGAGGCGTTCCGGCAGATCCCCGAGTTGGAACGCCAGATCGCCGAGGAGGACGCCGCCTCCGCGGGCCCCGTCCACGACGACACCCACGGCCGGTACCTGTCCCTGGTGGCGGCGGTCAACGGGACCCCGCCCGAGGAGGACACGCTGCCCTACGCCTGGATCGCCGACGCCATGCGCGCCCCGGACACCGATTCCTGAGCACCGCTCCGCCCCGGACCGGACACGGGACCCCGGGTGGTGGTCCAGCGGGAGCCGGTACACCACGGCGTCAGCGGTCACCCTCCCACAGCCACTCCAGTGACCGCGGGGTGAAGGTGAAGGCACGGGGGCTGTCCAGGTCGGGGTACTGCGGTCGGTCCGGTCCGAAGAAGGCCGCGAACCGCAGGACCCCGTCGGGGGCCTCGTGCGCTCCCTCTGCGAAGTCGGCCACGTCCGTGTTGCCCATGAAGAGGTTGCTGTCGACGTAGAAGACCATGTCCAGCCCCGTACGGAACAGCGTCTCGTGCGGGGGCCGCGGCTTCTCGTCGGGGGCGGGCACGTACACCGTCAGCAGGGGCCAGCCCTCCGCCTCCGACAGGGCCTCCCGGTCGGCGAGGAACACGGCGAGCACGGCCTCGGCGCCTGAGGCGCGTACGGCGTCCAGGACCTCCTCGGGTGTGGCGCCGGCCCAGCCGGGATCGTCCACGACGAGGAACCGGAACAGGTCCGGGTTGTACCTGGCGTACTCCGACTCCAGGGCCCGTACCAGTGCCCGCCAGGCGCGTTCGTCCTCGTGGTGGGTCCGGACGACGGCGAAGTCGTGTCCGTCGCCGAAGTCGATGGCCGGTCGCATGCGCGGTACTCCTTCGTCAGGGGGCGGGGGCGCTCCTTTGGTACCAGCGCCCTGTGACGCTTCCCGGCCCGGGCTCCCGGGCCGCCGCGCACGCGGGGTCACAGCAGGGGCCGCAGCTCGTCCTGGCACCAGGCGGCCAGGGTGGTCGGCGTCGTGGTCGCGGTGGTGCGGGGCTGCTCCGGTGTGAAGTCCTCACGCAGCCCGGTGGACATGCCCATGACCGCCTCGACGGAGCCCGGCCCCAGGCCCGCGCCCGCGAGCACCTCGCGCATGCGCTCGTCGGGAACGCGTTGGGCGCGCACGCGGCGCCCCGTCACCTCGGTGACCACGGCCGCGGCCCGCTCCCAGGTCAGGTCGGCGGGGCCGTGCACGGCCCGCACGGTCCGGCCCGCCAGGTCGGGGTTGAGCAGCAGGCCCACGGCGGTGTCGGCGATGTCGCGCGGCGCCACCCAGGGCATGGGGTGGTCCACGGGCAGCACCACCGAGATTGTGCCGGAGCGGATGGCGTCCAGCTCCATCAGCAGGTTGCTGAAGAAGAAACCGCACCGCAGGTGCGCCACGGTCGCGCCGGTCTCCTCCAGCAGCTGTTCGGTGCGGGCCAGCCCGTCGATCTCCCCGGCCCCGGAACGCCTCTCCGCGCCGACGCTGCTCTGGAAGACGACGCGGGAGATCCCGTTGGCGGTGACGGCACGGGCGGCGTGCGCACCCATCCGGGCGTACTCGGCGACCGGATCGGCGGCCAGGGTCGGCGGGTTCACCCAGTACAGCGCGTCCACGCCCGTGGTCGCGGCCAGGACCGCGTCCCGGTCGCCCTGGTCCACGGCGACCGGGTCGACCCAGTCGGCCAGCGCCGGGTCCAACCGGGCCGGGTCGCGCATCAGCACGCGCGGGCGCACGCCCGCGCGGACCAGGCCGGTCACCACGTGGCGGCCGACGTTGCCGGTGGGGGTGGTCACAGCGACACGCATCACGGACTCCTTGTGCTCGACGGCAGTGCTCACACGTTAGGGAGGAAAGCGGTCGGTTTCCGGCCACAACTCACGCTTTCCGCCCCCTCGGCGACACGGATGTCCGGTACCTTCCGAGGACGGCGCCTCCTTCCGGCGGTCCGCCGCTCCCGGGAGCCGCACGGCGGGGGAAGCGACCCCGGTCACCCGGGCGCCCGCCCGCCGGGGGTGATCCGCCCCACACCGGCCGGTGTGGGACCCGTCGCACCGCGAACGCCCGCACCCCATCCCACCAGGTATGACGGGGCTTCTCACCGAGGCCGGGCGCTCCGGGTGAGCCGACTGTTTCCCGCGTGTTACGGCTGGACACCTCCAGGCAACGCGGGCTCCCTACCTTCGGTTTCGTCAGCAGCCGTCGAGCAGGAAGGCACGGCCGTGGCCTCAGAGTCTGGCCCGCGCACACCGCGCACCGGTAAGAGCTGGATCTCCGCCTGGGACCCCGAGGACGAGGGGTTCTGGAACGACGGCGGGCGACGCGTGGCCCGCCGCAACCTGTGGGCCTCCATCGCCTCCGAGCACATCGGCTTCTCCGTGTGGAGCATCTGGTCGGTACTCGTGCTCTTCATGATCCCCGAGCACGGCTTCTCCACCACCCCCGAGCAGAAGTTCCTGCTCCTGTCGGTGGTCACCCTGGTCGGCGCGATCCTGCGCGTGCCCTACACCCTGGCCGTGCCCGCCCTGGGCGGACGCAACTGGACGGTCATCTCCACCCTGACCCTCATCGTCCCCACCGCCGCCGCCTTCCTCCTCGTCCGCGACCCCGACACCCCCTTCTGGCTGCTGCTGGCCCTGGCCGCCACCGCGGGCGTGGGCGGCGGCAACTTCTCCTCCTCCATGGCCAACATCAACTCCTACTTCCCCGAACGGGAGAAGGGGTGGGCACTGGGCCTGAACGCGGGCGGCGGCAACATCGGCGTGGCCACCGTCCAACTGGTGGGCCTGGCCGTCATCGCCCTGTTCACCACCTCCGCCGGACACCTGGTCCCGCTGTTCTACGCGCCGCTGATCCTGCTGGCCGCCTGGTGGGCGTACCGGTCCATGAACAACCTGGCCCACGTGCGCAACGACGTCTCCGCGCAGCTGTCGGCCGTCCGCGACCGCCACTTCTGGATCCTGTCGCTGCTGTACGTGGGCACCTTCGGCTCCTTCATCGGCACCGGGTTCGCCTTCGGCCTGCTGCTGCAGTCCCAGTTCGGGCTGGCGCCCGTGCAGTCCGCCGCGATCGCCGTGCTCGGCCCGGTCATCGGCTCCCTCATCCGCCCCGTGGGCGGCCGGGTGGCCGACTCCCTGGGCGGGGCCCGCGTCACCCTGTGGGTCTTCCTGGCCATGGCCGCCTGCGCCGCCGTCCTGGTGCTCTCCGTCCAGGCCGCCCAACTGGCCCTGTTCATCGGCGCGTTCGCGGTGATGTTCGTCCTCACCGGCCTGGGCAACGGCTCCACCTACAAGATGATCCCCTCCCTCTACGCCGCCCGTGCCGAGGACGCCGTCGCCGCAGGGGAACCCCGCGAACAGGCCCTGGCCCGCACCAAGCGCGTGGCCTCCTCCGTGCTCGGCCTCATCGGCGCGGTCGGCGCCCTGGGCGGGGTGGGCGTCAACATCGCCTTCCGCGAGTCCTTCGCCGCCACCGGCTCCACCGCCCCGGCCTTCGCCGCCTTCGGCGCCTTCTACCTGGTGTGCGCCGCCGTCACCTGGGCGGTCTACCTGCACCGCCCCGCCGCCTCCCCGGTCGGCGCCGCCAGCGTGGAGAATGCCAACCGATGACCACCACCCACTGCCCCTACTGCGCGCTCCAGTGCGCCATGCACCTGGAGCCCGGGCCCGACGGGCGCCTGGCCGTCCGCCCCGCGCCCTTCCCCACCAACCGCGGCGGCCTGTGCCGCAAGGGTTGGACCTCCGCCGAGGTCCTCACCGTCCCCGACCGCCTCACCCGCCCCCTGGTGCGCAAGGACCGCGGCTCCGACCTGGTCGAGACCGACTGGGACACCGCCCTGGACCACGTCGCCGAACGCCTGCTGGCCCTGAGCGCCGAGTCCGGACCCGACACCGTCGCGGTCTTCGGCAGCGGCGGCCTGACCAACGAGAAGTCCTACACCCTGGGCAAGTTCGCCCGCCTGGCCCTGGGCACCTCCCAGATCGACTACAACGGCCGGTTCTGCATGTCCTCGGCCGCGGCCGGGGGCACGCGGGCCTTCGGCCTGGACCGCGGGATGCCCTTCCCGTTGACCGACGTCGGCGAGGCCGAGGTGGTCCTGCTGGCCGGGGCCAACCCGGCCGAGACCATGCCGCCGATGATGGGCCACCTGTCCGCGCCCGCCCTGATCGTCATCGACCCCCGCCGCTCGGCCACCGCCCAGGCCGCGCTCTCGGGCGGCGGCATGCACCTGGCACCGCGACCCGGCACCGACCTGGCTCTGGCCCTGGGGCTGCTGCACGCCGCCCGCGTCCAGGGCTGGTGCGACGAGGAGTTCCTCGCCGAGCGCACCACCGGCTTCGAGGCCGCCTGGGAGCACGCCGCCGCCTGGTGGCCCGAACGCACCGAACAGGTCACCGGCGTCCCGGCCGTCCGCATCCGCGCCGCCGCCGACCTGCTGGGCGGAGCCGCCCGCAACCGCTCCGCCTACGTCCTGACCGGACGCGGCGCCGAACAGCACGCCAAGGGCACCGACACCGTCTCGGCCTGGATCAACCTGGCCCTGGCGCTGGGCCTGCCCGGCCGCCGGGGTTCGGGGTACGGGTGCATCACCGGCCAGGGCAACGGCCAGGGCGGGCGCGAACACGGCCAGAAGGCCGACCAGCTCCCCGGATACCGCAGGATCGACGACCCCGCCGCCCGCGCCCACGTGGCCGGGGTGTGGGGCGTGGACCCCGACGCCCTGCCCGGTCCGGGCCGCTCGGCCTTCGAACTCCTCGACGCCCTGGGCAGCGACGGCGGACCGCGCGCCATGCTGCTGCTGGGCTCCAACCCCGTCGTCTCGGCCCCCGACACCGCGCGCGTGCGCGCCCGTCTGGCCTCCCTGGACCTGCTGGTGGCCGCCGACTTCGTGCTCTCCGAGACCGCGGCCATGGCCGACGTCGTGCTGCCCGTGGCCCAGTGGGCGGAGGAGAGCGGCACCATGACCAACCTGGAGGGGCGCGTCCTGCGCCGGACACGGGCCACCGCCCCGCCCGAGGGGGTGCGCACCGACCTGGAGGTGCTCTCCGCGCTGGCGGTGCGCCTGGGACAGCCCGCCGACCGCTTCCCCGCCGACCCCGACGCCGTCCTGGCCGAGCTGGGCCGGGCCTCGGCCGGGGGAGCGGCGGACTACTCCGGCGTCACCCCCGAGCGGCTCGCCTCGGGCGAGGCCCTGCACTGGCCCGTGCGCGCGCAGGAGCCGCCCACGCCCCGGCTCTTCCTGGACGCCTTCGCCCACCCCGACGGCCGCGCCCGCCTGGTACCGGTCGCCCACCGGCCCCCCGCCGAGGACACCGACGCCGACTACCCCCTCGTGGCGACCACCGGACGGCTGATGGGCCACTACCAGTCCGGCGCCCAGACCCGCCGCGTCGCCGAACTGGACCGGGCCGAACCGGAGGCGTACGTGGAGGTGCACCCCGACACCGCCGCGCGCGCCGGGCTCGCCGCGGGCGACTGGGCCCGCGTCACCTCCCGGCGCGGCCACACGCGCGCGCGGGTGCGGCTGACGCCCACCGCCCGCCTGGACACGGTGTTCCTGCCCTTCCACTACGCGGACGCCCAGTCCGCCAACAACCTGACGAACCCGGCGTTGGACCCGACCAGCCGCATGCCCGAGTTCAAGGTGAGCGCGGTGCGGCTGGAACCCGAGGACACGCACACACCAGGAGGCAGCAGTTGAGCACCGTGCAGGGCGCGTCCCCGCGTCAGATCGTGGTCGTGGGCAACGGGATGGTCGGCGCCCGCTTCGCCGAGGAGGCCGCACGCCTGGACCCGACAGGAGAACGGGTCCACGTGAGCGTGGTCGGCGCCGAGCACCACCCCGCCTACAACCGGGTCCTGCTCTCGGGCGTGGTCGCCGGGGACTACACCCCCGAGCAGATCCGCCTGCCCGTCCCCGACACCCCGGGCGTCACCGTGCGCACCGGCGTCACCGCCACCGCCCTGGACACCGAACGGCGCGCCGTCACCCTGGACGACGGCAGCGCGCTGCCCTACGACGAGCTCGTCCTGGCCACCGGCGCGCGCGCCTCCTTCCCCCCGGTCACCGGCGTGGCCGGGCCCGACGGCGCGCCCGGCGAGGGGGTGACGGCCCTGCGCGACCTGGACGACTGCCAGCGGCTGCTCGCCCTGGCCCGCCCGGGCGCCCCCGTGGTGGTCCTGGGCGGGGGCGTACTGGGCCTGGAGGCCGCACGCGGCCTGGTCGGACGCGGCATACGCGTGTCGGTGGTGGAGTCCTCGCCCTGGATCATGCGCCGCCAGATCGACCAGCCCGCCGCGCGCATCCTGGCCGAACGCTACGCCGCCCTGGGCGTGACCGTGCACTCCTGGCGGGTGGCCGCCCGCTGGATTCCGGGCACCGGCCTGGAACTGGACGACGGCCGCGTGCTGCCCGGCGACGCCCTGGTGGTCACCGCAGGTGTGCGCGGCAACATCGAACTGGCCAAGGACGCCGGTATCGAGGTCGAGCACGGCGTCGTCGTGGACGACCGCCTCTCGACCTCCGACGCCCGCGTGCACGCCATCGGCGACTGCGCCCAGCACCCCGGTGGCGGGGCCGGACTCATCCAGCCCGGCTGGGAGCAGGCCGCCGTGCTGGCCAGGCGTCTGACCGGCGCCGCGCCGCACGCCCTCTACGCCGGGGCCAGGCCGCTGACCCGCCTCAAGGCGGAGGGGATCGAGCTGACCGCGTTCGGGCAGGTGCACGAGGAGGACGCCGAGGACCTGGAGACGGTGACCATCAGCGACCCCTACGGCGGCCGCTACGCCAAGCTGTCCGTGCGCGAGGAGAAGGTGGTGGGCGCGGTGCTGCTGGGCTTCCCCGAGGCCGCCGCGACCCTGGCCCAGCTCTACGACACGGGCGCCCCGGTGCCCGCCGACCGGCTGGCGCTGCTCCAGGGGCTGCCGACCACCGCTCCCGAGGAGGCCGACGGCGCGGCCGACGCGCTGGTGTGCCGGTGCAACGCCGTCAGCCGCACCGACATCGAACAGGCCTGGCTGGACGGGGCGCGCACCCGCGAGGCCATCGCCGACCGGACCCGGGCCACGACGGGTTGCGGGGGGTGTGTGCGGGACGTCCAGGCGCTGCTGTCGGGGATGCAGGGCCAGGCCACCGCAGGGGTCTGACCCTGGGAGGAGGCGCGTGTGGGAGGACGCGGCCTCGGACCCCCGGGGACCCGGCCGGAAGGACCGTTCTGCCCCGGGGGTCGGGCGCACGTGTTCCCCGCGAACCCGACCGGGCGGACCGTCCGGCCCAGGGGAGGGCGGGAGGGGTGGGCTGCTCGCGGCTCCGCCCGTCCAGGCGGCACCGGAACCAGGACCGCTCCACCTCCGACATGCGCCGCACCAGCCCCAGCAGGGACATGGTGGAGGGCCGCACCGAGCGGCGGGCCAGCGCGTCGGCGTCCAGACCCGAGCACTTCAGCTCCAGGGTCATGCGTTACAGGTAAAGGAACTCGACCAGGACGGCGCGTTCGCCGACGGGGCGGGGGCGACCCTCGCGGGGATCCTCGTCCAGGGCCAGGAGCATGTCCGCGCGCTGTGTGCTCACAGGGAGGAGCATCATTCACGCGTCGCCGGTGCGCAACGGGTTTTCCCACCTGGTCCGGCCGTCGTCAGGGCTCCGAGGACTCCGGCTGACCGAAGGCGCCGGTCGGGCTGGGCGCGCGGGGGGGGAGAGGCTCCTCGCAGGGGCGCCCGGCCGGATCAGCGCAGTGCGATGACCACGCAGACGAGCGCGGCCAGGGAGGCCAGGGTGCGCACGTTGTTCCAGCGCACCCACACCGGCTCGAAGGCGGCGCGCACTGCGGCCGGGTCCGCGATGCGCTCGGCCGGGCCCTCCCGGTCCAGGGCGTTGTTGCGCGGGACGTTGACCGCGAAGGTGGACACCAGGGCCACGACCAGGCAGAGCAGTGCCGCCCCCGACCACACGGCGGAGGAGGTCGCCCCGACGCTGGCGTGGAGCACGGCGCAGGCCAGCGCCGCCACCGGGGCGCCGATGAAGACCACGGCGAAGAACGGGTTGAGGATGGCGACGTTGACCCCCTGCATCGCCTCGATCATCGCCCGGTCCCCGGCCCTGCGCAGACCGGGCATCACCGCTATCGAGAACGCGAAGAACAACCCGGCGAACAGGCCGGTCACCACCACGGCGAACACCGGAACGACCACGTGCACCATCTCCGCCACGCCACACCCCGGATTCTGTTGTCCCGCCCGCGCGTTATGGGCGGATTCTACGTGCCGCGCGGAGTGTCCGCGGCGCCGTGGACACTCGGCGTTCCGCGCGACGCCACGACCCGCCCCGCACACCTCCACCGGGCATCCTCCGTGCGGTGTCCGGCACCCCGACCCCGGACGCCACACAGTCACCGGAAGCCATATGAGGCCCTGCGAAACGCAGCCCGCTGCACTGAACACCCCGTACAACACCGGACACCCACGGTGCGAACACGTATGCCGTGCACCCCTTTCCCGGCGCCCGCTGTCGCTATACCGTCGGGCAGGTGGACGTCCCCCCGCTCGTCGGCCGTGAGAAGGAACGACACCGGCTGCGCGCCGCGGCTGCCCCCGGCTCCCTCGTCCTGCTGGCCGGGGAGGCCGGATCCGGCAAGACCCGCCTGGTCGGGGAACTGGACCACGACCCGGTCCTGGTCGGGTACTGCCCTCCCCGGACCGCCCCCTTCCCCCTCTTCCCCCTGGCACCCCTGGTCGAGGCCCTGCGCCAGGCCGTGGTCCCCGACGGTCTCAGCCCGCTGTGCGGAGCCCTGCGCCCCCTGCTGCCCGAGCACGCCGACCGGCTGCCTGCGCCGCCACCGCCCGCCGCCTCGGTCGCCACCGAGCACCACCGCCTCTACCGGGCCCTGGCCGAACTCCTGGACTCCCTGGGCCCCGCCGTGCTCGTGCTGGAGGACGTGCAGTGGGCCGACCCGGCCACCCGCGACCTGCTGCACTACCTGGCCCCGCGCCTGCCCCCGGAGCTGGGCCTGGTACTGACCTACCGGCCCGAGGACCTGCCGCGCGCCTTCCCCGTGGCCGCGCTGGCCACCCGCGTCCCCCTCAGCACACCCCACCACGAGATCACCCTGGACCCCCTGCTTCCCGAGCACCTGCTCGACCTGGCCCGCCGGACGCTGCCCCGCGCCACCGCCTCCGACGCGCGCCGCCTGCACGCCTGGACCGGCGGCCTGCCCCTGGCCGCGGTGGAGACCCTGCGCCACCTGGCCGACGCGTCCGCGGCTCCGCCGCCATCGTCCGACGCCTCCGCCACCCCACCCGCCGCGTCCGTCCCGCCCTTCGCCGCCATCCCGCCGACCCCGCCCGTACCGGCCTCCCTGCGCGACTGGCTGCTGGAACGCCTGCGCCGCCTGGACCGCGACACCCGCCGCCTGCTGCGCGCCGCCAGCGTCCTGGACCACCCCTGCGACGAGGCCGACCTGGTCCGCGTGGCGGACCTGGACCCCCAGCGCGCCGAGAGGGCCCTGTCCCGCGCCCGCCGCCTGGGCCTGCTGCGCACCACCGCGCCCGCCACCCTCGCGCTGGCCTCGCCCCTGCTGCGCCGCGTCTACCACGACGCCCTGCCCCACGCCAAACGCCGCCGCCTGCACCGCGCCGCCCTGGCCGCCCTGGGCCAGGCGCCCGACCCGCCCCACGCCCGCCTGGCCCACCACGCCCGCGAGTGCACGCACCTGGACGAGTGGACCGACCACGCCGAACGCGCCGCCGACCAGGCCCTGTCCCAGGGCGAGGACGCCACCGCCGTCACCCTGCTGCGCGACGCGCTGACCCGCCAGGGCCTGCCCGCCCGCCGCCGCTACGAACTAGCCCTCAAACTCGGCCGGGCCGCCCTGACCGGCAACAGCGCCGAGGACACCATCACCGTGCTGCGCGACGTGCTGGCCACCCCGGGCCTGTCCGCGATCCAGCGCGGCGAACTGCGCATGGAACTGGGCCTGCTCCTGCTCAACCAGGCCTCCCAGGGCAGCACCGCGCGCGGCGAACTCGTCCGCGCCGCCGCCGAACTCGCCCCGGCCCCGGGCCTGGCCGCCCGCGCCATGTGCGCGCTCGCCGTCCCCCGCACCACCCCCGACCCGGTCGACACCCACCGCAGGTGGATGGAGAGGGCGGTCGCCGCCGCCCGCCGCAGCCGGGACCCGGCCGTGGGCCACAGCGTGGCCGTCAACCGCGCCACCCTGCTCGCCCAGATCGGCGATCCGGCCGCCTGGCAGGTCGACCTCCCCGACCCGGGCACCTCCTATCCGTGCACCCCGCACCCGGGCGCCGCGTACGCCCACCCGCCCCCGGAGGTGGTGGCGAGGCGCCGCGAGTTCGCCCGCGCCTCCCTCAACCTGGCCGACGCCGCCGTCATGCTCGGCCACTACGTGCGCGCCGACCGCCACCTGGACGACGCCACCCGGTGGTCACCGGCGGCCGAGGTGCCCTTCTTCCACGAGAGCGCCCAGACCCTGCGCCTGCTCCTGGACTGGGCGCGCGGGCACTGGACGAACCTGGCCGAGGAGACCGAACGCCACCTGGGCTCCTCGCGCCTGCACGCGGTCACCGCCGAACTGACCCTGGTCCGGGCCTCCCTGGACCTGGCCCGGGGGGATCCCGACGCCGCGAGGGAGCGCCTGACCCGCTTCGACCCGCCCGGCCCCGACTACACCGTTCCGGTACGGGCCTTCGCCGCCGGGCTCCTGGCCCGCCTGGCCACCGCGCAGGGGGACCCCGACGCCGCCTGGGCGCGGGTGGAGGGGCTGGTGTCGCTGGTGGCGGGCAAGGGCATCTGGGTGTGGGCCGCCGACCTGGTCCCGGGCATGGAGGCCCTGCTCGCCCTCGACCGGCACGCGGTCGCCCGGGACCTGTGCACCCGCTTCCGCGCGGGGCTGCGCGGCGCCAGCGCCCCCGCGGCCTCCGCCGCCCTGCTGAGGTTGGAGGCGGCCCTGGCCCACCACGACGGGCGGCGCGACCGGGCGCTGGGTCTGTACGCCGAGGCCGAGGCCGCCTACCGGGGCATGCCCCGCCCCTACGACGCCGCCCGGGTCCGCGAGGCCGCCGCCCACGTGGGGCCGGACGTGGGCGCGCTGCGGTCGGCACTGGAGGAGTACACCCGGCTGGGCGCGACCTGGGACGCGGCGCGGGTGCGCCGCGCGCTGCGCGCCCACGGCGTGGCGACCGCGCCCGCGCCCGGCCGCCGCGACGGACGCCTGTCGCCGCGCGAGGCGGAGATCACCGCGCTGGCCGCGCGGGGGCGCACCAACCGGGAGATCGCCGACCTGCTGCACCTGTCCCCGCGCACGGTGGAGACCCACGTGGCCAACGCGCTGGCCAAACTGGGGCTGCGCTCACGACGGGAGCTGTAGGTCAGCCGTGCCACTCGCAGAAGAGCACCGTGGCGTCGTCGCCGAACTTGCCGTGGTGGTACTCCAGCACCGCGTGCACCAGGCGCCGCAGCGTCTCGGGAACCGGCATGTTGTCGGCCTGGTGGCGGATGACGAAGTCCACGAACCGCTCCACACCGAACTCCCGGCCCTCGGAGTCGCGCGCCTCGATGATTCCGTCGGTGTACAGCAGCAGCCGGTCGCCCGGTTCGAGCTGCTCACGGCACACCGTCACCGGCAGCCCCAGGTCCATCCCCAGCGGGTGGGAGGGCTCGCACTCCAGGTCGCGGACCTTCTCGCCCCGGATGAGCACCGGCGGCAGATGCCCGCAGTTGACCCAGTACAGCTCGCCGGTGACCATGTTCAGCTCGGCCAGGACCGCGGTGGCGAAGCGGGTGCGCACGAACTCCTGGATCAGGGTGTGCTCCACCCCCTGGCAGATGTCGACCAGAGGGGTGCCCCTGCGGCGCTCGTTGCGAAAGGCCCCCACCGCCAGGTTCGCGATGAGCCCGGCGGTGTTGTCGTGGCCCATGGCGTCGAAGACCGCCAGGTGGGCGGTCTCCCCGGCCAGGGCGTAGTCGAAGGAGTCGCCGGCGTTGTCGTAGGCCGGTTCGGTGGCGGCCGAGATCGTCACCCGTGAGTCGGCGAAGGTGCCCGGCGGCATGAGCGTCCACTGCATCTCCGCCGAGACCGACATGGGTTCGGTGCGGATCAGCCGGGCGTAGGCGTCGCTGTTGGAGCGCTTGGCGATGACCAGCAGGGCCACCATGGAGGCCAGGTCGCGCATCGCCGAGCGGTCGGGGTCGCCCGGGTAGCTCACGTGCAGCACACCCAGGCGTTCGGCGCCGTCCAGGACCGGAACCCAGTAGCGCTGCTCGTCCTCCACCCGCACGGCCACGCCCGTGACGTAGGCCTGACCGGCATCGGAGTCGTCCACCGGCAGGTCCTCACCGCCCTGGTGGGCGTCGTTCCCCTCTCCCGTGACCTCGCGCAGGACCTGCTGCTGGTGGTCGGCGAGGTAGACGCGCGCCTGGGAGAGCCCGGCGCTGTCGGCCTTCTTGGCCACGAGTGAGGGCAGTTCCTCGAAGGTGGCCAGGTGTCCGGCCCGCACGAGGGAGACCATCAACTCGTTGGACGCGTGTTGCACCGGCATGACAGCACCCCGGAATCCGGCACGACAGTCGTTCGTCTCACGAACTTCTACCCGTCATGCCACCTTTCGACCAGAAAATACATCTTCGCACGTGAGAGCCTGACCGAACAGGCCAAGGCCCCCACCGAAACCTCCCTCGCGGCGCTCCGTCCGAAACCACCCCCCGCCGTGGAGGAGGGTGACCGCGGGCGGCGCCGGGCCCCGCCCGCTCACCGGTCGGCGGGAGGTTCCTCCACCACGCGGGCGTCCGGAGCGGAGGGCGGGGTGTTCGCGAGCGCGAGCTCGGGAGGCGTCCTCTCCGACGACCGCGGACGCCGCTCGGAAGGGCTGGCCGACTCCTGCGCCAGCGGGTCGTCGAGTGAGCGGAACACGGGCGCGACCAGGGCGGCGATCGCCGTGACGCCCGCGAGCACGGCGAGGACGGCACCCGCGACGGGCAGCCCGGCCGCGGTGGCGAGGGCCGCGATCGGGGCGCTGGTGAGGGCGGGAGCGGCGAGCATGACGGTGTTCTGCGCGCCCAGGACCCGGCCGCGCATGCGGTCCGGGGTGGCCTCGACGGTCAGGACGCCGAGCACGGCCGAGGCCGGTGCGAAGGTCAGCCCGACCAGGGCCGCGGCTCCCAGCACCAGCCACGGGGAGGCCATGGTGCCGATCGCGCCGAACCCGACCAGGGTGCCGCCCATGCCCAGGACGAACCAGCCGCGGCGGCGGACCCGCCCGGCGGTGGCGGCGTAGAGAGCGGACCCGGCGATGCTGCCCGCCGCAAGCGCGCTCAGCGTCAGCCCGGTGAGCCCGGGAAGGTCCTGGCCGGTGAAGTAGGCGGGCATGAGGGTGGTCTGCAACGAACTCAGGACGGCGACGAGCACCGCGCTGACCAGGGTGGTGCCGAGCAGCAGCCGGGTGCGGACCAGGAACCGCCATCCGTCCGCCAGGTCGGTCACCGCCCGGCGCACCGGGCCGCCGAAGGCGGCCGCACCCGAGGTCCCGACGGTGTCGGCCGGATCGGGGCGTCGCCGGACCACCCGACCGGCCCGCGGGTCGAGTAGAAGGGTCATGGCCGCGGCCAGCAGGCTCGTGGCGGCGGTCACCAGCAGCAGCGCCGGGGACAGCCCGAGCAGCCCGACGAGCAGTCCGCCCAGACCGGGGCCGGCCAGCAACAGGACGTTGCCCATGGTCTCGCGGGTGGCGATCAGCCGGTCCAGCCGCCCCGGCCCGGCGGCACCGGCCCGCCCACCCGGCCGATCGGCTCGGTCCGGTCGGCCGGCTCCGAGCCCGGCCAGGGCGGGCAGCAGCGTCTCCTGAGCCGTCATCCCCGGCACGCGGATCACCGCCCCGACCACGGCCAGGGCCAGGAACCAGGCCATGTTCAGACCCCACAGGGCGTCGACGACCGGCAGCGCCGCCACCGACAGGGCGGCGAGCAGGTCGGAGACCACCGAGACCCCGCGGCGGTCGATCCGGTCGACGAGCAGACCGGAGACGAGCCCCGCCAGGGCGGAGGCCGCCGTGGTCGCGGTCGCGAGCACGCCCGCCGCCAGGACGTCGCCGGTGCGGTCCAGGACGAGCAGCGGCATCACGACGCTGGCGATGCCCTTGCCCAGCAACGACAGCCCGTACGAGGCGAAGTAGACCGTGGCGCTGCGGCGCATGACCGTCCGGCCTCCCATCGGTGTTCGGGTCGGGGGGTGTCGTTCCTCCCGCCCTCCCGTCCGTGCCGGGGAACGCGGGGTGAACCGTGTCCCAGCAAAGACCGTGCCGTCGCGGCACACTCAAGACCCCGAACACGTGGCGTGGGTCACTCCGCCGAGGCGGCGCTGGCAGGGCCCGCCTTCCCGGACACGGCCGCCGCCCGACCCGAGGAAGGCCCGCGCCCGGCGTGAGCCGGACACGGGCCTTGGGCCGGGGAGGAGGCCCTCAGAGCGTCCGCGGTGTCAGACGGGTCGGTCCCCCACCGAGGAGGCGGCCACCAGGCTGTTCCGGGCGGCGCTGGCACCGCGTGCACCACGCGGACCTGGTGCGGTGACCGCGGAGGTTCACCGGCCCGTCCCTTCCCCCGTGATCTTGTACTCATAGCGGGACTCGACGGTCGAACCTCGCCATAAGTACAAGATCACCGCAGGTCAGGGCCCTTGCGTCACACCAGGAACGGTTTCGGCCAGTCCACTAACGAACCCCGCGGGCCCCGCGGATGTCACCGGGCAGCACCTCGGGCAGCCCGCGCCCGCACCCCGCGCACTCGGCCCGGCGCCGCACCGCGTAGGCGGCCGTGGCCACCCCCAGCGCCGCGCCCCAGACCGCCATCGACGCGAACGCCGCCGCGTGCAGCGGCTCGGTGGTCAGCAGCGAGCGCGCCTGCGCGTCCAGGAACTCGACCACGACGCTGCGGCCCATCGCCACCAGCGCCACCGCCACCAGGGACGCGGGCACCACCGCCAGCCCCACCGGCACTCGACGACCGGACAGACCGGCCATCCACCGCGGGAAGCGCACGCCCCAGCGCTGCACGAGCCCCAGCATCAGCACCACGCCCACCAGACCGGCCGTGCCCAGCCCCACCCCGATGACGATCGTGCCGCCGTCGGCGGCCATGGCGTCGAACTGCTCCCGGCTGACCCCCACCGGGATCCCGAAGAGCCAGGGCAGGCGCAGCGACGGGTAGAACAGGGCCACCACGCAGGCCACGGCCACCGCGATCCGGCCCACCCGCAGCGCCCGGGCCCGGACGGCGCGCTCGCGCCCGGCGTTCCACTCCGGCGCGCGCCCGCAGTGCTGGCAGGCGCCGCGCACCGCACGGCGGTGGGTGAGCGCCGCCGCCCCCCACACCGCCACACCCACCGCGAAGAACAGGGTGGACAGGTGGGAGGCGGTGAAGGTCGCCTCGGCCCACAGCTGGAACAGGCCGGGCACGATCCACCCCGCCACCGGCAGGATCATCGTGTACCCCAGCCAGGACAGCAGCTGCCCGTCCACGAACACCAGCAGCACCACCGCACCCAGCGTCCAGGAGAGCGCCTCGACCGCGCGGCCCCCGCCTCCCGGCGGGCGCAGCATGAGCACGGCGCCCACCGCGCCCACCGCGCCCAGCAGCAGGGACACCGCCCCCGAGACCGTCCGGGCGTTCAGCGGACCCGAGGCGTCCGTGGGGAGCAGGGCGAACAGCGCGCCGAACCCGCTCTGCCCCGGGGCGCCCGCCGCGACCACCCCGCTCAGCCAGGCCAGCCCCAGTGCCAGGGCCACAGCCGACCAGGCCAGGGCCGCCCAGGGGACGGCGGTGGGCCGCGGATGGTCGTGGCGGGTCTCGGTGACAGGTGGTGAGGCGGCCATGGCCTGCTCCTCGTCTCAGGTGCGGTCGTTACTGACCCCCACACCCTCGCGCGCACGGGCCCTGGCGCACTTCACCGTGCAGCGGGACCCGCATCCCCCGCGCGGGGGAGATCCGGCGCCCCGCGCACGCGCACCCCCCGCCCGTGTCCCCGCCCGGGCGGCCACGGCCGGGCCGGTGCGCCCCGCCGCGTCCGGCTAACCCCGACCGGCCCGGTAGGCCTTGTCCAGGGCGGAGACCACCACCTCCACGGACTGGGCCCCCGAGATGCCGACGGTGCGGTCCATGACGAAGAAGGGCACCCCTGTCGCGCCCAACCGGCGGGCCAGGGCGATGTCCTCGCGCACGTCCTCGGCGTACTCCCCGCCCTCCAGCACCCGCAGCACCTCCTGGGACTCCAGGCCGGCCGCGGCCGCCACCTCCACCAGGACCGCGGTGTCGCTGAGGTCGCGGGCCTCCACCAGCTGGGCGCGCATGAACCGCTCCTGCGCCCGTGCCTCCAGGCCGTGGGTCCGGGCCAGGTGGATGAGGCGGTGCACGTCGAAGGTGTTGACCATGACCCCGCCCGCGAAGTCGTAGTCCAGGCCCTCCTGGGCGGCCACCTGCGTGACCTGCTCGGTCATCGACCGCACCTGCTCGCGGGACGCCCCCATCTTGCGCGACAGCGAGTCGTAGACCGGCTCGCTCGCACCGGTGGGGAAGGCGGGGTCCAGCTGGAAGCTGCGCCAGCGCACCCGGACCTGGTCGGAGTGCTCGAACAGCTCCAACGCCCTCTCCAGGCGCCGCTTGCCGATGTAGCACCACGGACAGACGATGTCGGACCACACCTCGACCTGCACAGGCCACCCCCCACTCACCCACACGTTCTCCGGGCGTGTTCGCGCTCCGGTTCCGAGCCACACTAACCGGGACCCGGTACCGGCGTATCCGTCGGCGAACAGGCCCCCGGCGCCGGATCGGGCGGCCCCGGCGACACGTCCCCCTAGATCGTTGATGGGGGTTTCTGAAACTCCTGCGCCCATGACGAAGGGCGTCGAGGATCGGTGTGTGACGACCAACCTTGACGCCCTTCTGACCGCACTCTACGTCCATCTGGACGACCACGTCCTGCCTTCGCGCGAACAACCCGTCAAACGCGGCCCGAACCGGCTGCTCACCAACGCCGAACTCGTCTGCGTCGCGGTGGCCCAGGTCCTGCTGCGCCATGACTCCGAACGCCACTGGATGCGCGCCGCCCCCGCCCGGATCGGCCACCTCTTCCCCCGCCTGCCAGGCCAGTCCGAGTACAACCGTCACCTGCGCGAGCTGGGACCGGCCCTACTCGCAGCGGCGATGTGGCTCGCCCGGGCCGTGCCCACCTGGTGGGAGCGGCTGCGGTTGATGGATGGCACCCCGGTGCGCTGCGGCGCCTCCCGGGTCACGGTCAACCGCTCCGGCCTGGGTGAGATCGCCGGGTATGGCATGGACAAGTCCCACCACGCCTTGTCTTGTTCCGGTTGTGGTGGAGGCTCTCAATCCTGGGAAGGATGAGAGACATGCCAGCACCGAGGAAGTACCCGCCTGAGCTGCGCGAACGAGCGATCCGGATGACAGTGGAGGCTCGCAGGGACGCGGCCACACGCGACGGGGCCATCGCCCGTACCGCCGACCAGCTCGGCGTCAACCGCGAAACGCTGCGCAACTGGGTCGCCCAGGCCGAGGTCGACGCCGGCCACCGGCCCGGCACCACCACCGACCAGGCCCAGCGCCTGGCCGCGCTCGATCAGATTCTTTCTGAGACCGCCAATGACCTGGACCGGGCCTGGAAGAACCGCATGATCACGCGGTTCCTCAAGGATGCCGAAGCCCGCGGAGACGACGAGCTCCGACAGATCCTTGAGCCCATGCTCCTCCAGGTCGTCAAGGAGTGCAGCAACTAGCTTCACCACTCACTCCGGACGAGAACGGCCCCACAGCTCAAGCTGTGGGGCCGCTTCGCGTTCCCGGTACTCCATCATCAGACGAAAGGACACCATGTCTACGCCCCCTTCCTCCCCGGACGACTCCACTTCCGCGCACATCAGCACCAAAACTGCCCTCGTCGTGCTCTTCTCCGTGGGCGCGGGCATCGCCACGTTCATCTTGAGCACGATGGCGGACATGCACCCGGCCTTGGCCGTGCTGGCCGGAGTCGGCGCGGCGGCGGGATCATGGAAGTTCTGGGACAGCATCATCCGCTGAACTGCCGGAAAGAACCCTGGCCGCCGGAAGGTGAACCTTACCTGCGGTGAGACGCCACGTCTCGCGACATAGGGGCGAGGAGGACCGCTACAGGATTTAGCGGGAGAACGGCCCGGAGATCACGGGAGCATCACGCTCGCACCGGCGGGCCGGTCCACCGATACACCGGTGTAGAGAGTGACCCCGGACGCGACGCAGGGCCGCCCCCTACCTGTGGCGGAACGTGTCCACGGCACGCGGGAAAACCTCCGCCAACGGACCGCCAATTCCCCCACCTGCGGCGCATCGCTCCAGCTCAAGTGGGTTAGAGGCCCCTTGTCCGCGCACGTATCCACACCACACGGAGGTTGCCATGCGCCAGATCCTGCTCTCCGCGCTCACCGCCGCCGGCCTGGCCCTGGCCGCAGCGCCTGCCCACGCCCAACTCGTCCCTCCACCCGATCCCTGCGAAAAGCCTGACCCTCCCGAAGTGTGCAACATTGAGGCGGGGTGGTCCGAGTAAAAACGGTGTCTCCGAACACGCCGTGCGCAGGTCAGCCCTCCCACCGGCCCACCGGTGTACCGGCGTGCGGGCACACCAGCACACCGGTATGAGATCACTGGGTCCGGGAACTGCGGTCGACCGCACTCGGGCCACTGGCCGCCGACTCCTCCGAGGGAGAGCACCACACGGCGAAACTGCGGAGGGCCGCACGCTCCGAGAAAGTGCGGCCCTCCGCAGCTCTGTGTTCGTGCAGGTCAGATACGTGGTCTCTACGCCAATACACCGGTGTACCGGCGTGCGGACCCACCGTTACACCGGCCACGTGGCCGACCGTTCGGGAGAACACCCCTACCTGCGGCGGAACGTGTCCACGGCACGCGGGAAAACCTCCGCCAACGGACCGCCAATTCCCCACCGGGGGCGCATCGTTCCAGCTCATGCGGGTTAGAGGCCTCTCGTCCGCGCACGTATCCACACCACACGGAGGTTGCCATGCGCCAGATCCTGCTCACCGTACTCACCGCCGCCGCCCTGGCCTTGGCCGCGGCGCCCGCCCACGCCCAGTCCGACATTCCGCTGCCCCCGGCATGCAACGGTCCTCATCCTCCTTCCTTCTGCGACTTGGACCTAGATGCTTCTATTTGGACCTAGATGCTGTGGAGGGCCGCCCCACCACGGGAGCGGCCCTTTTCCGGTTCCCACCGGCACACCCGTACACCGGTGTATTGGCCCACCGGCGTACCGGCCGGTGGGTACACCGGTGGGCTGGTGTGTTCATCGTTGAGGGCGGCCCCGGCGCCCGGTGCGATCGGGTTCCTGGGACAGGAGAGCGTCCACCACCTGTTCCGGGCTCATGCGCTTTTTCAACTCTCGCAGGGCCAGGCGGATGGCGGGACTGGTCACCGACTTCTCCCGTCATGCGACGGACGCGGCCTCGACCTGCCACAGCCAGTCCATCAGCTCCTGGTCTAGGTAGGGGGGCGGACAAGATAAGCCGGAAAGGGGCAACGGTCGGCTGACCGCGACCACGGCACACCAACCCCGGGGTGACTCACCGCGATGGACGCCCTCGTTCGTGATTGTCCTGCCGCAGGGGTCCAGTCTCGGAGCCGCGCAAGGCGGTGCGCCATCGGCCGCCGTCCACCCACACGCGCAACCGGGTGCGCGAGCGGGGCCGCTGGCCGGTTCGACGCAAGTACCTGCGCGCCACCCAGACCATTGCCCCTTTCGGGCTTACTTGGTTCGCCCCCCTGTACTACGCCAACGCCGTGGACCTCCTCGGGTTGGACGAGAACGACGCCGCCACCTACGCCCACCCCGCCGTGCGCGCCGAGGAGTACGTGCAGCGCCAGCTCATGGTCCAGGCGCCACGCACCGACGCGGCCATGGAGGCCGTGGCCGAGGCCGAGTTGGTCGTGGCCACGGCCGAGCGCGCGCTGCATGCCTGCTACCTGTACGGCAACGCCCACCTCACCGAGCGGCGGTGCCTGACCTGCGAGGTCGTCTACCCCTGCGCGGCCGCGCGCCTTGGGCCTGGACGAGGAGCCCTGACCGTCTCCGCCGCCTTGGAGCTGTCGATGTCCCTGTTCATGGTGTGGCTCAACCGCGACCCCGCCCCACCCGTCTACTCCCGCTGCTCGGCATGTGGCCACGTGGCTGACCCGCACGGTCCCGCGCCCGGCAACAGGGGCTGAGCCTGAAGAGCGTTCACCCGCGTGCTGGTCTCCTGCGCCCGCTTCCCTTCCCCGGGCCGCCACGGTGCCCCGCTATCGTCGTCGCGGACATACACCGCATAGCGACCAGATAGGGCACCCCCATGCAGACCGAGGCCGTACCCAGGCCTGGACACCAGCCGTCGGACCCGTTCAACGAACGCCTCCACTGGAGCCTCTACCCCCTGGTGGCGAGCACCTTCTTCCTTCCCATGGTGCCGGTGGTGTTGGCGGCGGCCGTGCTGGTGCCCTGGTTCGTCTCCGACCACGGCCTGGTCGTCAACGGCCAGCCCTGGCTGTACGCCCCGCTGCTGGACCTGGTGCCCTCCTGGGCCGTCGGGGCCGCCGGGGTCGCGCTCGCGTTCGTCGTCGCGGTGTCGTGGGGCACGGCCGTGCACCTGACCGCCCAGGCGCTGCGCGGACGATCCGTCCCACCGGCACGGGCCCTGGTGCGCTCCGTGAAGCGGTCGCCGTGGACGCTGGCCGCGGGCGTGGTGCTCGCGGGCGTGGTGCTCGCGGCGGACACGGCCCTGCTCCAGGTTTATGCGCAGGCTCATCCGTCGCTGCGTTTCGGGATCGGCGCCGCCCTGTTCGTGTCCTTGACCCCGCTCTGGCGGCCCCTGGCCGGAGTCCACGTGCACGAGCGCCCCGGGGACGCGTGGAAGGGGCTGCGCGGACGGGGCCTGTTCACCGGTCGCGGCCAGTGGGGACCGGTCTGCGTCGTGGTCGCCTGCGCGGCCGTCGTCTCCTACCTGGCGTGGACGACCATGACCTCCAACACCGGGGTGTTGGCGGTGATCGCCGCGCTGGCGGGACTCACGGTGGCGGCGGTGGCGCTCACCCTGGCCGCCACCGGCCAGGGCCTGGTCCCGCAGGAGCAGGCCGCGCGCCCGTACCTGGCCGTGGGGTCGGCTGTGGCGATGACCGTTGGGCTTGCCGTGCCGCTCCAGCTCTACCAGCACCTGCTCACCGACGGCCCGTGGCCGACACTGCGCTATGACACCTCCTCGGTGGTGCCGTGGGAGCGGCGCGAGGCCAACCCTCAGCCGCTGACCCTGCCCGAGGACGGGGCCTCGGTGGTGCTGGGCACCCAGGAGCAGCTGTGTGAGGAGGCAGCGGCCTGCCGGGACCTGGACCAGCCCCTGGACGGGACGGGCCCGGTGTTGGCCACCACCGGCATGGCGGGGGGCGCGGTGCGCACCATCCGCGCCTCCCTGGACCCGGCCCTGGCGCAGGGGAGCATCGTGGTGCACGACCAGTGCGTGCGCCCCGACCAGTGCCGTGACCGAACCCGGGTGCTGGAGCCGCAGGTGGAGCCCGAAGGGCAGTGGGACGCCGAAGAGGACGACCCCGCCAACCAGGCCACCACCTTGGACCTGCCCAGCAACATCGCGGCCTGGGGAGGGGTCGGCGGTGGCCGCCACATGGTCGTGACCGCGACCCCTTCTGTGGGGTTCGGCGAGACCCTGCTGACCCTGTTCAGCTGCGAGGCCGACCAGTGCTCGTCTCCCGCCTCCACCCTGCTGGTCCGCGAACCCAACTCGACGCTGGCTTCCACCGTCCACCCCCGCCACGACTACCCGGCCCTGGTCAGCGTCACCGCCACCGACCAGGGCGTGCCGCAGGTGAGCGTGCACCACCCCGACAGCGGCGCGCTGACGCTGTACGCCTGCCACGACGTGCCGTGCACCGACTTCACCACCACCGAGCTGGTCCCGCCCACCGGTGTCCTGCGGACGCAGGAGTGGAACAGCGCCCGCTACACCGGCGCGATCATGCGGATGAGACCGGACCGCACACCGGTGATCGTCTACCTCGCCACCCGGGACGGCTCCGTGCGGCTCATCGACTGCGCCGACCAGATGTGCCAGGACCGCAACACCGAGCAGGTGTTGGGCCCGGGCTGGGAGCGCACCCCGCCCGCCCTGGCCCTGGACTCGGCCGGGCTGCCCCAGATCGCGACGTTCGACGTCTCCACCCGCGAGGTGGTCTACCTGGCCTGCGCCGATGAGCGGTGCCAAAGCTATGACCGCACCGTGGTGGGCGTCTACGACCACGCACCGGGGTGGATCGACCTGGAGCTGGACGGCGCTGACCGCCCGCACCTGGCCTGGCACCGGGTCGCCGACGAGAACGCGGGAGAGGAGCACGCCTTCGAGCTGGTGCGGTGCGCCACCGCCCACTGCGCGCCGTGACCGCTAGTCGGTGGTCACCGCGTACAGACGCGGCTCCAGGCAGGCCACCCCGGGCGCGTGGGGCTGCGAGCGCAAGGGCCCCAGACCGTCGGGGGCGCACGCCAGGGCCACCGCGATGTCGCCGATCTGGTTCAGGCCGATCGTGCCCAGGCCGGCGGGCCCCAGGCGGCCGCTGTGGGTCTCCACCGCGGTGGCCGGGCCGCCTTCGACGTCGCTGACCCATACCCAGGAGGAGCCGGTGCGCAGCAGGTCACCGGCCATCTCCTCCGGGTCGGCCCGGCGGAACTCCCACAGGACCTCGCCCGTGGACAGGTCCAGGGCCAGGTAGAAGCCCTCTTGCGCACCGCAGTGCTCCAGGACGGCCTCGTCGCCGTTGATGGCCACCAGGTCACCGGCGCACTCCGCTCGGGGCGCGACGCTGGACACGCTGCCGTCCGCGGCGTCGACCTGCACGAATCCGTCCTCGAAGCGCAGCACGATCCGCTCATCGTCGGCGTGCAGTGACCACAGCCCCGAGTGCAGGAAGTCGATGTCGGGATCCTCGCGCAGATCGGTGGTCCACAGCAGTTCACCGGTGTCGGCGTTGACCATGCGCAGCAGGGCGTTCTCGGCGTAGAGCACGCCGTTCTCACCGGCGTCCACGGCCTTGAAGGGGTTGGAGGAGTCGCGTGGGCGTGCGCCGGTGTCCAGGTGATGCAGGGTGAGGCCGCCGGTCAGGCGGTACTCACCCTCCAGCGGCAGTGACCAGCGCACCTGGTCCTGCTGCCTACAGTCGGGAGCCCGTTCCCCGTCGGGGGTGCACAGCAGGTGCTCGCGCGGGCTGATGTCGGAGGCCACCGGCACGTACCCGGCCTCTTGCAGGCGCACCACGGCGTTGTCCGGGGTGGGTTCGCCAGGGCCGGGGGCCACCGTGCACGCGCTGGCCGCCACGACAACGGCTGCGGCTGCGGCTGCGGCGGTGGGAGGGAGAGGGATGCGCATGCACCGCAATCTAGCGAACCACCGGAAGGGGCACTCCACGGCCCGGGCGCCCTCCTTCGGGGCTGGCTACACCGGCTCCAGGCTGGTGGAGGTACCGATCGCTCCGAAGGCGACCGCCAGCACGATCACCAACAGCACCCCCACGACCGTGGCAGCCCGGTGCAGGCGGGGGCCGATGAGCGCCAGCACCAGGTAGACCAGGGACACCAGCGGCGTCGCGCCCAGCGCGTACAGGGCGACGGAGAGCATCGGCCCGGCCGCGGGATGGGCGCCGTTGGCCGTGCCCATGTACGCCCCCATCAGCAGCACCAGGCCCGCGGCCTCCACCACGATCACCCCCACGATCCACAGCGGGACCGCGAGCCACGGATAACGGTGGAGGAAGCCGGTGAGGGTCTGTGCGGAGTTCGTCATGCCGCCCAGTCTGGGGGGTGCCCCTGGCGTCCGCATGAGTACGCGTACCCGGATCCACCAGCACCGGAGCGGCTAGGGCACCAGCCCGTACAGGCGGTTCTCCACGAGGGTGACCACCGCGCCGGGAACCGGAAGAACGCTGTAGTCGCCCGTGCCCGGCAGATCGTCCGCGTCCGCAGGATCCTCGCTGCCCTCCAGCGGGATCGGCGTCCAGCCCTGCTGGGCCTGCTCGCCCTCCCAGGGCAGGACGGAGACAGTGTGTACCCGGCGGTCGTGGTCGTCCCAGGTCAGGTGAGGCACGACCAGCGCCGACCCCAGGACGTAGGCCTGGCCCATCGCCACCCACAGGTGCGCCTGCACCTCGACCTCCGTGCGCTGGACGATCTTTCCGCTGGCGTCGGTGACCAGCAGCAGGTCAGGTTCCTCGCCGTCCTGGTCGCGCAGCACCACCGCGCCCTGGGTGTCCACGCCCAGGGCGTACTCATACGTGGGGTCCGGGGCGGCAGGGAGCACCTGCGCGGGTGCGCCCTCGTCCAGGGCGAACACCCCGCCCGGCGTGCGGGCGACCGCTTCGCCCCCGTGCCCCTCGCGGACGGTGCCGACACCGGGCAGAGCCACGCGGGGTAGGGCCTGGGGCGTCCACTCCTGGCGCCATGCCTGCTCACCGGTGGACACCTCCAGCGCGGTCACGCTCTCCACCGTGTCCGCGGGCACGTCCATCTCATACAGAGTCGCGCTCACGTCCTGGTCAGGCATGTGCTCCTGATCCAGGCACAGGCGGGCCACCAGCACCCGGTCGCCGTGGCCACGGATCCCGTCGTCATCAGCCCACAGGCACACGCGTTCACCGGGCCCGTCCTGGAGTTCGACCTCCCACAGGCGCTCGGTGGAGTCGGTGGGGTAGGCCACGACCAAGGGCCGTTCGTCCTCGTAGACGAAGAAGACACGCACGTCAGGGGTGAGGTAACGCAGCTGTGGACGTTTCTCCTGCCCCTCCCAGGCCAGCGTGGGCATGGGAGCATCGCGCACGACCTGCCCGGCGGCGGCGTCCAGCACCACCAGCGTGCGGGTCTCGGGTTCGGGCTCGGCCTGGGCGACGTGCGACAGGTAGGCGTAGCGGTCCTGACCCGCGAACACCCCGGCCTGCGTCTGGCGGGCGTAGGGCAGACGGTAGGTCCACAGCTCCTCGCCGGTGGCCCCGTCCAGGGCCACGAACCCGTCGGCGTAGCGCACCAGGGGCCCGCGCGGGCCCCGCTCCACGCCCAGCACCGGGTGCTCGGGTTGCCAGGTCCAGCCCACCCGGCTGATCGTGGCCGGGACCGGCGCCGCCTGCCCGCCGTCGGCGGCCACGGTGTGCTCCACCATGAGCAGGCGGGACAGGGCCGCGGGCACCAGCGTCCATACCAGCGCCGTGCCCAGGGCGCCCGCCACCGCCCCGGTCAGCACCCGCTTCCACCGGTGCCAGGGCAGGGCCGTGGCCGCCCCCAGGGTCAGCGCGGCGCCCAGGGCCACCAGGCACACCCCGGTCCACAGGGCCACGACCTCGTCGGGAAACATCCTGAAACGGTCGTTGTCCACGCCCAGCGCCAGGTGGCGGGTGGGGAAGGCCGCCCACACCACTACCCCCGCCGCCAGAACCACGGCGCCGCGTCCCAGCACGCCGCCCAGAGTCGGGCGCGCGGTGAACCAGTCGGGGTCGCGGGTGGCGGTCAGGGCCACCCACCCGAGCACCGCGGCGGCCAGGAGCAGTGTCGGGCCGACCAGGAGCGCCAGGTCCTGGCCAGCGGGCGCGGTGTACTCGCTGAACCCCGCCACCTGGGGTGTGGTCAGGATCAGGGCGCCCGAGAGCACCGTGACCCCGCTCCAGCCGAGCACGTCTCCCACACGTCGTCGCACCGCTTCCCCACCCCTTGTCCCGGTCTGGCCGTTGATCGACCCGGGCAGTCTAGGGACGTAGCGTCCAGGCGCTCACCCCGGGAGGGTGCTGGGCCGCACCGCCCTGACGGCTCGCCGCCCGGGGTCACCGGCCCAGGCGCGGAACGCCCCGGTGTGGAGTGTCCTCCCAGTTCAGGGCTGCACGGTGCCCTCCTCTACGCTACAGTTTTCGTACGACAGTTCGAATGCGGTGTCTTCCTCCCCGGCCGCGCGGTCGTGCTCGCCCGGGGCGCGGCCGGATGGGCGTCCCTGTGCCGCCTGGTCATCGCCGCCCGCACCATCGACCACGTCATCCGCACTACCGGCCGCCAGACGGGGCTGGAGATCTCCCCGCACACCCTGCGCCACACCTTCGCCACCAACCTGGTCCGGGGCGGGGAGGACCTGGCGGTCGTCGCAGAACTCCTCGGACACTCCCGGGTGGAGACCGTGCGGGTCTACACACTGCCCACCGAGGAACAGGTCCAGGCCGCGGTGGACGCCGCCACCGTCGACTACTGACCGGCGGCGGTGTGTCGGCCGGGATCAGTCGTCGTCGGTGTCCTCGTCCTCGCGCCGGTCGGCCGCCGACTGGGCGCGGGAGTCGAACCCGCTCTGCGCGGTGTCGGACTCCGGGTCACGGGCCGCGGCGGACTGGATCCGGGCGGCGGCTTCCTTGTCGATCTCAGTGTGCTTCCCCATGACCCTCACCTACCCGCTGACCAGGCCATTGCCGCTTTCCGGCGTACTTGGTCCGCCCCCCTGTGTCGTCCGTCCACTGCCACGGCCCCGGCGGCAACTCCCGCTCCTCCAGGAAACGCCGGTTGGCCGGAACGAAGAACTGGGAGCCGAAGGCGTCACCCACGGCCAGGGCGGACGGACAGGACAGGGCGCGCGCCGGGCGCGAGGCGGTGATCGTGTGCATCAGTGCCCATCCTGGCCGGGTCGGGGCCGCTGTCCACGGCCCGCCGCCGCGGCCGGTCCCGGGGGAGGGGGCCCGCTCCCGGCCTCGCGGAACGCGCCCTGTGTGACCAAGCACCCAGTCGGGGCCCGACCGGCGCTCACCCTGGGGCTTCACCGTTCATCACGCGCCCGCCACCTGCGGTGGCAGCACATCGAAACAAGCGCGACACATACGGCTGACCGTCGGGAAACACCCGGAGGGTTGCCTGAAACCTGTCCGACCCCGCAGCAGGAGGAGCCCATGGAAGAACTCGTCGTCATCGGCAACGGCATGGTCGGCCACCGCCTCGTCGAGGCCCTCCGCGACCGTGACACCGCCGGGCACTGGCACATCACCGTCGTGGGCGAGGAGCCCCGCACCGCCTACGACCGGGTGGCCCTGTCCTCCTACTTCGACGGCGCCAGCGCCCAGGACCTGTCCCTGGGCGACCTGAGTGGCCCCGACGTGGACGTGCACGTCAACGAACGCGCCGTGGGCGTGGACCGCGCCAACCGCACCGTCACGACGCAGAGCGGACGCGTCCTGGCCTACGACCGTCTCGTCCTGGCCACCGGCTCCACACCGTTCGTGCCCCCCGTGCCCGGCCACGACCTGCCCGGCTGCCACGTCTACCGCACCATCGAGGACCTGGACGCCATCACCGCCTCCGCCCGCGGCGCGAGCACCGGCGTGGTCGTCGGCGGCGGCCTGCTGGGGCTGGAGGCCGCCAATGCCCTGCGCCTGCTGGGCGTCCAGGCGCACGTGGTCGAACTCGCCCCCCACCTGATGCCCGCCCAGATCGACGAGGGCGCCGGAGGCCTGCTGCGCAACCTGATCACCGACCTGGGCGTGCGGGTCCACACCGGTTCGGCCTCCACCGCCGTGGAGGCCGGCCCCGACGGGCGCGTGGCCCGCCTGACCCTGGGCGAGGGCTCCCTGGACGCCGACCTGGTCGTGTTCTCCGTGGGCATCCGCCCCCGCGACGACCTCGCCCGCGCGATCGGGCTGGAGGTCGGCGAGCGCGGCGGCATCGTCGTGGACGACACCTGCACCACCAGCGACGCCCACATCCACGCCGTGGGCGAGGCCGCCAACCACCGGGGCACCGTGTACGGCCTCATCGCGCCCGGCAACGCCATGGCCGAGGTCGTCGCCGACCGGCTCGTGGGCGGCCGGGCCACCTTCACCGGCGCCGACACCTCCACCAAGCTCAAGCTCATGGGCGTGGACGTGGCCAGCTTCGGCGACGCCCACGGCCGCACCCCCGGTGCCCTGGACGTGGTCGTCAACGACGCCGCCAGCGGCCGCTACGCCAAGCTCGTGGTCTCCGACGACGCCGCCACGCTGCTCGGCGGCATCCTGGTCGGCGACGCCTCGGCCTACGCCACCCTGCGCCCCCTGGTCGGCTCCCCGCTGCCCGGCGACCCGCTGTCGCTGATCACCCCCGAGGGCGCCGCCCTGGGCGCCGACGCCCTGCCCGAGACCGCCCAGATCTGCTCGTGCAACGCCGTCACCAAGGGCGAGCTGACCGAGGCCGTCTCCTGCGGCAACCACGACGTGCCCGCGCTCAAGGCCTGCACCAAGGCGGGCACCAGCTGCGGCTCGTGCGTGCCCATGCTCAAGCAGATCCTCGCCCAGGCGGGCATCGAGCAGTCCAAGGCCCTGTGCGAGCACTTCCCCCAGTCGCGCGCCGAACTGGTCGAGATCGTGCGCGCCACCGGCACCAGCACGTTCTCCGGGCTCATCGCCGCCCACGGCACCGGGCACGGCTGCGACGTGTGCAAGCCCGCGGTGGCCTCCATCCTGGCCTCCCTGGGCAACGGGCACATCCTGGAGGGCGAACAGGCCACCCTCCAGGACACCAACGACCGCTACCTGGCCAACATGCAGCGCAACGGCACCTACTCGGTCGTGCCGCGCATCCCCGGCGGCGAGATCACCCCCGACAAACTCATCGTCATCGGCGAGGTCGCACGCGACTTCAACCTCTACACCAAGATCACCGGCGGCCAGCGCATCGACCTGTTCGGCGCCCGCCTCGAACAGCTGCCCGTCATCTGGAAGCGCCTGGTCGACGCCGGTTTCGAGTCCGGGCACGCCTACGGCAAGTCCCTGCGCACCGTCAAGTCGTGCGTGGGCACCACCTGGTGCCGCTTCGGCGTCCAGGACTCGGTGGGCCTGGCCATCCGACTGGAGGAGCGCTACCGGGGCCTGCGCTCGCCCCACAAGCTCAAGGCGGCCGTCTCCGGGTGCGCCCGCGAGTGCGCCGAGGCCCGCGGCAAGGACTTCGGCGTCATCGCCACCGACAAGGGCTGGAACCTGTACGTGGGCGGCAACGGCGGCTTCACCCCCCGCCACGCCGAACTCCTGGCCTCGGACCTGGACGAGGACACCCTCATCCGCTACGTCGACCGGTTCCTGATGTTCTACGTGCGCACCGCCGACCGCCTCCAGCGCACCGCCCCCTGGGTCGAGTCCCTGGACGGCGGCCTGGACCACCTGCGCGACGTCGTCGTCGAGGACTCCCTGGGCATCGCCGCCGAACTGGAGGAGGCCATGGAACGCCACGTGGACTCCTACGGCGACGAGTGGGCCGCGGTCCTGGCCGACCCCGACAAGCTCGCGCGCTTCGTCTCCTTCGCCAACGCCCCCGACACCCCCGACCCCACCATCAGCTTCACCACCACCCGCGACCAGCCGGTCCCCACCGCTCCCGTCAGCCTGGGCATGCCCGCCCGCCGACCCCAGGAGGCCACCCGATGACCGTCACCGCCCAAGCCCAGCCCACCACCTGGATCGACGCCTGCCCCCTGGCGGGCCTGCGCGTCGAGGACGGGGTGGCCGTACTGCTCCCCGACGGCCGCCAGGTCGCCGTGTTCCGCACCCGCGACCAGCACCTGTACGCCGTCGACAACATCGACCCCTACACCGGCGCCGCCGTCATCTCGCGCGGCATCGTCGGCGACCGCGCGGGCGAGCCCACCGTCGCCTCGCCCATGCTCAAGCACGTCTTCTCCCTGCGCACCGGCCAGAGCCTGGACGACGAGCACGTGCGCCTGACCACCTGGCCCGTGCGCCAGACCGACACCGCCGTGCAGATCGCCGCACGCGCCGAGGAGAGCACACCGTGAACACCTCCCTGGACGGTGAGGCCGCGGCCCCGCCCGCACGGCGCCCGGCCGAACCCGCGACCACCGCGCCGCTGGCCGGGTTCACCGTCGCCGTCACCGCCGCGCGCCGCGCCGAGGAGATCAGCGCCCTGCTGCGCCGCAAGGGCGCCCAGGTCCTGGCCGCACCGGCCCTGCGCATCGTCCCGCTCAGCGACGACCAGCGCCTGGCCGCGGTCTCCGAACAGCTCGCCCGCCGCCCCGCCGACGTCGTCGTGGCCACCACCGGCATCGGCTTCCGCGGCTGGGTGGAGGCCTGCGAGACCTGGGGCACCGTCGACCCGCTCCTGGCGAGCCTACGCACCTCGCGCCTGCTGGCCCGCGGCCCCAAGGCCAAGGGCGCCATCCGCGCCGCCGGACTCACCGAGGAGTGGTCGCCGCCCTCGGAGTCCTCCGCCGAGGTCCTGGACTACCTGCTCGCCCAGGGCGTGCAGGGGCTGCGCGTGGCCATCCAGCTGCACGGCGAACCCCTGCCCGACTTCACCGCCGCGCTGCGCCTGGCCGGAGCCGACGTCGTCGAGGTCCCCGTCTACCGCTGGACCCAGCCCGAGGACACCGCGCCCCTGGACCGCCTCATCGAGGCCGTCACCAGCGGGGGAGTGGACGCGGTCACCTTCACCAGCGCCCCGGCCGCGGCGGGGCTGCTGGCCCGCGCCCACACCACCGGTCGCCAGGCCGCCCTGGTCCAGGCCCTGCGCGGCGACGTCCTGGCCATGTGCGTGGGGGCGGTCACCGCACGCCCCCTCATGGCCCACGACATCCCCACCGTGTGGCCCCAGCGGGCCCGCGTCGGCGCCCAGGTCCGCGCACTCGCCGAGGAACTGCCCGCGCGCTTTCCCACCCTGCCCGTGGCCGGACACCGCCTGCGCCTGCGCGGCCACGCCGTCCTGGTCGACGGCACCGTGCGCACCCTCTCACCCACCCTGATGCGCGTACTGCGCGAGCTGGCCCGCAGGCCCGGCCAGGTCCTGGACCGCACCCGCCTGCTCACCTGCCTGGGCGAGGACGCCGACGCCCACGCCGTGGAGACGGCCGTGGCCCGGCTGCGCACCGCACTGGGCGACTCCCGGATCATCCAGACCGTGGTCAAACGCGGCTACCGGCTGGCCCTGGACACAACCGAACCCGCCCTCTGACGAGCGCACCGGCCCACCCGCCCAAGGGAAGGAAGAAGCGGATCCCGGCCCCGGCCGTCCGCGCCACGCGATGCACCGACACCCCACCCTGCTGCTGGCCGTCCACGGCACCCGCGACCCCCACGGCACCGCCGTGGCCCACTCCCTGGCCCTGCGCGTGGCCGAGGTGACGGGCCAGCCCACCCGACTGGCCTTCGCCGACGTGCTCGCGCCCACCGTCGGCGAGGTCGCCGCCCACACCCCCGGGCCCCTGGTGGTCGTGCCCGCGTTCCTGGCCTCGGGCTACCACGTGCGCACCGACATCCCCCACCAGCTCGCCCGCGCCGGACGCGCCGACGCCGTCATCACCCCAGCCCTAGGTGAGCACCCCGCGGTCCTGGACACCGCCGTGCGCCGCCTGGTCGGGGCCGGGTACCGGCCCGGGGACGCGGTCGTGCTGGCCTGCGCCGGAACCTCCGACCCCTTCGCGGGCGCCGAGCTGGAGCAGGCCGCCCAGCGCATGGCCCAGCGCCTGGGCACCCCCGTGGCGCTGGGGTTCATCGCCACCGGCAGCCCCACCGTGGCCGCACAGGTGGCCCGTCTGCGCGAGCGGGGGCACCGGAGGGTGGCCGTGGCCAGCTGGCTGCTGGCGCCGGGGCTCTTCCACGACCGACTGGCCGGGGCGGGCGCGGACGTGGTGGCGCGTCCGCTGTGCCCGGACCCGGCGCTGGCCCACGCCGTGGCCGCCCGCTACAGCCGGGCCGCCATCGCCCAGCCCGTCTGACTCAGGGGTCCGACACCAGGCGGGGGAGGGGAACGGTGTCCGCGGGCTGGGTACCGGTCGGCACCGGAGGGCCCGTCAGCGCGGTGGGCGCGCGGGGTGGTGGAGGCGCACTGGCCGGGTACGGGGAGTTGTCCACAGGCGGCGACGGAGGCTGGCGCCCGCGTCCGCCACCGGCTCCAAGGGAACCAGTTGGCCAGCGCCCCGCACCCGCGCTCGTCTGCGTCCCGCGCACGACCCCCACGGCACCGGCCCACCCGGCCGCGCGCTCCCCCCCATGGCCACAACCGGCCGCCGGGTGCGCGGGGCCACCGGTCGGGGAAGACCACCCGTGGGTTCCCCACCCAACCCATCCCGGTCCGCACCGCCCACGAGGACGGCCATGCCCGCAGTATCCACCTCCCTGCTCGACTTCCACGACCCCGCCAGCGACCGGGCCGTCGGCGCCCTGTTCGGCGCCCCCGCCGCCGCGGCCCTGGTCGGCACCTCCCCCTCCCTGACCGCGCACACCACCGGCCCCGACACCGCCCACGCCCGCCTGGTGCGCGCCGCGCTCACCGACCTGGCCGGACCCGACCAGCCGCCCCGGCCCCCCGAGGACCCCCTCCAGCGCGCCTGGGCCGGGGCGCTGCGCACCGCCGCCCGCACCGGCGCCCCGCCCCCCGACGCACCCGCACTGGAGCACACCAGCGCCGACGACCCCCTGGGTGCCTCCTGGCGGGCCCTGACGCGCACCCGCCGCCCCGTCGAGGACCCCGCCCGCGGCTCCTTCGCCTGCACCCACCTGGTCGACGCCGTCTGGTCGGCCTACGCCGCCGCCGGGGACCGGGCCGCCCTGTACACCGGCACCCTGGCCACCGCCCTGTGGGGCGCCTCGGCCCTGCCCCTGCACGCCCTGCGCCGACTGTCGGAGACCACCGACCCCCACACCCTGACCACCACCGCCCTGACCACCGCCCGCGGCCCCCACCCCACCCTGTGGCCCGAGCACCCCGTCCTGGTCGACGAACCCCGCCGCCTGCCGCCCTTCGCCGTCCCCCACCCCCTGGACCCGGGCGTCCTGCTGGGCAACCTCGACCACCTGCGCGCCCGCCCCGACACCGTGGACGCCGCGGTCTCGCTGTGCCGCACCCACCCCAGCGACGCACCCCACCTGCCCGCCACCGACTGGGTGCGGGTGTGGCTGCACGACCGCAGGGGCGCCAACTCCCACCCGCACTTCACCCTGGACGAGGCCGCCGCCGCGGTCGCGGCCCTGCGCGCGGAGGGCAAACGCGTCCTGCTGCACTGCTGGGCGGGCGCCTCACGCACCCCGGCCGTGGCCACCCGCTACGCCGTCACCGCCCTGGGCGCCCCCGTCCTGCCCACCCTGGCCGCCATGATCCGCACCGTGGGCGGGCACCTGGACAACCCCAGCCTGTCCACCGCCGTCGCCCGGCTCAGCGGCGTGGACCTGCCCGACCCGGCCGCCACCCTCTTCCCCGAGGGCGTGCCGCCACGGCGCCCCGAACTGCCCGAACCCCACATCACCGGGTGACAAGTTCCACAAACCCTCCCTTTCCGGTACCGTTACCCTCGCGTTACTCCTAGGATCTGCGCCCAGAACCCCGCGCACCACCCGGCGGCCCGCTCCAGGCGCCGCGCCCTCCCGCGACCCGGGGCGCCGCACCACCCGCGCACCCTGCCACGGCAACCGCGCACCACACCCCGGAGCACCCGCGCCGCCACGCCCTGTTCCCGTTCGAAGGACTACCCGTCGTGGGCACACACCAGCCCCAGAACCCGCCGGCCGAAGAAGACGCCACCAGCGCCGACGCGCCCGTGGGTCCCCGCGTGGCCGCCAAGCGCTCCCGCCGCAAGCGCACCCTGATCCTGGCCTCGGCCACCGGGGCCGCACTCCTGGTGGGCGGCACCGCCGCCGCGGCCGTCATCGCCACCGGCGCCGACCCGGGCAGCGCCACCAACGCCGCGGGCGTCCCCCAGGCCGACCCGGACCCGCTGGTCGCCGACGACGCCACACCCAACGCCGGACAGGAGCAGCAGCAGCTCGCCGAGGAGGCCGTCACCTCCGCCACCCAGCGCTCCAGCACCGACGCCTCCGACATCCTCGAAGAGCCCGAGGAGGAGGAGACCGAAGAGGCCGAGGAGCCCGCCGCCGACAGCGGCGCCGGCTCCGAGTCCACCGGCCAGGGCGGCACCTGCCAGGCCTCCTACTACGGAGCCGACTTCGCCGGACGCACCACCGCCAACGGTGAGACGTTCGACCCCAACGCCATGACCGCCGCGCACAAGACCCTGCCCTTCGGCACCCAGGTCCAGGTCACCAACCCCGGCAGCGGCGAGTCCGTGACCGTGCGCATCAACGACCGCGGCCCCTACGTCGACGGACGCTGCCTGGACCTGTCCACCGCGGCCTTCGACCAGATCATCGGCACCGGAGCCGGTGTGGGCCAGGTCGAGTGGCAGGTCGTGGGGTAACACCCGCCCCCTCCACACGCGTGCGCGCCCGAGGGCCGCCCCACCAGGGCCGAGGCGAGCCACCGGCTCCGGGCCGCGCCCACCGGGCACGCGGCCACCGCACCCGCCGCGCGTGTGAGCCCCCACACGTCACCGCTTCGTGGCACAATCCCCAGCACCCACACCAACACCACACAGGGGAGCAGGGGCGTGTTCCGCACCACCACCGGCTGGGTCGTCTCACCCACCGACCTCGTCGACACCCTGGAGTGCGACCACCGCAGCGCCCTGAAGACCGCCCTGGCCGCCCGCGTCGAAGGCGCACCCGCACCCGCCGCCATCGACGCGCTCGTGGCCCAGCACGGCCTGGCCCACGAACAGGCCGAACTCGAACGCCTCAGCGCCCTGGTCGAGGTCGCCCGCATGCCCGACCCCCGCCCCGAGGACGCCTCCCTGGCCGCGGCCGCCCAGGCCACCGCCGACGCCATGGCCGCCGGAGTCCCCGTCATCTACCAGGGCAGCTTCCACCACCGCCTCACCGAACCCGACCCCGACGGGCAGGCGGTGTCCTTCCACGGCCGCGCCGACTTCCTCATCCGCTCCGACCTGGACCCCGCCACCGGCCGCACCCGCACCCCCGCCCCCTCGGCCTGGACCTACGAACCCTGGGACACCAAGCTCGCCCGCCGCCCCGGCCCCGGCGCCGTCGTCCAGCTCGCCGCCTACGCCCACGCCGTCAGCGTCGCCACCGGCCACACCCCCCAGCACATGCACCTGCTCACCGGCGACAACCACACCCACACCCTGCCCACCGCCGACTTCACCCCCATCCTGAGCACCGTCACCACCCGCCTGCTCACCCTCCTGGCCAGCGAACCCGCCCTGCCCGCCCCCACCTGGGGCCAGCCCCGCCCCGCCTGCGAGGGCTGCGGCTACCAGGCCTGGTGCTCCCAGGGGCGCACCGCCGCCCGCCACCTGTCCCTGGTCGCCGGACTGCGCACCGACCAGGCCGCCAAACTCACCGACGCCGGCCTCAGCACCATCGACGCCCTCGCCCGGGCCGGCGACGACGAGCGCCCCGCCACCCTGCCCCGCCGCTCCTTCGACCAGCTGCGCGCCCAGGCCGCCCTCCAGGTACGCCAGGACCGCACCCGCACCCCCGCCAACCCCCAGGGCACCGTCACCGCCGAGGTCTTCGCCCCCGACGGCCTGGCCAGCCTGCCCGCCCCCAGCCCCGGCGACGTCTTCTTCGACATGGAGGGCTACCCCTACCACTCCCGCGAGGGCGAACGCGGCCTGGAGTACCTCTTCGGCGCCACCACCGAGGACGAACACGGCAACGAGACCTTCCACGCCTTCTGGGCCCACGACCGCGCCCAGGAGAAGAAGGCCCTGGAGGACTTCGTCGACTTCGCCACCGCCCGCGTGGACGCCGACCCCGGCGCCCACGTCTACCACTACGCCTCCTACGAGGTGGACCGCCTCAAACACCTGAGTTCGGAGTTCGCCACCCGCGAGGAGGAGGTCAACCGGCTCCTGCGCGAGAACCGCCTGGTGGACCTGTACACCGTCGTGCGCAAGAGCCTGCGCGTATCCCAGCGCTCCTACTCCATCAAGTACCTCGAGCCCCTCTACCTGCCCGCCGCCCGCTCCGGCGGCGTCACCACCGCCACCTCCAGCATCGACGCCTACGCCGCCTACCTGGCCGCCACCGAGGCCGAGCGCCCCGACCGGGCCGCGCAGGTCCTGGCCGACATCGCCGCCTACAACCGCGACGACTGCCACTCCACCGCGCGCCTGCGCGACTGGCTGGAGGACCACCGCACCCACCAGGGCATCACCGACCGCCCCCTGGTCCAGCTCGAACTCACCGAGGCCGAGGCCGAACGCGCCCGCAAACGCGAGGAGAAGGCCGCCCGCCACGCCGCCCTCACCGGACCCCTGCTCGACCAGGTCCCCGCCCAGGCCCAGGACCGCGAACCCGACCACCACACCCGCGCCCAACTGGCCGCCCTGGTCGGCTACTACCAGCGCGAGAACCTGCCCCCCTGGCGCGAGCACTACCGGCGCACCAGCGCCCCCCTGACCGACCTGGAGTCCGACACCGACTGCGCCGTGCCCTGGCAGGTGCGCGCGGGGAAGTGGATCGAACCCAGCGGCCGCCAGCGCAAGTCCCGCCGCGAACTGTCCCTGCGCCTGGACACCGCCCACCCCCACCCCTTCACCTCCGGCCAGGACGTGCACCTGCTCTACCCCGGCGCCCCCGGACAGGCCGCCACCACCACCCAGGCCAAGGTCGCCGAGGCCGACGCCGACACCCTGGCCATCACCGAGACCTGCGACCCCGACTCCACCTACTCCCGGCCCCCCGTCGCCGTCCTGCCCGGATCCCCGGTCAACCCCGCCCCCAAGGACGGCGCCCTGGAGACGGTGGCCCGCACCGCCCTGGACACCCTGCCCGCCTGGCCCCACCACCCCGGCCTGGACGTGCTGCGCCGCATCCCGCCGCGCCTGAGCGCCCCCGGCCCGCTGCCCGACCCCGCCGACCACGACGGCGACCTCATCGCCACCACCATCGCCGCCGTGGACCGCCTGGAGGGCTCCTACCTCGCCGTGCAGGGCCCGCCCGGCGCCGGCAAGACCTACCTGGCCGCCCAGCTCATCACCCACCTGGCCCGCCAGGGCAAGAGCGTGGGCGTGTGCTCCACCGGCCACAAGGCCGTGGAGAACGTCATGACCGCCGCCCTGCACGCCGCCGAGGCCGCCGGAGTGGAGGTGGCCGCCGCCAAACGCGCCAAGGGCCGCGGCAAGGACGCCCCCGAGGACCTGCCCTGGGAACAGCCCTCCAGCCCCCAGGCCCTGGCCAGCTGGCGCGACAAACACACCGCCCAGGGCCACCCCGTCCTCATCGGCGGCACCGCCTGGGCCATGTCCAACGCCGCCATGCTCGCCGACCCCCTGGACGTGCTCATCATCGACGAGGCCGGACAGTTCGCGCTGGCCGACACCCTCGCCGTCTCGGCGGCCGCCCGCAACCTCGTCCTGCTGGGCGACCCCCAACAGCTGCCCCAGGTCGTCCAGGGCACCCACGGCGAGGGCGCCGACGCCTCCGCCCTGCAACACCTCATGGCCGGACGCCAGATCATCGACCCCTCGCGCGGCTACTTCCTGGACCAGACCCGCCGCATGCACCCGGCCGTGTGCGCCACCGTCTCCGCCCTGTCCTACCAGGGGCGCCTGCACGCCCACCCCAGCACCGCCGACCGCGCCCTGGCCACCCTGGCGCCGGGCGTGTACACCCTGCCCACCCCCCACCAGGGCCGCACCACCCACAGCCCCGAGGAGGTCGAGGCGGTGGTGGAGGTGGCCACCCACCTGGTCACCGACAAGGTCACCAGCGCCGCCGAAGCGCACCCGCGTCCCCTGACCGGCCACGACATCCTCGTGGTGGCCCCCTACAACCTCCAGGTGCGCGCCCTGCGCCGCGCCCTGGCCCGGGCCGCCCGCACCCACCCCGCCCTGGAGGGGGTGCGCGTGGGCACGGTGGACAAGTTCCAGGGCCAGGAGGCCGCCGCCGTCATCTGCTCGATGACCACCTCCAACGCCGCCGAGGCCAGCCGCGGCACCGCCTTCGTCCTGGACCGCAACCGCCTCAACGTGGCCCTGTCGCGCGCCCAGCTGGTCGCGGCGGTGGTCTTCTCACCCGACCTGCTCACCACCGCCCCGCGCAGCATCGACGAACTGCGCCTGCTGTCCTCCTTCACCCGCCTGACCGAGGGCGCCCGCCCCTGGCCCGCCGCGCACTGACACGCCCCGGCGCTGCGACCGCGCTCACCCCCGCCCGCCGTCTCCGCCCAGACGCGCCGCCGCCCCCCAGTTCAGGGCCGGTGCGGCAACGGGGGCGGTCCCGCCCCGGCTCTCGCCCCGCGGTTTCGGACACCCCTTGGGTGGAGTACGTTTTACACAGCACCGCGCTCGCCCCGGGCGTCACACGTCAGGGGCGGTGCCACGCGTGTTCTGACGGCAAGAACCACCACCCGCACCCCGGTGCGGGCGTGTCCCCGCCCGCCCTGGACCGCCACCCGTTCTCGAAAGGCACCACGGCCCCCGTGTCTGACCGTCCCTCCGCCCCCGGCAACGGCCGCAACACCCGCCACCCCACCGGCATCCGCGTCGTCATCGCCCTGTTGGCCCTGCTGTGCCTGGTGCTGGGGCCGGCCGGCTACCTCCGGGGGCTCAGCGTCCATGCCCACGCCGGCTCCGCGGCCGAGTGGTTCACCCTGGCCTTCGGCGCCGCCGTGGGCATCCCCCTGCTGGCCGCCGCCGTGGCCACCGTCGCCGGGGACCGCAGGGCCGCCCTGTGGTCGCTGGCCCTGCTGGCCTGGCCGGTGGTCTTCGTCGTGGCCATCCACCTGGCCCAGGCGCTGTGAGCACCCCCCGCCCGTCGGGGCCCGCCCCCCGCCCGCACCGGCGGTAAGCTACCGACGTGTCACCCAAGAAACGCAAGCGCCGCAGGGCCCAGCGCCCCGACACCGCCCCGACCGCCCCTCCCCGGGAGGAGAGCGAACCAGGCCCCGGCCCGCTCACGCGGACGGGAGGTGTCAGCCGCACCCCGGTGGTCGTCACCGACCCGCCCGACCGCAGGATCACCGCCCTGTGGGTGGTGCTGTCCCTGGTGTGGCTGCTGGGCACCCCGCTGGCCCTGGCCAACCTGCTGTTCGTGTTCATGGACCTACAGGAAACGGTGATCTACGCCGCCCCCGACGCCCCGGTGGCCCCCGAGAGCCTGGAACCGGTGGGCAACGCCCTGGTCTGGGTCCTGGTCCTGGCCCTGGTCGTCCCGGCGGCCTCGGCCGTGACCGCCCTGGTCCTGCGGCGCAGGATCGCCGCGATCGGGTTCACCGCGGCCCTGGTCGTCTCGGCCCTGCCCCTGCTGTGGGTCATGCCCCCGGCCGAACTGTGGGACGCCCTGCGCACCCACCTGCTTGGCTGACACCCCGCCCCGACCGCTCCCGCCGCACCCGGGCGCCCGCGCCGCCTCCCGCCTTCGCGCAGGGCCCTGGGCCATCATGGATGACCGTGAACACACCCCAGCCCACCCCCGACCCCACGGCCGCCCACGAGATCGCCCTGCCCGGGGCCGTGCGCGCCCGCCTGGACCAGGCCACCCCCAGCGTCCTGGTCGACACCCGCGCCCTGGCCCGGGTCCGCGAGCGCTTCGACACCGAACAGGCCCAGACCCTGGGCCGCTACCTGGCCAGCGCCCAGTCGCCCAACACCCTGCGCGCCTACCGCGCCGACTGGACCTCCTTCACCGCCTGGTGCCTGGCCCAGGAACGCCAGTCCCTGCCCGCCGACCCGGTGGACGTGGCCGTGTACCTGGCCGCCTGCGCCCAGGAGCGCACCCCCGACGGCACCGGCTGGGCCCTGGCCCCCTCCAGCATCGAACGGCGCGCCGCCGCCATCGCCGCCGTCCACGGCGCCCACGGCCTGGACTCGCCCACCCGCGCCGAGGTCGTGCGCATGACCCTGCGCGGCATCCGCCGCACCCGCCGGGCCCGCCCGCGCCGCAAGGAACCGGTCATCCTGCCCGTCCTGGAGGCGCTGCTGTCGGTGCGCCCGGGCCCCGAGCACCCCCACGGGGTGGCCCGCAGACGCGACACCCTGCTGCTGCTGGCCGGGTTCGGCGGGGCCCTGCGCCGCAGCGAGCTGGCCGCGCTGACCTTCGACGACCTGACCCTGCACACCGACCCCGCCACCGGCGCCCCCGCCCTGGTGGTGGGGCTGGGCGCGACCAAGACCGACCAGGAGGGCCGCCACGGCCAACGGGTCGCCCTGCCCCGGGGACGGCAACGCCACACCTGCCCGGTGTGCGCCTACGCCGACTGGGCCGCCCTGCTCCAGGCCCACCGCGCGGGCGGTGAGGAGGCGGTGGCCCACCTGCTGGGCCGCGCCCGCCCCGAGGAGGGCCCGGCCCACCTGTGCCAGGGCTGGCCGGGCACGGACCTGGCCGACGGCTCCGAGCGCCCCCTGCTGCCCGCCGTGGACCGCCACGGCCACATCGGAACGCGTCCGATGTCGGGCCGGGCCGTGGGGGAGCTGGTCAAACGCTACGCCCGCCGCGCCGGGCTGGACCCCGACGACTTCGGCGGACACTCCCTGCGGGCGGGCTTCGCCACCCAGGCCGCGCTGGGCGGGGCCAGCGACCGCGAGATCATGCGCCAGGGCCGCTGGACCAACCCGCGCACGGTCCACGACTACATCCGCACCGCCAACCCGCTGGAGGACAACGCCGTCACCCGGCTGGGCCTGTGAGCCCGCCCCCGCAGCCCCCCGGGGCATCTCAGCTTGCCAACAAACACACCAGTAGTACTCGAAATCACCAGTTACAGTGCGATCCTTCCCTGATGAGACATTAGGTTGGTTCCGTGAGAAAGGGGACGGGCCCATGGTCGACGAGTTTCGCGCGGCGTTCCAAGAACTGATCGACGCCTCCGTCGCCACCGACCCCCAACACTTCCCCCCAGCCGTCCACAAGGTCTACGTCCTGGCCTCCCAGATCCCCGCCTCCGAACGCGAACTCGCCCTGGAGGCCCTGACCCCCCTGCTCTCGGGAGACCACGCCGCCCCCGGCATCATCGCCGACCTGTCCGTGGTCGCCGGAGCCCTGGTCGAGATGGGCACCGACCCCGGACCCACCGGCGTGGAGGTCCTGCGCCGCCTGCGCACCATGGGCCGGGGCGCCATCGTCTTCGTCCGCGCCTGGGAGCGCACCGGCGCCGACGCCCCGCCCGACCCCGACGCCGTCACCGCCGACGCCGAGGCCCGCGTGGCCGCCGACCTGGGAAACGACGCCCCCGGCGCCACCATGTGCTGGTGGACCATCCGCCGCCACGGCCTGGCCGCCAGGACCATGCTCAGCGAGGCCGCGGTGCGCGCCCACATCCGCCGCGACCCCGCCCTGCACGCCGAACTCCTGGCCATCGCCAACCAGCTCGGCGACCTGCTCCCCGAGTTCGACCAGGTCCGCGCCCTGCTGCGCATGGCCGAGGCCACCGGCGCCCTGGTCCTGGACCGCGCCTCCCAACGCGCCTTCCGCGTGCGCTTCGAGGGCATCGGCGACAACTCCCAGCTGCACACCCTGCTCGCCGACGCCCTCATCGGCCCCCAACGCCAGGGCCTGCCCGGGGACCCGCCCGACCCGCGCTGGGTCGCCGCCTTCCGCGACAGCGCCCCCGACCCCGCAGCCCAGACCGTGCGCGGCTGGTGGAACCTGGTCGCCCACGACGGCACCTGGGTGTGGAACGAGGGCCTGCCCGCCGAGATCCCCACCCTGGAGGGCGAACACCTGGTGGTCCTGGACGAGCAGCCCTACCCCCGCTCCTGGAACGCCGCCAGGCGCCACCCCCAGGTGCGCGGCTGGCTGGAGGTGGAGGCCGAACTCCCCTCCGAGGAGGCCGCGCTGTGGTGGAAGCGCGTCGCCCCGGCCGAACCGGCCATCCCCAGCGCCGACGAGGACCAGCACCCGCCGCTGCCCGAACCGGTCGTGCTCGGCACCGAGGAGGCCGAACCCGTCCGGGTCCGCGGCTTCCTCCCCGAGGAACCCCCCGCGCCCGAGCCCGAGTCTCCCGTGACCGCCCAGCCCGAGCCGCAGAGCGAGCCCCGCCCCGAACCCGCCCGGCCCCAGCCCCCGAGCGCACCGGCCCGCCCCGCCCCCGCCGAGCCCTCCGCGCGCCCGCAGCGGCCCGAACCGCCCCGCGCACCCCGGCCTCCCGCCGAGCCCACCGGCGGCAACGGCATCCTGCCGCCCCTACCCCCCGGGGTGTCCAACAGCTCGGGCTGGGGACCGGCCTGGCGCTGACGCGCCTTCGGCCTGTCCGCCCCGCGGGGCGGACAGGCGTACTGACGCCCCGGATTGGGCGCGTTCCTCTCACCGAAAGTCACGGTGACCGAAACCCCGACTCCTTGCACAGGATTCATCACACACAGTAGCGTCGCGTCACTGCAACCTTCCGTGACTCCCCGGGCGGCGGGGCCGCCCGGATGGACAGGAGACGTCACCGTGACCAACCGTGTGACCTTCCACCTCAACGGCACCCGGGTCGAACTGGTCGACCCCTCACCCCACCTGCTGCTCGTGGACTACCTGCGCTCGGACCAGGTGGGACTGACCGGCACCAAGAAGAGCTGCGGCCAGGGCGGCTGCGGCGCCTGCACCGTCGTCCTCTCCCACTGGGACAGCGCCCAGAACACGGCCCACCACCGCGCCGCCAACTCCTGTCTGCGCCCGGTGTGCTCCCTGGACGGCATGGCCGTGACCACCATCGAGGGCACCGGCTCCGCCCAGCGGCCCGCACCCGCCCACCTCTCCCACGGCACCCTGTACTCCTTCGCCGCGGCCCCCAGCGGCTTCGTCCCCTCCACCGAGACCGAAGCCGTCCAGACCCTGCGCCAGGCCCAGGAGAGCGCCCCCGCACCCGCGGGACCGGCCGCCTGCACCGCCCAGGGCGACCCACAGTCCGAACCCACCCCGTGCCGGGGCATGAACCCCGTCGCCTACCGCCTGGCGGCCAACAACGGCACCCAGTGCGGCTTCTGCACCCCCGGATTCGTCATGAACATGACCGGGTTCCTCGTCAACCACCCCCGCGCCACCAAGGCCGACATCGAAGGCGCCCTGGACGGCAACCTGTGCCGCTGCACCGGCTACCGGCCCATCCTCACCGGCATGAAGACCTTCGCCTCGGACTGGACCCCCCAGGACGACAGGGAACGCATGCACTGCGTACCCGAACCCGTGTGCTGCCCGCCCGACCCCAAGGCCCGCCCCGCCCTGCCCTACCCCGAAGACGCCAGGACCGCCCCCGGCGACATCACCGTCAAGGCCGCGCACACCACCTGGCTGACCGCGCACACCCTGGAACAACTGCGCGCCCTGCTCACCCAGTCCACCCCCGGCACCACCCGCCTGGTCTGCGCCAACACCTCCTACGGCATCTACCCCCAGGAGATCCACGACGCCGCGCGCCTGATCGACATCCGCCACATCCCCCAACTGCACCAGCACGACCTCACCGACGCCCGGCTGCGGGTGGGCGCCGCCACCACCTACACCGACCTGATCACCCACCTGGACCAGGCCCTGACGGCCCACCCCGGCGCCGCCTCCCTCCAGGCCCTGCGCCTGATGGCCCGCCGCACCGCCGGAACCCTGGTGCGCAACACCGCCACCCTGGGCGGCAACACCATGCTGGTCCTGCACCACCTCACCCAGGGCGAACCCTTCCCCTCCGACCTGTTCACCACGATGGTCGCCACCGACACCGCCCTCACCTACTGGCGCGCCAGCACCGACACCACGCACACCGACACCGCCCAGGAACTGCTCGACCGCGTCAGCGCCGACCCCGCCCTGCTCCAGGACCTGCTCCTGCTCTCCTACGACCTGCCCCTGACGGGCGGACACGAGCACGTCACGGCGCACAAGACCGCCCTGCGCGAGGTCAACGCCCACACCCTGGTCAACGCCGCCACCCGCCTGAGCACCCGCGCCTCCACCGGCGACGGCGTCCCGGTGGACGGGGCCCGCCTCGTCTTCGCCGGCATCGCCTCCGCGCCCTGGCGCGCCAGGCGCACCGAACAGGAACTGGTGCGCACCCCCCTCACCCACGCACGCATCCCCGCCCTGCTGGACACCCTGCGCCAGGAGGCCACCCAGCCCTGGCCGCCACCGCCGCCGCCCGCGCCCACCACCCCGACGAGGGCATCACCGACGCCTACCGCACCGACCTGGTGTGCGCCTTCGCCCGCAAGAGCCTGCTGTCCCTGCTGCTCTCGCGCTCACCCGACCTGGTCCCGGCCACCGAACGCTCGGGCGCCATCGCGCCCTGGGGCACCCAGCCCTGGGGTGCCTGGCCGGTCAGCGGCGGCCAGCAGACCTACACCCCCGACCACGACCGCGAACCCGTCTCCGAACCCCACGTCAAACACCTGTCCATGTACCAGGCCTCCGGCCAGGTCCACTACACCCAGGACGTCGCGGTACCCGAGACCACCGCCCACGCCGCCCTGGTCACCAGCCGCCGGGCCCTGGCCCGCTTCGACTTCACCGTCCCCGGCACCAAGGACAGCGGCCACCAGGCGCTGCGCCGCCACCTGGCCGAGCACCACCCCGCCTTCCTGGGCCTGGTCACCTGCGCCGACGTCCCCCCAGCCGGGTCCAACCGCAGCGGCATGGCCGCCGACCAGCCCCTGTTCGCCGACCAGCGGGTGATGTACGTCGGCCAGACCCTGGCCCTGGTCGCGGCCACCGACGACGAACAGGCCCAGCGCATCGCCGCCTACGTCACCGACCACTGCGTCACCTACACCCCCGTCGACTGGCCCGCTCCCTGGGACACCCCCGTACTGACCCTCAAGGACGCCCTGGCCCGCGGCAGCGTCTTCCCCGACTGCCCCAAGGACGCCTCCTTCGTCTCCCACATCTGGAAGGTCACCCGCCCGGGCAGCGACCTGTCCTGGACCCGCCCCAGCACCCCCTACGCCACCACCGAACCCACCACACGCACCACCAGCATCGACAACAACACCTGCACGGTCGTGGACAGCCCCCAGACCACCGGAGGCCAGGCCCACTTCTACATGGAGACCCAGGCCTGCCTGGTCGAACCCGCCGACGGCGACCGCTGGTCGATACGCGTGTCCACCCAGAGCCCCATGGAGATGCACCAGACCGCCGCCCACGCCCTGGGCGTGGAACACCACCGCGTGGAGGTGCGCGTGGACGAGGTCGGCGGCGGCTACGGCGGCAAGACCGAACCCACCCGGTTCGTCACCGGCCCCGCCGTCATCGCCGCCCACGCCCTCAACCGGCCCGTGCGCCTGGTGGTACCCCGCGACCAGGACACCGCCCTGATCGGCAAACGCCACCCCTACCACGGCCAGGCCCAGATCGCGGTGGACACCGGCGCCGCCACCCCCGCCGCCAAGGGCCTGATCCGGGGCATGAGCACCCTGATGTGGGGCGACGGCGGAGCCTACTACGACTGCTCCTTCATCGTCTCCAACTGCATCCAGCTGCGCGCCGACAACGCCTACCGCGTACCCCACTTCGAGAACACCATCGACGTGTGCCGCACCAACACCGCCCCCAACACCGCCTTTCGCGGCTTCGGCGACCTCCAGAGCAAGATCATCACCGAGAACGCCATCGACGACGCCGCCTTCGCCCTGGGTATGAGCCCCGAACAGGTGCGCGAACGCAACCTCTACCGGCGCGGCGACGTCACCCCCTTCGGCCAGGCCCTGAGCTACTGCTACATCCGCCGGGTCTGGGACTACCTCAAGGAGACCGCCGGCTACGAGGCCAAGGCCGCCGACGTGGCCAGGTACAACCGGGACAACACCTGGCGCAAACGCGGCCTGGCCATGATCCCGGTCAAGTACGGGTCCGGCTACAACGCCGTCATGCTCGAACAGGCCGCCGCGCACGCCGCCGTCCACACCGCCGACGGCAGCGTCGTCATCCACCAGGGCGGCGTGGAGATGGGCCAGGGCCTGATCACCAAGGTCGAACAGATCGCCGCCCACGTCCTCAACATCCCCATGAGCCTGCTGCGCGTGGAGGGACCGCGCACCAGCGTCATCCCCAACCCCACCAGCACCGGCGCCTCCACCGGCACCTCCTACAACGGCGAGGCCGTCAAACAGGTCTGCGAGCAGCTGCGCCGACGCCTGGCCGACTTCGGCACCCGCATGCTGCGCGAACACGGCGACACCTGGTGCGCCGAACGCGGCATCGACTACTGGAACCACGGCGCCCAGGGGTGGGCCGCCCAGACCGAGGCCGGGGGCCGCCGCAAACTCGTGTGGCAAAACCTCGTCGACCTGGCCTTCAACCACCGCGTCAGCCTCGTGGCCTCCCTCAACGCGCCCATCACCGGCGGCGAGACGCCCATCCCCGCCCTGACCTACAAAAAGCCCGGCCAGACACCGCCGCCGGGCATCGAGGTCGACCCCACCGCCGTCCCCGGCGGGGGAGTGACCTCCTTCACCGGATTCACCTACTCCGCGGCCTGCTCGGTGGTGGAGACCGACATCCTCACCGGCGAGGTCAAGATCCTCAGCTCCGACCTGGTCTACGACATGGGCCGCAGCATCAACCCCGCCCTGGACGTGGGCCAGATCGAGGGCGCCTTCGTCCAGGGCGTGGGCTACCTGCTCACCGAACACCTGGCCTACCAGGGCACCGGCGCCGAACGCGGACGGCTCAACAGCACCAACACCTGGCGCTACAAGCCCCCGGCGGCCTCCACCATCCCCCTGACGATGAACACGCGCCTGTTCCCCCGCGACCTGGCCGGCGACGTCCCCGACAACCCGAACGACCTGCTCTCGGCCAAGGAGGTGGGCGAGCCCCCGCTCATCCTGGCCGCCACCGTCTTCTTCGCCGTCAAGGCCGCCGTGCGCGCCTCACGCCTGGAACGCGGCCTGAGCGGCCTCTTTCGCATGGACGCCCCCGCCACCGTGCAGGAGGTCCGACGCGCCTGCGCCCTGACCTGACCCCAGCGCCCGGGGCCCCGCCCGGGGCCCCGGGCCGCCCTCTCAGGCCCGGTGGCGCGGGGCGTGGGGGACCGACTCGGTCGCGCTGCGTGTGCGCCGGGGATCCTGCCCGTCCTCGTACAGGCCCTCGAAGTACTCCTCCTCGGTGGGCCCCTCCTCCTCACGGCGCCAGCGCTGCCCCACGAACATCGGGGCCACCAGCACCACCACCAAGGGCACGAACACCCCCAACGGCAACAGCACCAGGGCGCCCTCGGTCCCGGGCAACTGCGGCAACCGCTCCAGCAGGTACATCCGCCACACCGCCAGGCCGCTCAGGGACCCGACCACCAACGCCGCACCCAGAGGCAGCATCGGCGTCAGCCGCGGCGGAACCGCCAGCATCGCCACCAACAACCCCACACCCACCAACCCGGCCACCGCCAGGGGACCCGAGCCCTGGAGTGCGCCCAGACCGGCCGCGTGCAGGCCGCGCAGGTGGGTGAACGCCCACCCCGCCACCAGGACCAGCAGCGGACCCAGGATCAGACCGAACAGGAAGCCGACGAAGTGTCGCACGGGGGTGCTCCTCTCAGAGGTTGCGCAGCACCCTAGCGACAAAAACCAGAAACGGCATCACATCACATCAAGACGGACACCCGTCGCGGGCGCGGACCCCACACCGCGCTAGTCGGCGCCCGGACGACGGCGCAGCGCGTCCGCGTCGGGCCGCTCCGGCACCGCCAACACCCGGTCACTGGGCGGCGTACGCCCCCACCGGCGCCGGAACTCATAGGCCACCAGCGCCACCACCACCGACCCCACCGAGGCCACCAGCGCCTGACGCTGGTCGGGGATGACCACCATCGCCACGAAGATCGTCACCAGACCCCCCAGCACCGCCCACGTCAGGTACGGAAACACCCACATCCGCAGGGTCAGCCGCTCCGGCTCACGCCGACGCACCCGCCCGCCCACCACCAACTGCGAGGCGCAGATGGTCAGGAACAACACCAGCAGGATCGCGCCGATGGAGGCCACCAGAAACGGGAACACCCGGTCGGGCCACAGGTAGTCGGCCACCGCCGCGCCGTACCCCACCACGGTGCCCAACAGGATCGCCCGCACCGGCACACCCCGCCGGTTGGTCCCGCGCAGCACCCGCGGAGCGTCCCCCTGCCGGGTCAGCGTGAACAACATCCGCGAGGAGGTGTACATCGCCGCGTTCAACACGCTCAGCACCGCGACGAAGACCACGATCTCCATGATCAGCGCCGCCCCGGGCACACCCACGTGCTCCATCACCGCCACGAACGGACTGCGCCCCGGATCCACGCTGTTCCACGGCAGCACCATCACCACGACCACGATCGAGGCCACGTAGAACAGACCGATCCGCCAGAGCACGTTGGTCACCGCCGAGGCCACACCGCGCTCGGGTTCGGCGCTCTCACCCGCGGCCACCGTGATGATCTCCACCCCGCCGAAGGCGAACAGCACCACCACCGTGGCCGCCAGCACCGCGACCCACCCGTTGGGCGCCACCCCGCCGTGCTCCCACAGGTTGGCCACGCTGGAGCCGCCCGCGCCGCTCCACAGACCCAGCGCCCACAGACCGCCGATCAACAGGAACGCCACGATCGTGGCCACCTTGACCATCGAGAAGAACGACTCCGTCTCGGCGAACACCCGCACCGAGACCAGGTTGGCCACCGTCATCGACAACAGCACCAGCAGCGCCAGCGCCCACCCGGGCACACCCGGCACCCACTGGCCCAGGATCGCCGCACCGGCCACCGACTCGGCGGCCACCAGCACCGCGTACATCCACCAGTACACCCACCCGATGGTGAAACCGGCGCGGGGACCGAAGGCCAGCCGGGCGTAGTCGGAGAAGGAGCCCCCGGCCGGAACCGCCACCACCATCTCGCCCAGGGCGCGCAGGGTGAAGAACACCAGCGCCCCCGCCAGGACGTAGGAGAACACCGCCGCCGGGCCCGCCATCTGGATGACCGACCCGGAACCGATGAAGAGTCCGGCGCCCACCGAACCGCCGATCGCGATCAGCGCCATGTGGCGGCGCCGGAGCGAGTGGGCCAGTCCGGCGCCGGGGGTCTGCGTTTGGTTGGCCGCGCTCTCGGGCGGCGTCGCACTGCTTGTCACCTGGCCAACCTTAGGAGCATCTCATTCCCCGGACAGGCCCTGACCCCACCAAAAACAGCGGATGACCCCATCATGTGAAACATGTAACACCCCAGAACAGCCAACCTCCGCACACATGAGCCAGACCACCCACCCCGGGGACCCACACCACCGCACGCCGCGACCCCCTCACCCCCGGGCGTCCCGCCAACGGGCCCACGGGGGAGGAGCGCCCGGGGGAGGGGCGCACCGACCGCGCACACCGGCCGGGGGAGCCCCGCGCCACCCTCACCCCCACGGGGGAGGCGCCACCACCCCCACCTGTGCCACGATCACCCACGTGCGCCACCTCACCCTGCTCCTGCACCCGCTCACCAGCGCCCACACCTACCGGCGCTGGGCCTACCTCGTCATCGGCGGCGCACTCCTGATGCCCTACGCCATGGCCGCCCTCGTCCTGGCCACCCTCGTCAACCCCACCCCCGCACCCGCCACCCTCGCCCTCACCCTCACCGCGGCCCTGGCCGCCGTCGCCGCCACCGCCTACCTGCCCGGCACCCGCAACGCCCAGACCCACCTGGCCCGCGCCCTGCTCCGCGGCCCCCTCACCCACACCCCCCGCCCCAACCCCACCTGGCGCAGCAACGCCCGCACCAGCCTGTGGCTGTGCCTGCACATGCTCACGGGCATGGCCGTGTGCCTGCTCACCATGACCGCCCTGACCGAGGCCGCCCTCCTGGCCGTCGCACCCCTGACCCGCGACCCCACCGCCATCGCCCAGGGCCCCCTGACCTTCATGGGCCAGACCACCCTGACCCCCACCCAGCGCGCCCTGGGCCCCCTCCTCGGCCTCGCCCTGCTCACCGCCCTGATCTACACCACCGCCCTGACCGGCCACCTGCTCACCCTGGCCGCCCCCCGCCTCCTGGGCCCCTCACCCACCGAACGCCTGGCCGCCGCCCAGGCCCACGCCCACACCCTCGCCGAACGCAACCGCCTGGCCCGCGAACTCCACGACTCCCTGGGCCACGCCCTGTCCGTGGTCACCCTCCAGGCCGCCACCGCCGCACGCCTGCTGGACACCGACCCCGACTTCGCCCGCCAGGCCCTGACCCACATCGCCGACCAGGCCCGCACCGCCACCGCCGACCTCGACCACGCCCTGGGCATCCTGCGCGAGAACACCCCCACACCACGCACCACACCCCCCGACCTGACCCACCTGCCCCACCTGGCCCACGCCACCCAACACACCGGCACCGACCTGACCCTGCACCTGAACGGCGACCCCGCCCGCGTACCCGCCCTGCTCTCCCGCGAGACCTACCGCATCAGCCAAGAAGCCCTCACCAACGCCCTACGCCACGCCCCCGGCCAACCCCTCACCCTCACCCTGGACATCACCCCCACCACCCTCACCCTGACCCTCACCAACCCCCTGCCACCCACCCGCGCCCACCGCACCCCACGACGACGCGGCCACCACGGCATCACCGGCATGCAAGAACGCGCCCACCTGCTCGGCGGCACCCTCACCGCCCGCCCCCACCACGGCACCTGGCACCTCACCTGCCACCTGACCTGGAAAGAACAACCGTGATCCGCATCAACCTCGTCGACGACGAAGCCCTCATCCGCGCCGGACTGGCCGCCCTCATCAACGCCGAGCACGACATGCGGGTCACCGGCCAGGCCGACGACGGCGCCGACGTCCCCGACCTCGTCCGCCGCACCCGCCCCGACCTGGTCCTGATGGACGTACGCATGCCCCACCTGGACGGCATCCAGGCCACCCGCACCCTGCACGCCACCCTGACCGACCCGCCCCGCGTCATCGTCGTCACCACCTTCGACAACGACGACTACGTCTGGGGCGCCCTACGCGCCGGCGCCCACGGATTCCTCCTCAAACGCACCCCGCCCGAGGACATCCTCGCCGCCATCCGCATCGCCCACCGCGGCGACACCCTGCTCTTCCCCACCGCCCTGCGCCACCTGGCCGCCACCCAGCCCACCGCACCCACACCCGCCGCCCGCGCCGTGGCCACCCTCACCGAACGCGAGTCCCAGACCCTCACCCTCATGGCCCAGGGACTCACCAACGCCGAGATCGCCGACCGCCTCTTCCTGGGGACCGAAACCGTCAAGACCCACGTCTCCCACACCCTCACCAAACTCGGCGTCCGCGACCGCACCCAGGCCGTCATCGCCGCCTACGACTCCGGTCTCATCCGTCCCAACACCGGCCGCTGAGCACCCCGCACCCAACGACACACCCACCCCCAGGTGAACACACGGCAACAACACTGCTACTTTCAGCAACCACACCGTGTCCGCGCCGCACCCGGGGAAAGCACATGCCCACCACCATCGACCTCGACCACATCCGCGACCTCTACCGCACCCACCGCGACGACCTGGCCCGCGTCCGCGACCAGATGCGCCACCACCACACCACCAACCCCCACCTGCGCCCCTGCACCGACGACATCGAAGCCGAGATCACCTACCTGCTCCTCCGCGAGAACACCCCCGCCCACACCGTCCAGATCGGCACCGACCACGGCTGGTCCACCACCTGGATCCTGTCCGCCCTACGCGACAACGGCACCGGCCACCTGCACTCCTTCGACACCCGCGACCACGCACCCCGCCACGTCCCCACCGACCTGGCCCGCACCCGCTGGACCTTCACCCACGGCGACATCCGCACCAGCACCGCCCACCTGCCCCCACGCACCGACCACCTGCACATCAACGCCACCCACCAGGGCTGGTTCGCCCGCTGGTACCTGCACCACCTGCTGCCCACCCTGCCCCCGCACACCACCGTCACCGTCCACGACGTCTTCCGCCGCCACTCCACCCCGCCCTTCACCGAAGGCGCCCACGTCATGGCCTGGCTCACCACCCACACCACCGGCTTCTTCACCGCCTCCGCCGCCCGCGCACCCCACACCCACCGCGCCCTACGCGAACTCAAGGAAGAACTCGGCCTGACCACACCCCTGCACCCCGGCCGCCACAACCCCGCCATCTACTTCCGCCTGCCCGCGCCCACCCCCTGACACGCCAAAAAAAAGGGGGGTGGAGGCACACCACCCCCACCCCCGCGACCACCACGGCTCAGCCCTCCCCGGCCTCCACCGCACGCCGCACACGCTCACGCCCCGACACCACATCAGCCGCATCCGCCACAATCCGCGAAAAATTCACCGGCTGATCCAAACTCACCATGTGCCCCGCCCGCGGAACGTTCACCAACCGGCCATCCGCACACGCGTCGAAGAAACGCTTCTCATGGATCCGGAAGTGGTCCCGCGCCCCGTTGATCAACCACACCGGACCCTCATACGCGGCCAACGCCGCCAACACGTCCATCTCCGAGACCGCGTCGATCACCGCCGTGGCCGCCTCCACCGCCAAACCACCCCCCAACACCGCATCCGCCGCACCATCGCGCAACGTCAACCGGTGGAACCGCTCGTTGACCGCCGCACCCTTGTCCGGCAGCCGATCCATCAACACCGCCGGAATCCGGTACACCTGCGCCAACAACTGCGCGGGCTTGGCCGTACAACCCGCCGCCACCAGCCCCGCCACCCGCCCCGGAGCGGCAGCCGCCGTCGCGATCGAGACGAACCCGCCCAGACTCAACCCCACCACCAGCGCACGACCACCCACACTGTCGACCGCAGCCAACACCGCGTCCACCGCACGCCCCAGCGAGAACTCCTCACCCCGCCGCGACCCGTGCCCCGGAAGATCGGGGACCACCACCGTGCGCCCCTCGCTCTCCAACAACTCCACCTGGGGACGCCACATACTCCCCGACACCCGCAACCCATGCACCAGAACGATCGGCACACCCATGACCGCCTCCTCCTACCGCACCCGGTAGCGCACCGTCACCGGAGCATGATCAGACCAACGCCCAGCATGCTCGGAAGCACGCTCCACCCGCGCCTCCACCGCACACCCCGCCAACCCCGGCGTGGCCACATGAAGATCGATCCGCCACCCCGTGTCGTTGTCAAAGGCACGACCACGGTAGGACCACCACGTGTAGGGCCCCTCCTGATCGGGATGCAACGACCGCACCACGTCCACGAACCCCGCCTCACCCAGGACCCGCGACAACCACTCCCGCTCCTCCGGCAAGAACCCCGCCTTCTTGCGGTTGGCCCGCCAGTTCTTCAGATCCACCTCGGCATGGGCGATGTTCCAGTCCCCGCACACCACCAGCTCACGGCCGCGCTCCTCCACCTGCGCACGCCGCTTGACCAGATACGGCAGGAACGCCTCCATGAAACGCTCCTTCTCCTCCTGGCGCTCGGTGCCCACCTCACCCGAGGGCAGGTACAGGCTCGCCACCGTCACCTCACCCAGGTCCACCTCCACATACCGGCCCGACTCCTCGAACTCGGCATGCCCGAACCCCACCCGCACCTCATCGGGCTCACGCCGCGAGTACACCGCGACCCCCGCACGCCCCCGCGCCGCCGCCGGCGCCAACACCACGTGCCACCCCTCAGGCGCCGCCACCCCCGCCGGCAACTGCTCGGCCTCGGCCCGCGTCTCCTGAAGACACACCACGTCGGCGTCCGTGCCCGCCAACCACCCCACGAACCCCGGCTCCTTCTTCGCCGCGGCCCGCAGCCCGTTCACGTTGACGCTCGAAACAGTCAAGTAAGTCGTATCCACAGGCAAAGCCTAGCCACCCCCCGGATCAGCCGCCCCCGCCCTCGGCCACCAGACGCCGCAACACCCCGTACGTACGGTTCGACGACGCCGCCTCCCGCTGCGCCCGCGCCGTCACCTCGATATAGGCCTGCGACGACGCCACCGACGCATGCCCCAGCAGATGCATGATCTCCGACACCGACGCCCCGTCCTCCGCCAACCGCGTCGCGAAGGTGTGCCGCAACGCGTGCACCAACGTCCCCCGCGCCACCCGGTCGTGCACACCCGCGTGCTTGTAACACTGCTGCACCAGATACTGCAGCCCACCCCGGCGCAACCCCTCACCCCGGTTGTCCACCAACAACGGATCCGACCCCCGCACCACCCCGAACCGCTCACGCCGCGAGACCAGATAGGCCTCCAACAACGCCTCCAACGGCACCTCGATCGGCAGGACCCGCTCACCCCCGCCCTTGCCCACCACCCGGATACGGCGCTCACCCGAACGCCCACCCACCGACTCCACCCGGAGCGACAACATCTCCGCCGACCGCATCCCCGTCAGCAACGCCAACGCCAACACCGCCAGGTCCCGCTCCGGCCACGGATCACGCGCCTTACGCGCACCCCGCGCCAACGCCTCCAACAACCGCTCCGGCGTGTCCTCGCCCATCAACGGCTTGGGCCCGGAGGGACGCACCCGCGGCCGCGGCACCGCCGACATCGGATTGCCCGCCACCACCCCCTCCGACACCCAGAACGCGAAGAACCCGTTCCACGTCGACCACGCCCGCAACACACTGGAAGCCGCCCGCTCCCCGGCGAACTCCGCGAACGCCGCCCGCAACACCCCCGCCTCCAGGTCCTGCCACCCCACCAGATCGGGCTCCACACCCACCACCTGCGCCACACACCCCAACACCCCGCGCAGATCACGCCGGTAGGCGGCCACCGTGTGCGGGGAGGGCTTGGCCGCCCGACGCGCCACCAGGTACTGCTCCACAGCCTCGGCCACAGGCCCCGTCTGAGCACTCATACCCCCAGCATCCCTGATTCCGCGGGCGCTTCCACCGCCCGCAACCACCGGGTTTCGAACGCGGTCGAACACGACCGAACGCGGTCAACACCCGACAGCGAGGGAGAGGGGGCCACGGCACCGGAATGGACCCAGGATCGCAGCGGCGGGGGAGAGGACGCCCGACCACCACGCCACAGCGGCTCCGCGGACCGGGGGAGTCCGCGCCCGATCCGGATGTTGTAACCCTCCGCGTCTGCCCGTTCACGGATGACGTGCCGCGGGGTCGCCTGCCCGGGCGGGGGAGGGGAAACGCGAGGTGGCGCCCCGCGGGCGGCGCCGTGGCGTCGGGCGCTGGCGGGGGGAGGAGGGGAGAGGCCGGGGCGGGGCGGTCGCGTACGGGGGGCCGGGCGGGGGCAGGGCCCGCGGTGGGGTGGAGGCGGAAGCCGTGGACGGCGAGCGGGCCGCCAGGTCGGCGCAGGCCGGTGGTCGACCAACTGACCGCCATGGAACTGCGCATAGAAGTACAAAACCCTACAAAATCATGCATAACACGGTTTATGCATGAAACATGGACGAATCGGGAGAGGGGTGCGGCCTCAGGGGGACACCCCGCCGCCCACCGGCAGCTTCACCCCGAGACCGACCCGCGGCACCGGGTCGGGCGCACCCACGTAGCGCCACAGCGGGGAAGACGCCCAGGCCAGAAACGGGCCGACGAGGCGTCGGGGTATCCGCGCACACACTCGGCGCCGGGAGGCCAGTACCGGACAGAGTGAACCAGCCTGCGCGGCCGAGGAGCTGGAGCGATCTTCGGACGCCAGGGCGTCCGGCGAGCCACGTCACCGGGGTCGACCCGTGGACCGGCCCGGACTCCAGGCCCCAGACGCAACCACCGCCGCGGACTCCAGACATCCGACCAGACCGTAACGGCCAGCCCACGCCTGTGCGACGGCTGCGACGGCGTTCTCGGCGCCGGATCCGGCCGGTGCGCGCACGACCGCAGCGTCCACAGCCATCCAGCGGCCCAGCCGCGCCCGGCGCACCGACGTCCACGCACCACAGCACCCGGGCACCCACGCACGGCCCCCAGGGCCGAGAACCCCTTCCCCGCAGGCCATCCCGTATCGCCGATAATGCACATTATGTCAAGTAGTGCTTATGCCAGGTAGGGCTTATGCCAGGTAAAAGGCTTACCCCCCACCGCTGATATCCCCCGAGCCCGACGGCCCCTCTCCCGGCCCGCCCCGTCAGCCCGCGTTCCCCGGGACCCGCACCACCCGGCCCCGGGGAACGCGCACGCGAGCCCTACTCGGGCAACCGCAACCATCCCGTACGCACCTGCCACGCACCCCCCGACTCCAGCCGCTCCACCACCGCGCGCTCCAACCGTGTGCGCCGCCCGGCCGCCGCCACGTCCACCACCGGCATCCCGAACACGAACCGGAACACGTCCGACTCCCCTGGCTGCCCGTGCCCGACCAACGTGAACCTCCGCTGGAACCCCACGATGTTGGAGCCCTCCCCCAACACCTCCTCCCACTGCGGGTCCAGCAACCACGACGTACACGTGGCCACCACCGGGTCGAACCCCAGGTGCGAGCGCGCGAACCCCCGCGCCCGACCCAACGCGTCATCCACCGCTGCCGGGTCCAGTCCCCCCGACGGGATGTGCAACCGCAGCGCCAGGTCCCCGCGGCCCATCCCCGGACCCAACCGCGCCGCCTCCTCCTGGGCGTACCACTCCACACCGCCCTGGTCGGTCAGCATCCCCGGCTCCAGCTGCAGCCCGCCCACCCAGTACAGGCGCCCCCGGAACTGCGCAGCCACCCACGACGCCGTCTCCACACCCAACCGGCCGAACATCCGCCGCGACCGCGCCACCTGCACACCCACGTCGGCCAGCGTCGCCGCCGTCACCGCGGGGTCCACGCCCAACTCCGCGTGCGCCTCGAACTGCGCCGGAACCCGCGCCGCGAACGCCCACAACGACGCCGCACGCACCCGCGCGTCCTCGGCCCCCACCAACGACGGCCAGTCCTGCCACTCCCCCAACGCCAGGTCCGCGTCCGCGCACAGACGCCGGTACATGCACCCCACCAGATACCACAGCTCCGGCGGCCACTCCCCCGCCTCCGAACCCGAACCCGGCCAGAGCGCCTCCACCTCGGCCCGGTCCACCGCCTCCAGCGCGAACAGGTCCAACACCCGCTCCGCCTCAGCACCCACCGGAACCTCCAGAGCCCTCACCGGCTCCGGCAGCCGCTCCGCCTCCTCCAGCCACAGGCGCACATCCGCACCCAGACCGAAACGTTCCACCACCGCGACGCTATCCATCCCCACATCATGTCCCAGCGCCCAGGCGGCGCGCGAGTGAGGCCAGCCTCACAGGTGGGCATAGTGTTGACGTAACCCGCGAAAGCCCCACACCAACCGAAAAAGAGGACCGCCACCGATGCCCGTGCCCGACCCGGAGCACCACGTCCGCGACTGGCTCGCCACATACGACACCCCCACCACATCGGTGGCCCACCTCCTCTGCGACCGCCACGACCCCCACGCCACCGCCACCACCGAGATCGGCCCCACCCTGGAGGCCACCACCCTCACCTTCGGCGAACTCGCCCAGCGCTCCCGCGACCTGGCCACCGGACTCGCCGACCTGGGCATCACCACCGGAGACCGCGTCGCCACCCTCATCCCCAAGGGCACCGACCTGACCGTCACCGCCTTGGCCGTGTGGCGCCTGGGAGCCGTCCTGGTCCCCCTCCTCTCCTCCTTCGCCCCCTCGGCCATCAACGAGCGCCTCACCGGCTCCGGTGCCCGCCTGGTCGTGTGCGACGCCGAGTACCGCGCCAAGCTCGACCCCGGCGCCGACCACCCCTGGTACATCGCCACCACCGCCGTCGAGCCCGCCCACGAGGGCGACCACACCCTCACCGGCCTGGCCGCCCGCGCCGCCACCGCACCGCCCGCCCCCGACGCCGCCGTGGGTGGGGCCGGGCTGCTGGCCGTCGTCTACGTCTCCGGCGTCATCGGTCCGCCCCGGGGCGTGCGCGTGCCGGTGCGCGCCCTGGCCGCCATGCACGCCTACCACCACTACGGCCTGGGCGTGCACGACGACGACGTCTACTGGAACACCGCCGACCCCGGTTCCGCCTACGGCCTCTACCACGGGCTCATCTCGCCGCTGCTGGCCGGGCACAACTCCCTGGCACTGCGCGCCGGGTTCTTCGATCCGGAGCTGACCCTGGACGTGCTGGGCGTGCACGGGGTCACCAACCTGGCGGCCGACCCCACCACCTACCGCACGCTGCGCGCGGCCACCAAGACCCTGCCCCCCGAGGTCATGGTGCAGAGCCTGGCCAGCGCGGGCGAGCCCCTGGCCCCCGACGTCATCGACTGGGTCACCGACGTCTTCGGCGTCCCGGTGCGCGACCACTACGGGCAGACCGAGCTGGGCTGGTGCGTGGGCGTTGCCAACGGCGACACCGGTCAGGGGCCCGCCGTTCTGCCGCCGGGGGCGATCGGTCCCGCCCTGCCGGGATGGCGGGTGCAGATCCTGGAGGCGATCTCCGACGACCCCGCTCCCCTGGGCGCCTACGGGCGTGTGGCGGTGGACCTGGCGCACAGTCCGCTGGCCTGGTTCGACGGCTACATCGGCCACGAGGGGGCCTCGCAGGTCAGGTTCACCCCCGACCACGCCTACTACCTGACCGGGGACACCGGTATCCAGGACCGTCAGGGTTCGCTGTTCTTCTCCACCCGTGACGACGGCGCCATCTTGACCTACGGGTACCGGATCGGTCCGACGGAGGTGGAGTCGGTGCTCAACGCCCACCCCGCGGTGGAGGAGTGCGGGGTGTACTCGATCCCCGACGAGCTCGCGGGGCAGGTGGTCGGTGCGCGGGTGGTTCTGCACGCCGGTCGTGAGGCCACGCCGGAGCTGGCCGAGGAGCTCAAGGGGTGGGTGGGTGAGCGCTTCGCCGCGCACGCCGCACCGCGGGCGGTGGACTTCGTGGAGGAGCTGCCGCGCACGGCCTCGGGCAAGATGCGTCGGGCGCGTCTGCGCTGACCCCTCTCCCCTGCCCTGCCCGGTGGTCCGGGGCGGGTGCGTCGGTGTGTCGGTGGGCCCGGGTCGGGTGTCGCGCGTCGGCGCTGCCTGGTGCTCCCCCGTGCCGGGGTCAGGGGACGAGTTCGTCCACGCGGGCGGCCAGGGACATGTCCTTGTCGGTGACGGCTTTCTCGGAGTGGGTGCTCAGCGCCAGGTGCAGGGTGTCGTAGCGGATGTCGATGTCGGGGTGGTGGTCGACCTGCTCGGCGGCCTGGGCGATCTCGTTGACCAGGGCGATGGCGGCCGGGAAGTCGGGCAGGCGCACGGTGCGGCGGATGGCGGGTACGGCGGGGTCCAGTTCCCAGTCGGTGAGCCGGGTCAGGCCGTCGCGGATCTGCTCCTCGGTGGGCTTCATGGTGGGTCCTCTCCCCCTGTTGTGGTGGTCGGTGCGTCCGGTGCCCGTGTGGGTGGTCGCAGGGGGCTACGTACCCGTGTGCGGGGCGGGGGTCACATCCGGTGCGCGTGTCCCCCGAGGTGGGGCTGTGTGGTGGTCGGTGCGGCGGAGCCGCTCCTTGTGGGTTTTTGGAGATCTGAGGAAGAGAAGGCCCGACTGTACGACGTAGATTTTAATCAACTTAGTAGCTTAGTAGTTCGCGTTACCAAGCTGAGGCCAGCCTCCCCACCTGCGCCGATCCTGCCCGTATGGGCCCCGGTGTCCCTCTCAGGCTTGCGCAATCCCCCGTTGAGCGGTTCACTCTGGGGAACTCCGGCCCCTCCCCCACCCGGTGGACGTCCCCCGCAGGCAACGCCCGCCGCTCTCCCCCCGGAAGCGAGCCCATGCCCCACAACAAGCGCCGTTCGCTTCGCGCCCGCATGATCACGCTGGTCCTGTTCCCCAGCACCGTGCTGCTGGCCCTGTGGGCCGCCTTCACCGCCCTGCTCATCGGCGACATCGGCGAGCTGCGCGCCACCGCCACCTTCACCGAACAGGTCGGCGTCCCCGTCGAGGAGACCATCGGCGCGCTCCAGCGCGAACGCCGCGCCACCATGGACGCGGCCTGGGGCACCGAGCGCACCGCCCTGTACCTGACCTACTCGCGCCAGCGCACCGACGAGGCCGTGGACGCCCTCAGCCAGAGCCTGGACGCCTTCGACGCGCAGGACCTGCCCGAACAGGCCCTGGCCTTCCGCTCCGCCGTCAACCGCGTCGACACCCTGCGCGCCCGGGTGGACGCCTCCTCCCCCACCGAGATCGACCTGGAGGAGACCTCCACCGTCTACGACGAGGTCATCGAACAGGGCCTGCGCGTGTGGGACGGCCACGTCGAGCGCGCCGACCCCGCCCAGGCCCCGCACCTGCGCTCCCTGACCTCGCTGATGCGCACCCGCGAGCTCCTCAACCAGCAGGACACCGTCCTGGCCCACTCGGTGGCCACCAACGCCTTCCCCGTCCAGGCCCACGCGCAGTTCGCCGCCGCGGCCGGCGCCCAGCACTACACCTGGGACCGGGTCGTGGTCGAGATGAGCGAGGAGGACAGCCAGGAGTACATCGAGCTGGAGTCCTACACCGAGTTGCAGCGCATCTACCAGCTCCAGGAGAGCATCATCTCCATGCCGGTGCGGGGCGGGGCCACCGTCCCGGTCAACGCCACCGCCTGGCAGGGCGCCGCCGAGGCCGTGGACGCGCGCATGCGCGACGTCGAACAGGGCCAGATCGACCGGGTCATCGCCTTCAGCCGCTCCCAGTCGGCCGAACTGCGCACCAGCGTCCTGCTGGTGAGCGTGCCCGCCCTGGTGGCCGCCCTGGTCTCCTCCGCGGTCGCGGTGGGCGCCACCCAGCGCCTGGGCAGGCGCCTACAGGACCTGCGCACGGTCACCCTGGAGCACGCCCGGGTGCGTCTGCCCGAGGTCACCGCCCGGCTGCGCGCGGGCGGCAGCGTGGACGTGGACGCCGAGGTGCCGCGGCTGCGGGTGGAGAGCACCGACGAGATCGGGCAGGTGGCCGAGGCCTTCAACGACGCCCAGCGCGCGGCCGTGGCGGCGGCGGTGGAGGAGGCGCAGGTGCGCGCGGGCGTGCGCAACATGTTCCGCAACATCGCCCGGCGCACCCAGGCGCTGGTGCACCGGCAACTGGGGCTGTTGGACGCGCTGGAGCGCGCCGAGACCGATCCCAAGGTGTTGGAGTCGCTCTTTCGCATCGACCACTTCAGCACGCAGATGCGGCGCAACGCCGAGAACCTGATGCTGCTCAGCGGGGACGCCCCGGTGCGGCGGGGGCTGGCGCCGGTGCGTGTGCACGAGGCGGTGCGGGCCGCGGCCAGCGAGATCGAGGACTACGTGCGGGTGCGGGTGCTGGCGGTGCCGGGGGTGGCGCTGCGCGGCGAGGTGGGCGCGGACACCGTGCGCCTGCTGGCGGAGCTGCTGGAGAACGCGACGTCGTTCTCGCCCCCGGGCACGGAGGTGACGGTGCGCGGCCGGGCCGGAGAGGCGGGCGGGTGCGTGCTGGAGGTGAGCGACCGGGGGCTGGGGATGACGCGGGAGCAGTTGGAGGCGGCCAACGCGCTGCTGCGCGACCCGCCGCGCTTCGACCTGGCCCAGATGCGCGAGGACTCCCAGCTGGGGCTGTTCGTGGTGGCCACCATCGCCGCGCGCCACGGCCTGGAGGTGACGCTGAGCGCCGGGGAGGGGCGTGGGACGTGCGCGGTCGTGACCGTCCCCGGGGACGTGCTGGCGGCCGGGGACGGGGACGCCGCGCAGCCGCAGCGGCTGGTCCTGGCGGGAGGGGCGTCCGCTCCGCAAGGGGGGGCCGGGCCGCGAACGCCCGAGCGGGAGCGGCAGGCGGAGCGGGAGCCCCTGGTCGAGACCGAGACCGAGGCCGTGGACGAGGGCACGGGCGAGACCTACAAGGGTCTGCCCCGGCGGCGGCGCAAGAGCCTCCAGCCCTCCCGCGCGCCCGAGGCGGCCGCGCCCGGTGCGCCCGGGGGCCGGGAGGCGGCGGCTGAGCGGCCGCTGACCGAGATCCGGTCGATGATGAGTGCTTTCCAGTCCGGGAGCCTGCGCGGGCGAGCGCAGCCCCTGGACGGGGATGGAGACGGTGTGCGCGACGCGCGCCCCGATGAGAGCTCGGAAGGGTGATGTCGATGACGGCGGACGCTGCGGCGGGAGGCCGGACGGCCGACGCGGTGGAGGAGCAGTCCCCGGCCAGGACGCTGGACTGGCTGTTGGGCGACCTGGTGCGGCGGGTGGCGGGGGCGCGGCACGCGCTGTTGCTGTCGGCGGACGGGTTGCTGCTGTCGTGCTCGGCCGACCTGGAACGCGAGCAGGGTGAGCGGCTGGCCGCGATCGCGTCCGGTTTCGCGAGCCTGGCCCGGGGCGCGCGCGGGCAACTGGGCGCGGCTGAGGTGCGTCAGACGGTGGTGGAGATGGACAACGTGTTCTTCTTCGTCCTGGCGGCGGGCCAGGGCGCGTCGCTGGCACTGGTGGCCGAGTCCACGTGCGACATGGGCCAGGCGGCGTTCGAGGTGAACCGTCTGGTGCGCCAGGTGGGTCCGCACCTGTCGGCGCTGCCGCGGCGCGGGAGCACGAGGAGGTGAGGGCGTGGACGCTGAGCCGTCCGGTCGGGAGTCGGGACGGGAGTGGTCGTTCGAGTCGAGTCTGATCCGGCCGTACTCGTTGACGGGTGGGCGCACGCGTCCCTCGCGTACGGACTTTTCGATGACCTCGCAGGTGGTCGCGGTCGCCCCGGCTCCCGCCGGGGAGGTGGACCCGGAGCTGGAGCTGATCCTGTCGCTGTGCGCGGGGCCGGTGTCGGTGGCCGAGGTGGCCTCGCGGTCGGGGTTTCCGCTGGGGGTGACGCGGATCTTGCTGGCGGACCTGTTGGACCAGGGCCGTGTGGTGGTGCGCACCTCCGACTGGGAGCGGCACCGGCCCGACGCCGGGACGCTGCGCTCGGTGCTGGAGCGCATCCGTCAGCTGTGAGGGGCAAGGTGGTGTCGAGGTGGAGTGGATGAGTCGTTGGTCGTGATGGACGCCGAGGGTGCGGGACCGGTTCCCGACACCCTCAAGATCGTGGTCGCGGGAGGCTTCGGGGCGGGTAAGACCACCCTGGTCTCGGCGGTGAGCGAGGTGGAGTCGCTGCACACCGAGGAGGTCATGACCTCCGAGAGTGTGGGCGTGGACGATCTGGACGGGGTGGAGGCCAAGGCGACCACGACGGTGGCTTTGGACTTCGGCCGGATCACGCTGGACGGGTCGACGGTGGTGTACCTGTTCGGAACGCCGGGCCAGCGGCGGTTCTCGTTCATGTGGGAGGAGCTGACCGAGGGCGCCTTGGGGGCGGTGGTGCTGGCCGACACCCGGCGGTTGGCGGACTCCTTCGACGCGATCGACTTCTTCGAGTCGCGCGGGGTGCCGTTCGTGGTGGCGGTGAACTGCTTCGACGGGCAGCGCACGCACCGGGCGGACGACGTGCGGGTGGCGCTGGACCTGGAGGAGCGGGTGCCGTTGCTGTTGTGCGACGCCCGGGACCGGGAGTCGGTCAAGGAGGTGTTGGTGGAGCTGGTGGCTCTGGTGTTGCGCCTGGAGCTGTCGGGGGCCTGAGAGGGGGGCGCTCCAGGTGGGGAGGGGGCCCGGCCCGGGTCACACACGCGAGCCGGGCCCCAACCGCGTGCCAGGGGCCGGGGTGCGCCCTGTCGGGGCGGTGCCGCGCGCGAGACCCGTCCCTCCCCCCGTTCGTGGTCCCCTCGGGCGCGCCGTCGGCCGCCCTGCCGGGCCGCTGGCGGTGGGACGCGGGGGTCAGCGGGTGGCGCCGCGGCGGTCGACGGGCACGATCATCGGGGTGTCGGTCTCGGGGTCGGCGATGATGCGCACGGGCAGGCCGAAGACCTCCTCGACCAGGGAGGCGGTCACCACGGTGGAGGGGTCGCCCTCGGCGACGATGGCGCCCTCCTTCATCACGATCAGGTGGGTGGCGTAGCGGCAGGCGTGGTTGAGGTCGTGCAGGACCGCGACCAGGGTGTAGTCGCGTTCGGCGTGCAGCTGCGCGCACAGGTCGAGCATGTCCATCTGGTGGGCGATGTCGAGGTAGGTGGTGGGCTCGTCCAGCAGCAGCAGGGGGGTCTGCTGGGCCAGGACCATGGCCAGCCACACGCGCTGGCGCTGCCCGCCCGAGAGCTCGTCCACCGACCGCTCGGCCAGTTCGGCCACCCCGGTGGAGGCCATCGCTTCGGCCACGACCGCCTCGTCCTGCCTGGACCACTGGCGCAGGAACCCCTGGTGGGGGAAGCGGCCGCGGGCCACCAGGTCGGCCACGCCGATGCCGTCGGGGGCGATGGAGGTCTGCGGCAGCAGCCCCAGGCGGCGGGCGACCTCCTTGGCGGGGTAGGAGCTGATGGCCTTGCCGTCCAGGTGCACGTGGCCGTGGGCGGGCTTGAGGGTGCGCGACAGGGCCCGCAGCAGGGTGGACTTGCCGCAGGCGTTGGGTCCCACGATCACCGTGAAGGAGTTGTCGGGGATGGTGACGGCCAGGTCCTGGGAGATGACGCGCTGGTCGTAGGCCAGGGTGAGGTCGCGCCCGTTGAGGCGGGAGGCGGAGTGGTCGGGGCTGGGCATCGTTCTTCCTCGGTCTCGGTCAGGCACGTCCGCCGCGCCATTCGGTGTAGAGCAGCCAGATCAGGTAGCTGCCGCCGATGACGGCGGTGACCACGCCGACGGGCAGCTGGGTGGGGGCCAGGGCGCGCAGCGCGACCAGGTCGGCCACCACCAGCAGGGCGGCGCCCATGAGCGCGGATCCGGCCAGGGTGGTGCCGCCGGTGCGCGTCAGGCGCCGGGCCAGCTGGGGTGCGGCCAGGGCGACGAAGCCGATGGGGCCCGAGACCGCGATGGCGGCGCCGGTCAGGGCGCTGGCGGCGGCCAGGGCGGTCAGCTGGGTGGAGCGCACGGGCACGCCCAGGCCGCGCGCGGTGTCATCGCCCAGTTCCATGAAGCGCAGGCGCTGGCCCAGGGCGAGCAGGACCGGTCCCAGCAGGGCCAGGCAGATCCACACGGCCGCGACCTCGGCCCAGCCGCGGCCGTTGAGGCTGCCGATCATCCAGATCTGGGCGCTGAGGGCCTCGGTGAGTTCGGCGCGGGTGAGCAGGTAGTCGCGGACGGCGCCGAGCATGGCGGCCATGCCGATGCCGACCAGGACCAGCCGGTAGCCCTGGACGCCGTTCTTGGTGGAGAGCAGGTAGACGGCGGCGGCGGTGAGCATGCCCCCGGCGATGGCGCCCAGGGACACCCCCAGGCGTCCGGCGCCGAAGAGCAGGATGACGGCGACGGCCCCGGTGGCGGCTCCGCCGGTGAAACCGATGATGTCGGGGCTGCCCAGGGCGTTGCGCGACAGGCTCTGGAAGACGGCTCCGGCGATGCCCAGTGCGGCGCCCACCCCGATGGCGGTCAGGGCGCGGGGCAGGCGCACGCCCTGGACGAAGAACACGTCCAGGCGTTCGCCGTATCCCAAAATCGCGGCGGGCACGGCGCCGAGCGGGATCTCGTAGTCGCCCACGGCCACCGAGACGACCAGGGTGGCGATGCTCAACACGGTCAGGACCGCGGCGACCACGAGGGTGCGCGGGCGCACCAGCAGGGACAGGCGTTCGCCGAACAGGCGCAGGGCGAAGGAGCCGCGGGGTGTGGTGCGGGGTGCCGTCCGGGGGCGGCGCGGTGTCAGGGTGCGGCTCACAGGTGGGCCATTCTCGTGCTGCGGACCAGGGCGATGAACAGGGGGGCGCCGACGAAGGCGGTGATGATGCCGACCTCCAGTTCGGCGCCTGGCACGATGACGCGGCCCAGGGTGTCGGCGGCGGTGAGCAGGACGGCGCCCAGGACCGCGGAGTAGGGCAGCAGCCAGCGCTGGTCGGGTCCGGTGACCAGGCGTGCGGCGTGGGGAATGATCAGGCCGACGAACCAGATGGGGCCCGCGGCGGCGGTGGCGGCGCCGCACAGCAGGATGACGCCCACGGCGGTGGCGGCGCGGATGAGGGGGATGTTGGCGCCCAGGGTGGCGGCGAGGTCGTCGCCCAGGGCGACGGCGTTGAGGGAGGGGCCCAGGCACAGGGTGAGGACGATGCCCGCGACGAGGAAGGGCGCGACCTGCCAGAAGACGTCGAGGTCGCGTCCGACCAGGGAGCCGACCTGCCAGAAGCGGATGCGGTCGAAGACGAACTCGTTGAGGACGAACACGCCGTGGATGAGGCCCTGGAGGACGACGGCGACGGCGGTTCCGGCCAGGGCCAGGCGTACGGGGGTGGCGCTGGAGCGGCCGCGTGAACCCAGGGCGTAGACGGCGACGGCGGCCAGGGCGGCGCCGACGAAGGCGGGCCAGACGTAGCCGGTGCCGGTGGCGCCGAAGGCGATGACGGCGATGACCACGGCCGCGGCGGCGCCGGAGTTGACGCCGAGGATGCCGGGTTCGGCCAGTGGGTTGCGGGTCAGGGCCTGCATGAGGGCTCCGGCCAGGCCCAGGGCGGCGCCGACGAAGACGCCGATGATGGTGCGGGGCACGCGCAGGCTGCGGATGACGTCGTGGTCGTAGGAGCCGTCGTAGGCGGTCAGTGCGGCCCACACGTCGGCGGCGGGGATGGGTTTGGTGCCGACGGTGACGCTGAGCAGGGCGCACAGGGTGAGCAGGCCCAGGGCGGTGACCAACCCGATGGGGCGGATGATGCGCCTGGTGAGAGTGGGGCGCGTGAGGGTGGGGGCGCGCAGGGTCACGGCTTCCCCGTTCGTTGTCGCGTGGGTGGTGGGCGGGGCTGACCTGGTGGGGTGCAGCCTTGTGGGGGGCACCGGTGAACCGCGTGCCGCCCCGGACAGGTTAGCCTTACCTTCATCCCGTTCGCACGGAAGGGTGCCTGTTATGCCCGAGTTGTCGCGTCCTGCGCGTGCCCTGGCCACACTAACCGCCCTGGCGGCACTGACCCTGTCCGGCTGCGCCGCGCCACCCTCATCCCAGCCGCGCCAGGACGGCCCGACGCGCACCGTGCAGGCCGCCAACGGGCAGGTGGAGATCCCCGCCACACCCCGGCGCGTCGCCGTCCTGTGGCGACCGACCCTGGCCGCCGCGACCCTGCTGGGACACGACGTGGCCGCGACCATGGGCGCCCCCGGCGCACCCGAGCAGGGCCTGGCCCCCTTCCTGCCCCCGGGCGCCGACGGCGACGCGCTGACGCTGGTGACCAACTCCCCCGCCGAGGACGATGTCAACATCGAAGCGCTGGCCAACGCCGCACCGGACCTGATCATCGGCGTCCACACCCAGTCCGGCGCCCAGGCGCAGATGCTCCCGAGCCTGGAGCGCATCGCGCCGACGGTGCTGCTGGAGTGGGAGGGCACCGGCTCCTGGCAGGGTCACCTGCACCAGGTCGCCGCCGTGCTGGACGCCTCCGAACAGGCCGAGCAGGCTATGACCGAGTACGAGGAGGCCCTGGCAGGGGCGCGCGAGCAGATCACCGCGGCCGGGGTGGACCCGGCCGCCACCGAGGTGTCGCTGGTGCGGTTGCAGAACCAGAGCGAGATACGCCTGGAGACGCCCGCCTCCTTCCCCGGACAGGTCGTCCAGGACCTGGACCTGGCCCGCCCCCAGGGCCAGCGCCGGGCCCGGGGCGAGACCGACTTCATCGCCCTGGGCTATGAGCACCTGGAGCGCGCCGACGGCGACGCGGTGTTCGTCCTGGCCGGATCGGGCTACCCCGACGCGCCCCGCACCTTCTCCCAGGGGGTGTGGTCCAACCTCCAGGCGGTGCGGGACGCACGGGTGTACCGGATGGACCACGACGTGTGGGGCGCGGCCAACCACCACGCCGCGCACCGCATCGTCCAGGACGTGACGGACGCGCTGACCGGACAGACCAAGCCCGCGGTGTGAGCTTCACCGGGCCGCGCACACCCTCACACGTGCCAGGGGGGTCGCCGCTCCTTCCAGGGGGCGGCCTGTTCGAGTTGGGCCCCCAGGCACAGCAGCACGTCCTCGCGCCCCGGGGCGGCCGTGAACTGCACCCCGATGGGCAGCCCCTCACGGCTCTGGGCCAGGGGCAGACTCAGCGCGGGCAGCCCCGCGGCGTTGGCCGGTGCGCTGAAGGGCGCGTACCGCGCGGCCTGCTCCAACCAGGAGCGCAGGGTGTGGTTCTCGTCGTCAGCGTCCAGCGTGCCGTGGGGTGCGGGCAACCGCCCCAGGGTGGGGGTCACGAGCACGTCGTACCCCTCCAGGAAGACCCCCAGGGCGCGGGTCAGGCGGTGCTGGGCCTGCATGCCCGCCATGACCTCCATCGCGCTGTGCCGCCGGGTCTCGGACAGAACCTGGCGCGAGAGGGCCTGGAGGGCGCCGGGGTCGGGCGGACGCGCACCCGAGAGCAGGGCCGCACCCGTGGACACCGTCAGCAGCGTCATCGCCTCGACCACGTCCCCGTGGTCCAGGTCCGGACCGGCCTCCTGGACGGTGTGGCCGATCCACTCCAGCAGGTGCGCACTGGTCAGGACCGCCTCGCGGACCTGGGCGTCCACGGTGGTGGGAGCCCAGGGGGTGGTGGTGAAGGCCACGCGCAAACGACCGGGGTCGGCGCGCACCGCCTGGGCGTAGGGACTCCGGGGCGGGGGCAGCGCGTACTTCTCCCCCACCGCCGGGGCGCTGACCGCGTCGAGCAGGTGGGCCGCGTCGCGGACGGTACGGGTGAGCGCGAACTCGCTGACCATGCCGAACCCCGCCTCGCCGGTGAGCGGACCGCAGGGGACGCGGCCGCGGCTGGGCTTGAGACCGACCACCCCGCAGGCGGAGGCGGGCACGCGTAGCGACCCTCCCCCGTCGGTGCCGTGGGCCAGCGGAACCGCCCCGGCGGCCACGAGGGCGGCCGCTCCCCCGCTGGAGCCGCCGACACCGCGCTCGGGGTCCCACGGGTTGCGGGTGATGCCGTAGCGTCGGGACTCGGTGGCCAGGCTCAGCGCCAGTTCCGGGACGGTGCTCTGCCCCAGCACGGCGAGTCCGGCGGCGCGCAGGCGCCTCATGAGGGTGTGGTCGGTGTCGGCCACGGCCCCCACCAGCGCCCGGCTGCCCAGGCAGAACGCCCTTCCCTGGACGAAGGGGCCACTGTCCTTGACCACCAGGGGAACCCCTGACAGCGGCCCGCCGGGGGCGTAGGCGGGCACAGGGTCGAACAGGGGGCCGGTGAGGGCGTTGAGGTCGCCGTGGGCGCGCTCCAGCGCCGCACGCGCGGTCTGCTCGACCTCGGCGGCGCTGACCTCACCGGCGCGGACCAGGTCGGCCAGGGCGACGGCGTCCAGCTCGGCGTACTCGTGGATCCGCAGCGCTCCCACCTTCCTCCTCGGACGCCCCGGACTCTACCGGCGAACGCTGCGGCGGGCAGGTGGTTTTTCCGCCCCGGGGACTAGGTGAAGATGTCCCAGCCCATGCGCACGAGCAGGGCGATGACGACCACGAGCAGGACCGCGCGCACGAACCCCGAGCCCCGCCGCAGGGCCATGCGCGCGCCGATCTGGGCGCCGATGATGGTGCACACCGCCAACCCCAGGCCCAGCAGCCAGTCGATGTGGCCGCCCAGGCCGAAGACGACCAGCGCCCCCAGGTTGGTGCACACGTTGACGATCTTGGCCGAGGCCGAGGCCTCGACGAAGTCCATGCCGACCACGGCGGTGAAGGCGATGATGAGGAAGACGCCGGTGCCGGGGCCGATGAGGCCGTCGTAGAAGCTCACGGCCAGACCCGCGATGGCCACGACCGCCAGGGCGCGGTTGCGGGTCCGCAGGCGCTGGTCGGACTCCACTCCCATGGCGGGGCGGAAGTAGACCATGAGGGCGACCCCGGCCAGGACCACCATGATGACGGGTTTGAGCACGTCGGCGGTGAGCGCGGCGGCCATGGCCGCGCCCAGTCCCGAGCCCAGCAGGGCCAGGGCCGCGGTGGGCACGACCACGCGGCGGTCGACCCTGACCTTGCGGGCGTAGGCCAGGGCGGCGGAGGTGGTGCCGAAGACGGCGCCGAGCTTGTTGGTGCCCAGCAGGGTGGCCAGGGGTGTGGTGGGCGCGGCGACCAGCAGGGCGGGCAGCAGCAGGAGGCCGCCTCCGCCGACGACGGCGTCGACCCAGCCCGCTGCGACGCCGACCAGCAGGAGCAGGCCGAGGATCTCGGGGTCCATCTACCGCGCCCACACGAGGGAAGAGGTGATCATGGGTTCTTTTCGTGGCGGGGATGGTTGACGCACGCAGCCTACTCTGCACCCCGTGGTGTGTTTTGTCCCAGGGTGTCCTTCACCGTCGGGACCGCCGGTGGCCGTGCGCCGGCGCGCACCGCCACGGCGGGCGCGGACGCCAGGGGCGGGTTCACGAGGAAGGGTGAACCCGCCGTGCGTCACCGTGCCCGCCCGGCCCCCGCGACCCGCCCCGGGTCGCCCACCCGGGGGAAGGGCGACGTCGTGGACGTCCGGCGAAGGCCGCGACAGGGCCTGCGGGGCCGCTGCTCAGACGGTGATGGTGATGTTGTCGATGATGTCGTCGAGGAAGCCCTCGTCACTGAGGAAGTGCAGGGGACGGGAGAATCCGGAGGCCACGGAGTCCGCCGAGGCCGGGGCGGCGCTGGCCAGCAGGACGGCGGCAAGGACGACACCGGCGGCGGTACCGGCCAGGGCACGTTGCATCAAGCACACGAAAACCACTCCATGTCACTTTGGGTGCGCATTTCATCGCCGATGGTATCCATGTCGGTGAGTGTCGCGCTCTGTTTTTCACCTCATGCAGGAGCACACGGCCCATGACATGCGAAGCGGCGGCGCCCGGGGTCAGGGAACGCCGCCGCGGCCTTACGGGCCCGGGTCAGAACCGGGCGTGCTCGAACCAGGCGCGGGCCTGCTCCAGCACACGGGGCGCCACCTGGTGACCCCCGGGGTGCTCCTCGGACCGCACCCGCGCCCCGCGCTCGCGGAGCTGGTCGGCCAGCAGGCGCGCCTGGTCCACGGTGGTGATGGGATCAGCCGCGCCCGAGCCCAGGAACACCCGCACCCCCGACAGGTCCACCGGGTCGGGTTCGCGCCCCTGGAGCGGCGCCCCGGCCGCGAACAGGGCGGCGCCCCGCACCAGGTGCGGGTGGAGCAGCAGCAGGGCGGCGCCGGTGTTGGCCCCGTTGGAGAACCCGCTGACCACGATCCGCTCGGGGTCCAGGTCGTAGGCGCGGACGGCCTCGGTGACGAAGGCGGCGAGTTCGGCGGTGCGCTCGATGAGGTCCTCGACGTCGAAGACACCCTCGCGCAGACGGCGGAACCAGCGGTTCATCCCGTTCTCATCCACCTTGCCGCGCGGTGAGAGCAGGGCCGCGCCCGGGGCCAGGGCCCGCCCCAGCGGCAGCAGGTCGTGCTCGTCGGCGCCGGTGCCGTGCAGCAGCACCAGGGTGGGCGCGCCCGGCGCGGTGGCGGGAGTGAAGACGTGGACGAAGTCGTCGACGCCGCTCACCGTCCGACCTCCAGGGCGGGCAGGTGGGCGGCGATCTGCTCGCGGTCGGGCTCCAGCCACGGCGGGAGCCTGAGCGAGCGGCCCAGTTCCAGCAGCGGCTCGTCGTAGTCGAACCCGGGGCCGTCGGTGGCGATCTCCAGCAGCACGCCGCCGGGCTCACGGAAGTAGATGGAGGTGAAGTAGCAGCGGTCGCGGACCTCGGTCACGCCCACGCCGTCCTCCTCCAGCCTCTGGCGCCAGGCCTCCTGGACGGGGCCGTCGGGGGCCCGGTAGGCCACGTGGTGCACGGTTCCGGCGGCGACCAGGCCGCGCGCCGCACGGGGGGCGGCCACCACGTCGACGATGGTGCCCACCCCCCGGCCGGAGGCGTTGGTGTGAAAGCGCGTGCGGTCCCCGCTCTCACCGGCCAGGTGGAAGCCGAGCTGGTCGCCCAGCATCTGGACGGTGCCCTCCACGTCCTGCTCGGTGAGGGTGACGGCGCGGATGCCGCGGATGGCGTGCTCGGGCGGCACCGCCGCCCCGTCCCAGGGGTCGGTGTCGTGGTGGTCGGCGCTGGCGGCCAGTTCGATGACCAGGCCGTCGGGGTCGCGCAGGCTCAACACGTCCTCCTCGCCGCGCTCGGCGGGGCGGGTGGCCTCCACGCCCAGGGCGGCCAGGTGCCGGGCCCACCAGCCCAGGGAACCCTCGGGGACGGAGAAGGTCGTGGTGGTGGCCTGGCCCGCGCCCACCCGCCCGCGGGGCGCACCGGGCCAGGGGAAGAAGGTCATGATGGTGCCGGGGTTGCCCGCGCGGTCGCCGTAGTAGAGGTGGTAGGTCTGGGGCGAGTCGAAGTTGACCGTGCGCTTGACCATGCGCATGCCCAGGGCGCGCAGGTAGAAGTCGGCGTTGGCCTGCGGATCGCTGGCGATCGCGGTCACGTGGTGGATTCCCGCGGGGCGCACGTCCATGTCCCTCACCCTCCGTCGAGTTCGCCGGGTGCCTGCCAATGTAGTTTAAATTTAAACTACCATGGCGGCCCGTTCCTCCCCCCACCCTCTCCCCGGGCTCGCCCGGGGACAAGCACACCGCCCGCCGACGCCGCCCGTGTCGCGCACGGCGTCGGCGCGCGGCACCGGCGGGGAGGCCACGTCCCCAAGCCCTACCGCAGGCGACGCAGGCGCAGACCCGCCACAGCGGCCGCCGCACACAACCCCAGCGCGAAGACCACCGCGCCGCCCCAGCCCACGGTGTCGTAGACCAGGCCGCCCAACCAGCCGAACAGGCTCGACCCCAGGTAGTAGGCCAGGGTGTAGACCGCCATGGCCTGGGCCCGACCCCGCACCGCGCGGGTGCCCACCCAGGCCGAGGCGGTGGCGTGCGCGCAGAAGAAACCGAAGGTCATCACCAGCAGGGCGGCCAGCAGACCCGGCAGAGCCGTGGCGAACATCCCGCCCAACCCGGCGGCCATCGCCGCGGTGGCGGTGGTGAGCACCGCGTACCCGCCCCAGCGCGCGGTGGCGCCCCCCGCCACCGCCGAACCCAGCATCCCGGCGGTGTAGGACAGGAAGAGCAGCGAGGCGGCGGCCTGGGAGAGCCCGAAGGGTTCGGCCATCAGGCGAAAACCCAACAGGTTGTAGACCGTCATGAAGGCACCCATGAGCAACAGCGCCTGGGTGTAGAGGGCGACCAGGCCGGGCGTGGCCACCGCGGCGCGCAGGCGGGCGCCCATCCCGGCCCCGTCCGGGCCGCCCGACGGGGACTCCGCGGTGTCGGCCCCGCCCGGGGCGGCCCCCGCCGCGGCGGGCCGGGGGGCGCGCGGCCCACGGGGCAGGACCAGCGCGAACACGGCCAGCGCCACCAGGGCCAGCAGGGTGTTGGCGGCGATCCCCCACTGCCAGCCGCCCAGGTCCGCGGCGAACCCGGCCAGCAGGCGCCCGCCCATCCCGCCCAGCGGATTGCCCGCGATGTACAGCCCCGTGGCGCGCGGGGCGTCGGCGGGGTGGATCTCCTCCGACAGGTAGGCCACAGCCGCGGCGGGCACCCCGCCCAGGGCCGCGCCCTGGAGCGCGCGCAACACCAGCAGCGGCCACAGGTCGGCGGCGAAGGGAATCACACAGCCCAACAGGGTCGCGGCCAGCAGGGAGACGCCGATGACGCGAGCGCGCCCGAAACGGTCGGCCGCCCCGCTCCAGACGAGGGTGAACCCGGCCAGGCCACCGGTGGCCAGCGAGACCGCGAGCGCGGCCTGGGAGGCCGAGGCGCCGAAACCGTCGGCGATCGCGGGCAGGATCGGCTGGACCGACCACAACTGGGCGAAGGTCGCCACCGCGGCGGCCACCAGCGCGATGACCGTGCGCCAGTAGGCACCGGAGCCCGCACGGGGGCGGGTGTCGTGATCGGGCGGTGAGGCGCTGGTCAGGGTCATACCGTCCACGCTAGAAAGACCGGTTTCATACGTCCAATGCATGCTTTGCCGTTGATCCATACTGGAACGCATGGAACGGACCGAGCACGGCCACGGCCTCGACGCGGACGCCCTGGCACAGGTACTGGCACCCCGGTTGCGGATGGTGGCGGCCGTCGCCGCGACCGAGCACATCACCCAGGCCGCCGAGGCGCTGGGCATGCCCCAGCCGACCCTGAGCCGGGCGCTGGCCCGGGCGCAGGAGGAGCTGGGGATGGCACTGGTGGAGCGCACCGGGCGCGGGGTGCGGCTGACCCGCGCCGGAAGGCTGCTGCTGCCGCACGTGGAGCGGGCCCTGGCGGACCTGCGCCAGGGCCTGGCGGAACTGACCGGAGCGGAGGAGGGACGGGTGGCGCTGACGTTCCTGCCCACGCTGGGGGTGGAGGTGGTCCCGGCGCTGCTGCGGGGCTTTCGCGCCCAGCACCCGGGGGTGCGCTTCTCCCTCACCCAGGAACCGTGGTCGCAGTCGCTGCACAGGCTCACCACGGGCGGCGCGGACCTGGCACTGACCTCGCCCCTGCCCTCGGGGCAGGGGTTGGCGGCGGCGACACTGCACACCCAGGTGCTGCGCCTGGTGGTGCCCGAGGGGCACACGCTGGCACAGGAACATCAGGAACGCCAGGCTGCGGGCGAGACAGCGCGGGCGAAGCGCACAGGCACCCGGCCAAGGCCGAACGGCGGGGCGGAAGAGGGGGCAGCGGGCGAGGAGGGGGCCGCGACGCCGCCGGGGGTGGCGGTGACCGCGGCGGCGCACGAGGAGTTCATCCTGCTCAAACCGGGGCGGGGCGTGCGCCACCTCACCGACCGCATCGTGGAGCGGGCGGGGTTCACCCCCCGGGTGGCCTTCGAGGCCGACGACATCGCCACCGCGCGCGGGCTCGTGGCGGCGGGGCTGGGGGTGTCGGTGCTCCCGGCGCGCCCCAAGGGACCGCTGAACGGAACGGTGGAACTGGGGATCCAGGGCGTGGACGCCCGCCGCCCCATCGGGGTGGTCTGGCCCCAACAGGGTTCGGGCGGCGGCTACGAACCCCCGGCGGTGGCGCTCTTTCGCGACCACGTACGGCGGGAGGGCCCACGCGTGATCCCCGACCTGACCGGGTGAGCACGCACCCGCGCCCGACCCCTGCGGGGAAAACCACTGGCGCCCCGCGCGAAGGCTGCACGATCATGGCCCCCATGACGCACGCACCACCCCACGGCTCACCGCGCCCCGTCGCCCTGGTCACCGGGGTGGGCCGCACCGTCGGCATCGGCTCCGCCGTCACCCGCCGCCTGGCCGCCTCGGGATGGGACGTGGCCTTCACCCACTGGAGCGCCTACGACGCCCGCATGAGCTGGGGCGCCGAACCGGACGCGGCCCGCTCCACCCTGGACGCCCTGGCCGGGCACGGCGCCCGCGCCGTGGCGATCGAGGCGGACCTGGCCGACACCGCCACCGCCGCACACGTCTTCGACACCGCCCAGGAGCGGTTGGGCCCGGTGAGCGCACTCATCATGTGCCACTGCGAGTCGGTCGACTCCGGGCTGTTGGAGACCACGGTGGACAGCTTCGACCGGCACTTCGCGGTCAACGCGCGCGCCACCTGGCAGCTGGCCCGCGAGTTCGGCCTGCGTTTCACGGGCGCACACGGCACCGGCCGGATCGTGGCCATGACCAGCGACGACACCGTGGGAAACCTGCCCTACGGCGCGAGCAAGGGCGCCCTGGACCGCATCGTGCTCTCCTGCGCGCGCGAGCTGGCCCACCTGGGGGTGAGCGCCAACGTCGTCAACCCCGGCCCCGTCGACACCGGCTGGATGTCGGAGCGGACCAAGGACGAGTGCGTCCGGCACACCCCGCTGGGGCGCCTGGGCACACCCCAGGACACCGCGGACCTGGTGGAGTTCCTGTGCTCGCCCCGGGGGCGGTGGGTCAACGGCCAACTGCTGACGAGCGACGGCGGCATCTCCGCCTGACCCCCCGGTCGCGCGCGGGCGCGGGGGCCCTGTTCCCCGCGCCCGCGGACACCTCGCAGCCTGGCCGCAACCGCGACCGGTGTGCTGGGGAGGGGCTCAAACCCGCCGACCCGCCCCAGGTGCAGAGCACCGACCACGCGGGCCGAGGACGGGCCCGCGGTCCGGATCAGGACGGAACCCGGACCGCGGGACCCGCCCTCGGCGCCTCATCCTGGGACAGGCCTCGTCCGACTGTCAACAGTTGAGAGTTGAAACGAACGCGGTCACCAGCCCCCGCCCGACACCGCCCACACGGGACACACACCCACGGGATGGATAGGCTAACCTAACCTTCGCGACACCCTCGGCGCGCGACCCACCCGGGTCCGCGCCCCCTCGCGTACCCGCCACCCACCCCGATTGGACACCACCCGTGCGGCTTCCCACCGCCCCCGACGGCAGCCGGGGCTGCTCGGCCCTGGCCCGCTACACCAAAGAACAGATCGCCGGAACAGCCGGACGCACCACCGGCTGGCTACTCATCGAACACAACGGCCCCTGGCGCAACCCCGCCTTCACCAGCCCCGGCCTGGACCCCGCCACCGTCTCACGCCTGGCCCAACGCATCACGGGCCACGACATCAAACCCCAACTCATCAAACGCCCCGGCAACCACACACGCACCCAGCCCACCACCCGACGGGCCTACCTCGCCCACGTCAGCCGCACCCACCCCTGGGTCCGCCGCATCGACATCACCGACCCGGCCCAACTGCTGGCATACGACCTCACCGCCGCCGAACGCCCCCACCCACCCGCCTTCGGCACCCCCGTCGACCACACCCTGTACCTGGTGTGCACCCACGCCAAGAAGGACCCCTGCTGCGCGGTCCTGGGCCGCCCCGTGGCCGCCGCCCTCACCGGCGGCCGAGCCCAGGTGTGGGAGACCACGCACGTGGGCGGCGACCGCTTCGCCGCCAACCTGGTCGCACTCCCCCACGGCGCCTACTTCGGCCGCCTGGACCCCGCATCGGCCGTACGCACCGTCGACGCCTTCGAACGCGGCCTCGTCCTGCCCCACAACTACCGGGGCCGGTGCAGCGACTCCAGCGCCGTCCAGGCCGCCGAGGCCGCACTGCGCACCCGCCTGGGCGCGACAGGCGTGGACGCGATCACCCACCTGGACGAACAGCACAGCCCAGAGGGGGTCCGCGTCACCCTGGGCCACGACGGCGGCCTGTACACGGTCTCGGTGACCACCGAACAGGGACCCGAGTGCCCGGCCACCTGCTCCGCACCCGCCCCCAGCCGCCCCGTACACCACCGGGTGACCGAGATCCGCCACGCCCCGGCCCCCTCACCCACCTGAGACCACACCCGCACCCCGACAGGACTCAGCCCCAAAAACCGAAGCTGTACAGCAGACCGTTGGTCGCCGCGATCGCCCCCAACGCCAACACCGCACCGGTGACGAAGGACGTACGCAACGACCTCACCAGATACTCCAACGACACCAGGTTGTTGAGGATGAAGTACCCCAGCATCATCGCGTGCCAGAAGGACTCCCACCGCAACGGCTCGAAGACGTAGGACGCACCCGTCCACACCTGCGTCTCGGTGGTGAACCACGCCCACGCCAACGCCGCCCCGTACCCCAACGGAACCTGGATCAGCGGAATGACCAGCAACGGCAACAGCTTGACGAAACCCCACAGGCCCGGCTGGTCGGCGTGGCGCGCCTGGCTCTGGGCACGGCGCGCGGCCTCCTGCTCGGCCCGCACACGCTCACGGTGGGCGCGCTCGGCCTCCTGACGGCGACGGTGCTCCAGCCGCTGCTCCTGCTGCTGGCGCTGCTGCTCCTCCACCCGCCTGCGCTGCTCCTCCTGCTGGCGCTGCTCCTCCATCCGGCGCTGGCGCTGCTCCTCCTGCTGACGCAACTGCTCCTGCTGGCGCCGCACGTCCGCGGCCGGCTCACGCCGACCGCCGTACAGGTCAGCGTAGGCGTCCTCCTGGCTGGGCCGGTCCGGCTGCCGGTAACCCGAGGTCTCCTCCCGCCCGTAAGCAGCGCCGCCCTGACCGTGGGCGGCCCCCTCCTGACCGTAGGCCGTGGCGCCCTGACCGTACTGGGCGGTCGGCGGAACCTGCTGCGCCCCCGGGAAACGAGCCGTGGCCCCATACCCCTGCTGCTGCTCACCCAACACCGAGGTCGCACCACCCTCGTGCCCCGGCACCTGCGGCGTGACCCGGGTGGCCGCCTCATCACCGAACACACCCGCCCCGGCCGCAGCCCCCGCCGCACCACCCACAGCGGCGGCACCACCCTGACCCAACACCTCCGTGCGCTGGTGCTGACCGGTGGCACGCGCGTCCCCGGCCGCGGCCGCCAACGCCCCGTTGACCTTGGCCACCTGCTCCTGCACCCCCCGCATCACCGACGCGGGCAACCAGGTCGGACCCGTGGCCACATCACCCAGATAGTCCAGGATCTCCCCCGGACCCGGACGACCACGAGGATCCTTGGACAAACACGCGGCCACCAGATGGCGCAGGGACTCGGGCACACCCGACAGATCCGGCTCACGACTGATGATGCGCATGACCATGGTGGGCATACTGCCCTCACCGAAGGGACCCGTGCCCGCCGCGGCATAGGCCAGCACCGCACCGTAGGCGAACAGGTCACTGGCCGGAGTCAACGGCTCCCCCTGCACCTGCTCCGGACTCATGAACCCCGGCGTACCGATCACCGACTGCGTCGCCGCCGTACCGTCGGTGGCACGAGCGATACCGAAGTCGATCACCCGCGGCCCGTCCTCGGCCAACAACACGTTCCCGGGCTTGAGGTCACGGTGGATCAAACCCACCCGGTGGATGTCGGCCAACGCCTCGGCCAGACCCGCCGCCAACACCCGCACACTCTCCTCCGGCAACCGACCGTGGTCGTGCACCGCCGTATCCAACGGCAGAGAGGGCACATAGGAGGTGACCAGCCAGGGCACCTCGTCATCGGGGCCCGCGTCGATCACCGGCGCCGTGAACGCACCACTGACCTGACGGGCGGCATTGACCTCACGGGCGAAACGCTCCCGGAAGGAGGCGTCAGCGGCCATGTGCGGATGGATGCGCTTGACGGCCACGGCCCGCCCCCCGGCCGAACGGCCGAAGAACACCTGGCCCATGCCGCCAGAGCCCAAACGGCCGATCAGCCGATACCGGCCGATACGTTCCGGGTCACTGGGATCGAGCCTAAGGGACACTACAGCCTCCACACACGACGTTCCGCCACCCCCGGGTGCCAGAGGATGACCACCGCCTCCCCCGGTGCCCGCGCACCCGCCGGAAAGACGCCTGCCCCCAACCTATCGGCGGGCACACCCCCCAGCCTCCCCCCACAAACCCCGGCGTGTGCCCCCGCCAGCCCCCACACCCCACCAACCCCCCGGGACCCGGCCCTGACCTGGCACACACCAACGCCGCACCCCAACGACGAACCACACCGCAAAGTTCCCCCCTGACCGCACACGGCCAAGTCACCAACCCGCATGACCAGCCACCCCCCACCCGCCTAGGGTCGAAAAAGAACGCGACAGGAGAACACACCATGCAGATCCCCGACGCCCTGCGCACCGACGCCCAACTGCGCCTGGCCCACGCGACCTCCTGGGCCGCCGCCCAGACCGGCGACCACCCCAGCAGACTCCTGCACTACCCCTGGCGCGACAACCCCTACCCCAACTACCAACGCCTGCGCGCCCAAGGCCCCTTCTCCACCAGCAAACTCGGCTTTCGCACCGCCAACACCTACCAAGCCGTCAGCGCCCTGCTGCGCGGACGCGAGTTCGGCGTCCAACCCCCCGACGGCACCACCCCACCCCAACAGTTCGACGTCCTGGACCTGTCCTTCCTCATGCAGGACCCACCCGAACACACCCGCCTGCGCCAACTCGCCCGCCCCGCCTTCAGCCCCCGCCGCATGAGCGAGTACGAAACCGAGATCACCAAGATCACCCACGAACTCCTGGACAGGGCCACCGCCAAAGGCCACTTCGACCTCATGCGCGACTTCGCCCAACCCCTGCCCATCGCCGTCATCAGCCGCCTACTCGGCGTCCCCGCCTCCGAAGACGCCGAGTTCGTCCGCATCGGCCAAGCCATCGGCAGCGCCCTGGACGGCGCCCGCTCGGCGAGTCACCTGCGCAGCATCCACCAGGCCACGGCACAATTGGACCTGCTGTTCACCCGGCTCATGCAACAGCGCCGCGCCGACCCCCGCGATGACGTCGTCTCCACCCTGCTCACCCAGGCCGACGACGGCCACCTCACCGCGACCGAACTGCGCACGATGTGCCGCCTGCTACTGATCGCCGGATTCGAGACCACCGTGAACCTGATCGGGAACGGGGTGATGGCCCTGCTGCGCCACCGCCAACAGTGGGAACGCCTGGTCGCCGACCCCGCCCTGGCCCCAGGCGCCGTGGAGGAGATCCTGCGCTTCGACTCACCCGTACAGATGACCAGCCGCTGGATCCACACCGACACCACCGTCCAGGACCAACCCCTGCACCGCGGCGGCTACGCCATGTGCCTGATCGGATCCGCCAACCGCGACCCCGCACGCTTCACCGACCCCGACCGCTTCGACATCACCCGCCCCGACGCCGCCGACCACCTGTCCTTCTCCAGCGGCGTCCACTACTGCCTGGGCGCACCCCTGGCCCGCCTGGAAGCCCGCATCGCCCTGCGCGCCCTGGCCGAACGCCTCCCGCACCTGCGACCCACCGCCCACCCCACCCGCCGCCCCACCACCGTCGTACGCTCCCTGTCGGCCTTCCCCGTCACCACGGGCACCCGGTAGAAGGTGGGAACCGACCAGATGCGCAGCACGGCCTCCTCCCCATGGCGCTCGCTCACCCGCGGACGCGGAGCCCTGCTGACCGCAGCCGCCCTGTGCACGGTCATCCTCCTGGTCACCGCGATCCTGACCCTCACCCTGCCCGCCCAACCAGAGTCCGACAGCGCGAGCCAACTCCCCCAACTGGCCCGCCAGAGCGACATCGACCTGGGCGTCGCCGTAGCCGTCAACCCCCTCGTACACGACCGCGAGTACCGGTCAGTGGTCACCGGGCACTACACCTCCCTCACCGCCGAGAACACCATGAAATGGGAGTACGTCCAACCCCAGCGCCACACCTTCGACTGGAGCGGCCCCGACACCGTCGTCGGCTTCGCCGAACGCAACGGCCTCACCGTCCACGGCCACACCCTGCTCTGGCACAACCAACAACCCGCCTGGCTCGCCCAGGGCACCTGGACCCCCGACGAACTCCGCCAGGTCATACACGAGCACATGCAGGCCCTCATGGGCCGCTACCAAGGACGCGTCACCTCCTGGGACATCATCAACGAACCCTTCGAGGACAGCGGACCCCGCCTACGGCAGAACCTGTGGTACCAGGTCCTGGGCGAGGACTACATCGCGGAAGCCCTCACCATGGCCCACGAGATCGACCCCCAGGCCCGCCTCTACATCAACGAGTTCGGCATCGAGGGCGGCGGCCCCAAGACCGACGCCCTGTACCAACTGGCCACCACCCTGCTGGAACGCGGCGTCCCCCTGCACGGCATCGGCTTCCAGAGCCACTTCATCCACGGCCACGTCCCCGACGACCTCGCCGAACAGATGCGCCGCTTCACCGACCTGGGCCTGGAGGTCAGCATCAGCGAACTGGACGTGCGCATCCCCGAACCCGTCCCCGAGGGCGCCCTCCACAACCAGGCCCGCGAGTACGAACAGGTCATCGAAGCCTGCCTGGACGTACCCCGCTGCGTACGCGTGTCCGTGTGGGGAGTCAGCGACGAGCACTCCTGGATCCCCGAGTGGTTCCCCGGCTACACCGCCGCACTGCCCTTCGACGACTCCTACACGCCCAAACCGGCACTCAACGCCATGGTCCAGGCCCTCTCCCACAGACCCTCACGACCCCCGGCACGGTAGGAACACGAGACCGGCACGAACAACCCGACCACCCCGGACGGCGTCGCGGCCAACGACCGCCCGGCGACACACCCCACACCAGACGCACCACACCCGCACATCCGCTACCGTCGAACCCCAGACCCACAACGACGAGGTGTTCGGTATGCGTTAGACCCGCGGTCCCCCAGGTGCCCTTCGTCACCGGCCAACCCACAACGACGAAGGACACCCCACATGCACGACGACACTCCCCCGATCCGCGTCCCCGAGGCCCTCGCACCCCTCCTGGACCGCTTCTTCGGACCCCGGTGGACCCAAGGGCTGCCCGAACTCACCCAACGCCAGCTCAGGCGATGGGACCTCCAGCCCACCGGAACACCCATGCACGGCATGGTCGCCCTCGTCGTCCCCGTACGACGCCCCGACGCCACCCCCGCCATGCTCAAGATCCAACCCGTGGACGCCGAGAGCGAAGGCGAACCCCACGCCCTGCGCACCTGGGCCGGCGACGGCGCCGTACGCCTCCTCCAACACGACCCCGACACCGGCGCCATGCTCCTCGAACCCCTCGACCCCACACGCACACTCGACCCCGTCCCCATCGACGAGGCCCTCACCACCATCGGCACCCTCCTGGCCCGCCTCACCTCCCACCGGGCACCACAGGGCATGCGCACCCTGGCCGACACCACCCGCGCCATGGTCGCCCAGGCCCACCTCCTGACTCCCCGCCTGCGCACCGCACACGAACGCGACCGCATCAGCGCGCTCACCGCCCGCGCCCACGAGATGGCCCCCGAAGCCGGAGACCGGCTCCTGCACTGGGACCTGCACTTCCAGAACGTGCTCGCCCCACTGCCCGGCACCGACCGCGAACCCTGGCTCGCCATCGACCCCAAACCCCTCGCCGGAGACCCCGGCTTCGACCTCTTCCCCACCCTGCACAACCGCTGGGACGAAGCCCTCGCCACCGGCGACCCCCGCAAGGAGACCCGCCGCCGCCTGGACCTGGTCGCCGAGGCCGCCCGCATCCCCCGCGACCGCGCACGGGCCTGGACCCTCGTCCGCGTCCTCCAGGAATGCGTCTGGGCGATCGAGGACGGCGACCACACCCTGCCCCGGGTACCGGCGACCATCGCCGAGGCCCTGGGCGCATAACCGCCACCGCCCCGGCCGTCCCCGGCGACGCGAAGCCCTCACACCCGGGCACGGCCGGGGCGGTCGGAACCACCACCAGAGCGCACCCCGCCATGTGGCGGCACACACCCGCCGCACGGCACTGCCCCGCACACGCACCCGACCCCGACAATGGTGACGCACGACACACCACTGACGGAGGCCACCGTGACCACACCGCCCCGACCCGCACTCGACCCCGAACTCGCCGCCGCCCTGACCCTTCTCGGCGACCAGATCACCCCCTCCATCACCCCCGACATGATCCCCGCCCTACGCCAACGGCAAGCCCAACGCCTCCCCGCCGACACCACCCTCCACTCCGCCTACACCGAAACCGCACACCACGCCCCCGGCCACGACCACACCCCCGTCCCCCTCCTCCACTGGCACCCCACCCACGCCACCACACCCGTCGGCGCCCTCTACTGGATCCACGGCGGCGGCATGATCGCGGGCACCCACCGCGGCCCCGAGATCCCCGGCCTCCTCGAAACCGCCCACGAACTCGGCCTCGCCCTCATCTCGGTCGACTACCGCCTCGCCCCCGAACACCCCCACCCCGCCCCCGTCGAGGACTGCTACGCGGGCCTGACCTGGATCACCGACAACGCCGCCGACCTCGACCTGGACCCCACCCGCATCGTCATCGGCGGAGGCAGCGCGGGCGGCGGACTAGCCGCCGCCACCACCCTGCTCGCCCGCGACCGCGGCGGCCCCGCCCTCCGGGGGCAACTGCTCCTGTGCCCCATGCTCGACGACCGCAACGACTCCGCCTCCTCCCACCAGATGGCCGGGGTGGGCATGTGGGACCGCACCTCCAACGCCACCGGATGGGGAGCCCTGCTCGGCCAGGCCGCGGGCGGCCCCGACGTCTCCCCCTACGCCGCCCCCGCCCGCGCCACCGACCTGTCCGGCCTGCCCCCCGCCTTCCTGGACGTGGGCTCCGCCGAGACCTTCCGCGACGAGGTCGTCGACTACGCCTCCCGCATCTGGCAGGCGGGCGGATCAGCCGAACTCCACGTGTGGCCCGGCGGCTTCCACGGCTTCGACATCCTGGCCCCCCAGGCCGCCCTCAGCCGCAGCGCCAACGCCCCGCGCCTGCCCTGGCTCCGCCGCATCACCGGGGCCTGAACCCGGGCACCATGGAGGTATGAGAGAGCTCCTGGGCAGGATCTCGGCACTGGACCCCGAAGCGGGCGCCGCCGTCAAGGTGATCGCCTACTTCGACGAACTCACCGGAGCCGGAATCGAACCCGTCGTCCGCGGCGCCGCCGTCCTGACCGGCGTCCCCGCCGGGTTCACCCACCCCGGACGCGGCCTCGCACTACGGGCCGACCCCGCCGGAGAGGTCCGGCGCACCGCCGCCGGCCCCGACCCCTCCTGGTGTTCGGTCCGGGTCGGCGGCGGCGTGCTGTGGCTGGAGCGCGCCACCGCTCACCCCGGCCCGGTGGAGGCGATGGTCCTCGAACGCGCGGCCGCCGCCGTCCGTGCCCGGCTCGAACGCACCCCGCCCGCGGCGGGCGGACGCGCCGCCCTGGCCCGGGTCCTGGTCGATCCCGATCTGTCCGAGGAGCAGCGCGCCCGGGCCGTCCGCCGCTTCGGGCTCACTCCGGGTTCTCCGGCCCGCGCGGTGGCCGACCACGGCGGCGGCGTGCGCGTTCTGGCCGCCGCCGAGCCCCCCGGCGACCGGCGGGCGGGGGTGGGGCCGGCCGTGGAGGCGCTGGCCCTGCCCTCCTCCTGGCACGACGCCCGCCGGGCGCTGCGCTTCACCGCCCGGGGCGCCGGCGCCGACCCGGGCCCGCGCGTGGTGTTCGCCGAGGAGCTGGGCGGGCTGCTGCTCCTGGCCGACACCGTGCGGCCCGGGAGCGAACCGGTGCCGGACGTCGTGGCCCTGGAGCGGGTGGCACGCGAGGCCGCGCCGCTGCTGGCGGCCCTGGACGCGGTGGCCTCCTCCCCGAGCCTGCGGGCCGCGGCCCGGGTGGGAGGCCAGCACCACTCCACCCTCCAGGAGAGCGTCGGACGTGCCGAACGCCTGCTGGGCTGGTCGGTGCGCGAGGTGTCGGGACGGCTGCGCCTGCAGGTGGCGCTGGCCCTGCGTCGGCTGTACCGCAATCTTTGATTGTCGTCTCTGTTTTTACTCCCCTGATCAGGGTGAGGGTGAAGAGCTGGCACCTTTACGACGTAGATTCAAAAATCAGAGCTCTTGTGTCGCACCAGCCACGCTTTCGGTCAGCACCCGCTGACGAACGTTCCTAGTCCACGACGGTGATGCCCAGGGCGGCCAGGATGGTGCCCGCCTGCGCGGGGCTGATGCTGGCCCCCCGCAGGTACCCGGCCTGCTCCAGGGTGGGCTCCCCCAGGTCGGCGCCGCGCAGGTCGGCCCCCGTCAGCTTGACGTTGACCAGGTTGGCGCCGCGCAGCCGCGACTCCGTCCACACCGTCTCGCGCAGATCCGCGCTGGCCAGGTCCGCCTCGTCCATGCGCATCCCCTCCAGGGTCTGCCCGCGCAACACCAGACCCTTGCAGCGGGCCAGCATGAGGTTGCAGTGCGCGAAGGTGTAACCGATCCCGCGCAGCGAGTTCAGCCCGGCCCCGGTCATCCGGCAGCCGCTGAAGGCGGTGTCGGTGAGCAGGGCGCCCTGCCAGCGGGTGTTGGCCAGGTCCACCCGCTCGAACCTGGTCTCGGTGCACTCGGCGTGCGAGAACACCGCCCCCGAGGCGCTGCCGCCGGTGAAGACCGCGCCCTCCAGGACGGCCCGCTCCAGGCGGGCCCCGTCCAGGCGGCAGTCGCGGAAGACGGCGTCGACCAGGTCGGCGTCGCGCAGGTCCGCCTCGGTCAGGTCGCAGCGGGTGAACACGCGCGGCGCGTCCAGGGGCCGGGCCAGCAGGTCGCGCAGGTCGGCGCCGGAGAGGTCGGCGCCGGTGGTCTCGGGGAGAAGGAGGTCGGTACTCATCGCGAGCACCCTAGCGCCGGCCTGTGACACGCGCGCTCCGGCGCGCCCACTCCCTGACGCGGACCACCCGGTGCGGGGCCGCTCCCCTCCCCCGGAGGGACCTCAGTCCCGGAGCTTGAGCGCCAGGAACAGGTCCACCCGGTGCTCCAGGCTGCTCAGGTCCCGTCCGGTCAGCTCCTCCACCCGGCCGATCCGGTACCGCAGCGTGTTGACGTGCACGTGCATGGTGGCGGCGCAGCGCTGCCAGGAACCCGAGTGGGCCAGGAACTGCTCCAGGGTCTGCACCAGCTCCGAGCGGTGGTCGCGGTCATAGGCCAACAGCGGGCCCAGGAGCCGCTCGCGGTAGGAGGACTGCACCTCCTCGGGAACCGAGGCCAGCAGCAGCTCGTGGGAGTCGATCTCGGCCCCGGCGATCACCCGGGACCGGCCGCCGCGCAACTCGGCCAGGCGGCGGGCGTGGCGGGCCTCCACGGCGGCGCCGCGCAGGTCGGGCACGCCCCGCACGGCCGAGCTGAGGCCGATGGCGAGCCGGTGGTCGAGCAGGCCGCCCTCCAGGACGCGGGCACGGCGCAGCAGCGCGGCGCGGACGTCCTCGGCGCTGGCGCGGGCGTCGGTCCCGGCCACCGGGACGACGGCCAGGGCGTCCTCGTCGCCGGTGACGACGGCACCGGGGCGGTCGGCGACCAGTTCGGCGAGCACGCGCCGGGCCAGGTCGGGCACCCGGGGCTCGGGCAGCAGGACGGCGCTGACCACGACGTGGCTGCCCTGGCCGCTGGCCGGGTCGGTGCCGCGCAGGAGTTCGGTGACCTCGTCGAAGCGCTGGGCGGCCAGCAACCGGGGCAGCCCCTCCAGGTGGCGGGCGTCGGTCAGGGCTCGCTCCTCGGCCCGGCTGCGGGCGAGCCCGGCGATGGAGACGAGTTCGGCCACCGACTCGTGCTCCTCCTCGGTCCAGGAGCCGTGGTCGCCCTCGCAGACCACCAGCCAGGTGGCCAGGGGGTGGGACTCGCGGGCCTGGACGGGCAGGAGCGTGAGGGCGCGGTCCTCCCGTTGGGGCGTGCGGACGGTGTGCGGCAGGGTGAGGCCGGTCAGGGCGCGGGTGGCGATCCACTCGCGCTCGTCCTCGGGCAGGGGCCCTCCGGAGGCGGCGATGTGGCGGCCCGTGCAGGACAAGGCCCAAGCGGCCCGCCCGGTCTGCGAGGCGGCCTCGGCGAAGGCCCGGGGGAAGTCGGCCCCGGCGGCGACGTCGGCCATGAGGCGGCGGTGGCGGTCCCGGGTCTCGGCGATGGTGGTGAAGCGGTGCTGGGTCAGGGAACGCAGCACCTCCTCGGTGACCGCGCCGAAGGAGGTCTCCGGGGGCACCTCCACCAGGGGCAGGTCGTGGGCGCGGCAGGCCTCCACCAGGTCGGCGGGGACCTCGCCCAGGGCGGTCCCGGCGCCGACGGCGACCGCCCCTGCCCCGGCGACGGAGGCCACGAAGGTGCGCGAGTCCTCGGGGCGGGTACGCCACATCATGCCGGTGAGGACGAACTCGCCGCCGCGCAGGTAGCGGGCGGGTTCGAGCAGGTCGGTGGTGTAGGCCCACCGCAGGGTGCGGTGCGCGTGCTCGGCCCCCGACAGGAATCTCAGGTGCAGCCGTGTGACCGCGAGCAGCTCGCTGATCCGCATGAACGTCCCTCTGTCGCTCGTGTGGGCGGCGGGCGCCCCCGGGTGGTACGGCGGCGAACCTTACTCCGGTGACGCCACTTGTAGGAAACGCCCAACGATAACCGTTCGTTCCGCGAACACTTCATGTCATCACTTGCTGGTAGCGACCGCACCCCCAGTGGTGTACTTCACAACATCGACGAGACCCACCAGGGACGACACGACCGACAGACCGCGCCGGGCCGCGAGTGAGCGGCGGCACGACCATGGCGACAAGAGGACCGAGCATGGAGTTCCTGAGCCCCTCCACACTGGAGGAGGCCCTTGAGGCGAAGAGCGCCCTGCCCGAGGCGGTACCCATCATGGGCGGCACCGACGTGATGGTGGAGCTCAACTTCGACAAGAGGCGGCCGCCCGCCCTGATCGACCTGACCCGGATCCCCGAACTGGCCGAGTTCGGGCCGGACGGGGAGCACACCCGCCTGGGCGCGGGCGTGCCCTACACCACGGTGATCGAGCACCTGTCGGAGCGGGCCCCGGCCCTGGCCAGGGCCTCGCGTTCGGTGGCCTCGCCGCAGATCCGCAACCGCGGCACCGTGGGCGGCAACCTGGGCGGCGCCTCGCCCGCCGGGGAGTCCCACCCGCCGCTGCTGGCCACCGACGCGGTGGTCGAGCTGGCGTCGGTGCGGGGTAGGCGCCGGGTGCCCGCCCGCGAGTTCTACCTGTCGCTGCGCACGACCGCGCGCCAGGCCGACGAGCTGATCACGGCGGTGCTGCTGCCCGAGCCGACGGGCCCCCAGCAGTTCGCCAAGATCGGCACGCGCAACGCGATGGTCATCGCGGTGACCTCCTTCTCGCTGGCCCTGGACACCGGGCGCCGGGCCGTGGGGACGGGCGTGGGCTCGGCCGGTCCCACACCGCTGCGCGCGGAGGCCGCCGAGGAGTTCCTGGCGGCGGAGTTCGACTGGGAGGACGGCCGCCCGCTCGCGGAGCCGGTCGTGCGCAGGTTCGGCGAACTGGTGGCCGCGGCCGCACGCCCCATCGACGACCAGCGGGGCAGCGCCGAGTACCGCAGGCACGCGCTCTCGGTGATGGCGCGCCGCGCACTGAGCTGGTCGGTCACCGACTACCGGAAGGGAGCCACGCGATGCGCGTGAGTTTCAGGGTCAACGGCGAGGACGTCACCGCCGACGACGTGTGGGCGGGCGAGAGCCTGCTGTACGTGCTGCGCGAGCGGCTGGGGCTGCCGGGCAGCAAGAACGCCTGCGAGCAGGGCGAGTGCGGCTCGTGCACGGTCTACTTCGACGGCGTGACGGCGTGTTCGTGCATGATCGCCGCCGGTCAGGCGCAGGGGCGCGAGGTGCGCACCGTGGAGGGCCTGACCGAGGGCGGGGGCGAGGGCTCCGAGCGCGAGCTGGGCACGGTGCAGGAGGCCTTCGTGGAGGCGGGCGCGGTCCAGTGCGGTTTCTGCACGCCGGGCCTGCTGGTGCAGACCGACGACCTGCTGGAGCGCACGGTGGGCGCGGGGCTGCCCGCGCCGGAGGACGCCGAGATCCGTGAGGCGCTGGCGGGCAACCTGTGCCGGTGCACCGGGTACGAGAAGATCCTCGACGCGGTGCGCCTGGCCGCCTCGCGGCGGGTCGGGAGCGGCTCGTGAGCGCGGTGGACGGGAACGGGTTCGTCGTCGAGGGCGCCCACGTGGTGACCGTGGACGGCGCGGAGTACGCCGACGGCCACGTGGTGGTGCGCGAAGGGCGCATCGCCGCGGTGGGCACGGGGCCGGCCCCCGGGGCCGAGGGCCTCGAACGCGTGGACGGGCGCGGGTGCCTGGTCACGCCGGGCCTGGTCAACACGCACAACCACCTCTACCAGTGGGCGACGCAGGGGCTGTTCGCCGACGGCACGCTCTTCGAGTGGCTGGTGGGCTCCTACGAGATCTGGGGCCGCCTGGACGCCGACGTGGTGTCGGGGACGACCTCGGCCGGTCTGGCGCACCTGGCGCTGTCGGGGTGCACGACCGCCTCCGACCACCACTACGTCCACCCCTCGGGCCGCGGCGACATCGTGGCCGCCGAGGTGGAGGCGGCCCGCGAGGTGGGCGTGCGCCTGGACCTGGCCCGCGGGTCGATGGACCGGGGACAGAGCCAGGGCGGGCTGCCGCCGGACGCCGTGGTGGAGTCGCTGGAGCGGGCCCTGGCGGGCACCGCCGAGGCCATCGACGCCCACCACGACACCGCGCCCGAGGCGATGACGCGGGTGGCGGTGGCCCCGTGCTCGCCGTTCTCGGTCTCGCGCGGGCTGATGGTGGAGAGCGCGGCGCTGGCCCGGGACCGGGGGGTGCGGCTGCACACCCACCTGGCCGAGACGCTCGACGAGGAGCAGCAGTGCCTGGAGGAGTTCGGGTGCACCCCCGTGGAGTACGCCGAGAAGCTCGGCTGGCTGGGCCCGGACGTGTGGTTCGCGCACGCCGTGCACCTGTCGGACGCGGCGATCAAGCGGATCGCGTCCACGGGCACCGGGGTGGCGCACTGCCCCACCTCCAACGCCCGCCTGGGCGCGGGGATCTGCCGGGTCCCCGAACTGCTGGAGGCGGGCGTGCCGGTGGGGCTGGGCGTGGACGGCCCGGCCTCCAGCGAGCTGACGCCGCTGGCCGGGGAGATGCACCAGGCGCTGTTGATGGCCCGCGCCCGCAGGGGCCCCACGGCGCTCAGCGCCCGCCAGGCGCTGGAGATGGCCACCCTGGGCGGCGCCCGGGTGCTGGGCCGCGACGCCGAACTGGGCTCCCTGGCGGTGGGCAAGCTGGCCGACATCGCCCTGTGGCGGGTGGACGGGTTCGGCTACGACGTGATCGGGGACCCGGTGGTGGCGGCGGTCTTCGGCCCCACCCCGCCCCTGGAGCGGCTCTGGGTCGGCGGGAGCACCGTCGTCGACCGCGGTGAGCTGCGCACCCTGTCCGCCGAGACCGCCGCCGCGCGCGGCCGTGCGGCGCACCGCGCCCTGACGCAGGAGGTGAGCCGCTGATGGCGGCGACGACCCGTACCGTGACGGACCTGACGAGCACGACCAGGGACGGGGTGGGCTCCAGCCCGCGCCGCCCCGACGGGACCCTGAAGGTCACCGGCGAGTTCGCCTACTCCTCGGACATGTGGATGGAGGACATGCTGTGGGGGGCGACCCTGCGCAGCCCCCACCCGCACGCCGAGATCCGCGGCATCGACGTCACCGAGGCGCTGAAGGTGCCCGGGGTGCACGCGGTGCTCACCCACGAGGACGTGCCCGGGCACAAGCGCTACGGGCTGGAGTACCAGGACCAGCCGGTGCTGGCCTTCGGCAAGGTGCGCTACAAGGGCGAGGCGGTGGCGATCGTGGCCGCCGACCACCCCGAGACCGCCCGGCGGGCGATGGAGCGCGTCCGGGTGGACTACGCGGTGCTGGAGCCGGTCAGCGACTCCCGGCGGGCCGCGCTGGACCCCGACTGCCCGCCGGTGCACGAGCCGGGCACGGTCCCCGACCACCCCGAGTACAACCCGCGCGGCAACCGGCTGCGCTACCAGCCGGTGCGCACGGGTGCGTTCGCCGCCGCGGCGGGCTCGGCCGGGCGCGAGGGCGAGGTGCTGGAGCGGCTGCGCGCCGAGGCCCACGCGGTGGTGTCCTCCGAGTACGAGGTCGGTATGCAGGACCAGGCCTTCCTGGGCCCGGAGTCGGGCATGGCCGTCCCGGCCGAGGACGGCGGGGTGGACCTGTACGTGGCCACGCAGTGGCTGCACGTGGACCAGCGCCAGATCGCCCCGGCGCTGGGGCTGCCCGAGGAGAAGGTGCGGCTGACCCTGGCCGGGGTGGGCGGTGCCTTCGGCGCCCGCGAGGACCTGTCGATGCAGATCCACGCGGCCCTGCTGGCGCTGCGCACCGGCAGACCGGTCAAGTTCGTGTACAACCGCGAGGAGTCCTTCTACGGGCACGTGCACCGGCACCCGGCCAGGATGCGCTACGAGCACGGGGCGCGCGCGGACGGCACGCTGCTCTACGCCACGGCGGAGATCATCGTGGACGGCGGCGCGTACGCGTCGGCGACCCCGGCGGTGGTGGGCGTGGCCTCCTCCCTGGGCATCGGCCCCTACGAGGTGGAGAACGTGCTGGTGGACGCCTACGGGGTGTACACCAACAACCCTCCGTGCGGCGCGATGCGCGGGTTCGGCGCGGTGCAGGCCTGCTTCGCCTACGAGTCGCAGATGGACCGGCTCGCCGAGGAGCTGGGGATGCACCCGGTGGACCTGCGGATCAGGAACGCCATGTCCCAGGGCTCGCGGATCATCACGGGCCAGGAGATCGACATGCCGCTGCCGATGGCGGAGATGCTGGAGCGCTGCCGCGACCTGCCGATGCCGCCCGAGCGCGACGCGCTGGCCGACCCCGCCGACCAGCGCACCCTGCCTGGCGGGGTGGCGGGCACCACGCGCGGCGAGGGCGTGGTGCGCGGTGTGGGCTACGGCCTGGGGCTGAAGAACCTGTGCTTCTCGGAGGGGTTCGACGACTACTCCACCGCGCGGGTGCGGCTGGAGGTCGTGGGCGGCGAGCCGGTGGTGCTGGTGCACACGGCGGCGGCCGAGGTGGGTCAGGGCCTGGTGACGGTCAAGGGGCAGATCGCCCGGACCGAGCTGGGCGTGGAGAAGGTGGTCATCGCCCCCGCCGACACCCGGGTCGGCTCGGCGGGCTCCTCCTCGGCCTCGCGGCAGTCGTACATGACCGGCGGCGCGGTCATGACCGCGTGCGCGTCGGTGCGCGCCGAGGTGTTCGCGCTGGCCCGCGAGCGCGGGATCGTGCCCGAGGCGCTGCCCGACACCGACCTGTCCCTGGACGGCGGCAAGCTGGTGTCGGCCACGGTCGGCGCGCTGGTGTCCCTGGCGGACCTGCTGGGGGAGTCGACGCGCGGCGGCACGGTGGTCGAGCACACCCGCGAGTACCACCACCGGCCCACCGAGATGCTCGACCCCAGGCTGGGCCAGGGCTCCTCGCACACCCAGTTCGGGATGTGCGTGCACCGGGCCGTGGTGGACGTGGACGTGGAGCTGGGCCTGGTGAAGGTGATCACGCTCGACGCGGTGCAGGACGTGGGCCGGGTACTGCACCCCCAGCAGCTGGCCGGGCAGATCCAGGGCGGCTCCACGCAGGGTCTGGGCCTGGCGCTGATGGAGGAGGTGCAGGTCAAGGACGGGGAGATCCGCAACCCCTCGTTCACCGACTACCTCATCCCCACCATCCTGGACACGCCGCCGATGCGGATCGACGTGCTGGAGCGCCCGGACCCGCACGCGCCCTACGGACTGCGCGGCGCGGGTGAGCCGCCGACGCTGTCCTCGACCCCGGCCGTCGTTGCCGCGGTGCGCGCGGCCACGGGCAGGGCCCTGACCCACGCGCCGGTGCGCCCGGAGGACATCGTGGGCATCGAGCTGTAGCCGCGACGGGCGGCGCGGCGGAGTCCCCCGCCGCGCCGCCCCCCATGAACCGCCCGCCCCGGGTTCGTCGGCGCCCCGGCACCGGGGCGGGTGCACACCGGCAGGACAGCGTCGTCCTGCACACCCTCACGTGAACACCGAGAGCAGCCACCCCCCTACACATGGCGATGTCTGCCATGCTCATCTCCTTCCAGGAGGGGACATGACCCGACTCAAGGACTCCGGCCCGCACTCGGGGGCCCGGAAGCCCACGGCTCGATCCTGGCTCGACCGCTTCTTCTTCGTCAGCGAGCGCGGCTCCACCTTCGGGCGCGAGGTCCGCGGCGGACTGACCACCTTCATGGCGATGGCCTACATCATCGTCCTGAACCCGATCATCCTCAGCGGCGTCTCCGACGTGAACGGCGACGTGCTGTCCGCGGGCCAGCTGACCACCATGACCGCCCTGTCCGCCGGGCTGGTCACCATCATGATGGGGGTGGTCGGCCGGGCGCCGATCGCCTGCGCCGCCGCCCTGGGGGTGATGGCGGTCGTGGCCTACCAGGCCGCGCCCGTGATGGCCTGGCCCGAGGTGATGGGCCTGGTCGTGTGGCAGGGCGTCGCCATCATCCTCATGGTCGTGACCGGTGTGCGGACCGCGGTGATGAACGCGCTGCCGCACAACCTCAAGATGGCCATCGGCGTGGGCATCGGCCTGTTCGTGTCCCTCATCGGGCTGGACAACGCGGGCTTCGTCAGTGCCGGGGAGGGCGGCGGCCTGCTCCAGATCGGCGCGGCCGGGGGTGGCGGCCACCTCGACGGGTGGCCGATCCTGGTCTTCGTGTGCGGCCTGGTGCTGGCCAGCGTCCTGCTGGTGCGCGGGGTGCCCGGCGCGATCTTCTACGGCATCGTCGGCGCCACGGTCCTGGCGATCGTCGTGCACTACGCGGCGGGCCTGGACGCGCAGGCCTGGGGCGGGGCCAGCCCCGAACTGCCCGGGAACCCGTTCGCGGCGCCCGACTTCGGCCTGCTGCTCCAGGTGGACATGTTCGGCGCCTGGGTCTCGGCCGGTGCGACCACCGCGGGCGTCATCCTGTTCACCCTGGTGCTGGCCGGGTTCTTCGACGCGCTGGGCACCATCCTGGCCATCGGCACCAAGGCCGACATCGCCGACGCCAGCGGGCACATGCCCCGGGTCAACCAGATTCTGGTGACCGACGGCGCGGGCGCCGTGACCGGGGGCCTGACCAGCTCCTCCGCGACGCTGGTGTTCGTGGAGTCCACGGCGGGGGTGAGCGAGGGCGCCCGGACCGGTCTGGCGAGCGTGGTCACGGGGCTGCTCTTCCTCGCGGCGATCTTCCTGGCCCCGGTGTTCGGCATGGTCCCGGCTCAGGCCGCGGCCGTGGCGATGGTGCTGGTGGGCGCCATGATGATGATGCACATCAGGGAGATCGACTGGTCGGACATCGCCGTGGCGATCCCGGCCTTCCTGACCATCGCGATGATGCCGTTCACCTTCGACATCGCCAGCGGTATCGGCATCGGGATCATCTCCTACACGCTGGTCAGGTCGGCCCAGGGGCGCGTGCGCGACGTGGGCTGGCTGATGTGGGTGCTCTCGGCCGTGTTCGCGTTCCACTTCTCCATGCACGCGCTGGGGTTTTGAGCCGGAACCGCCGAGGGGAGGCCGGACCGCCGAGGAGGCGGCCCGGCCTCCCTTTTTCCCGTGGCCCGCTCGGGGCCGCGCGTCCCCGGAGCAGCGGCGGAGCCCTCCGTGGCGGAGGGCGCGGCCGCACGGGACGCGATACCTCGTTGACAGCGGTCGGCGACGCCCATAAGTTGACATTGTCAACTTCGTATCGAGGGAAGCCACCCCATGAACGTTCGAGTCAACGGCGTCTCCTCCCCCGCCCCCGACTCCCCCGACACCACGGCGGCCGAGCACATCCGCGACCGTCTCGGCCTGACCGGCACCAAGATCGCCTGCGGCACCGGGGTCTGCGGCGCCTGCACCGTCCTGGTGGAGGGAGCGCCCACCGCCTCGTGCCTGCTGCCCGCCGACCTGTTGGAAGACCGCGAGGTCACCACCGTGGAGGGCCTGGGCGGCGACCACCCCGTCCAGCGCGCCTTCGCCGCCCACGACGGGCTCCAGTGCGGCTACTGCACGCCCGGGTTCGTGGTGGAGGCCTCCGCCTTCGTCGACTCCTGGCGCGCCGAGCACGGCGACGTCCGCCCCGGCCGCGACCGCGTGGCCGACGCCCTGGCCGGGCACCTGTGCCGCTGCGGCGCCTACGAGGGGATCTTCGCCGCCGTGGACGCCGCCTGCGCGGGCGAGTTCGACACCGAGCCCGAGCAGGCGCCGCCGCGCGCGGACGCCCTGGCCAAGGTCACCGGCCGGGCCCGCTTCAGCGCCGACCTGGCCCCCGAGGGCACCTGGGAGGGGGTGATCGTGCGCTCCTCCCACGCCCACGCGCGGGTGCGCGCCGTCGACCCCGGCGGGGCGCGGAGCGCGGCCGCCCGCCGCCCGGGGCCCGGACAGCCCGTGGACACGCACCCGGTGTTCGTCGACCTGCTGGGCGAGGAGCGCACGGTGCGCTACGTCGGCCAGCCCGTCGCCGCGGTGTCCGCGCCCACCGCGGCCCTGGCCCGCGCCGCCGCCCGGGCCGTGCGGGTGGACTACGACCCCCTGCCCGCCGTGCTCGATGTCGAGGAGGCGCGCGCGAAGGACACCCCGCAGGTGTACACCACGCGCGCCGAACGGCAGGCCGCCCCCTCCTACGGAGAGGGCCCCGGCCTCCCTGCCCGTTGGGACGGCAACACGCGCGGCCCCTCCAGCGTCGGCTGGCGCGGCGCCACCGCGGTGCGGCGCCTGCGCGCGGCCGCCGAACGGCGGGACCCGCGCCTGGTGGCCCAGGAGTACACCACCGCCGTGCAGATGCACAGCCCGCTGGAGCCGCACGTGTGCGTGGCCTCCTGGGACCGCGACGGCTCGCTGACCCTGCGGACGTCCACCCAGGCGGTGGCCAAGGTCGCCCGGAAGGCCGCCGAGCGCTGGGAGCTGCCACCGGAGAAGGTGCACGTGCTCAGCGAGTACGTCGGCGGCGGCTTCGGCGCCAAGGCCAAGCTGTCGGTCGACATGGTCGCCGCGGTCGAGCTGTCCCGGCTCGCCCACGCCCCGGTGCGTGTGTCCTTCGACCGCGCCGAGGAGCTCACCGACGCCGGGAACCGCCCCGGAACCCGCACCCGGGTGGCGCTGCTCGCCGACGACTCCGGAGACCTGGCGGCGATGACCGTGGACTCCCACGGCGACGGCGGCGTCTCGGTGGGCTCCACCACGGCCGTCTTCGGACTGCTGATGTACGGGCGCTCACCGCGCCGGGCCCGCGACTTCGACGTGGTCACCCACCGCCCGCCGGGCCTGCCCATGCGCGCCCCCGGCGGCGCCCCGATGTCCTGGGCCGTGGAGCAGGCCGTGGACACGATGGCCCACCGTCTGGGCGAGGACCCCCTGACCCTGCGCCGCCGCTGGGACGGCAACCCCAAGCGCCGGGCCCTGTACGAGCGGGCCGCCGCCCTGGAACTGTGGCGCGAGCGCCCGCGCGGGCCCCGCACCGGCCGGTTCCGGCGCGGGGTCGGCGTCGCCGCCTCCAACTGGCTCTACCTCATGGGCCCGAGCGCGAAGGTCGAGCTGTCGGTCCGCGACGGCGCGGTGGTCGTGCGCTCGGCCACCCAGGACATCGGCACCGGTATCCGCACGGTCCTGGGCGAGGTGGTCGCCGAGCGGCTGGGGATGTCCGCCGCCGACGTGCGCGTGGAGATCGGTGACAGCTCCTCGGTGCACGGCACGGGTTCCTTCGGCAGCCGCACCACCACCTCGATGGGGCCCGCCGCGGCCGACGCCGCCGACCGGCTGCGCGCCGAGCTGCGCGAGCGCGAGCCGCGGGTCCCCGCCACGGGGCCGGTCCCCGAGCACACCCTCAAGGACGCGCTGACCGCGGCCGAGGGGGTGCGGGTGGTCGGTGAGCGCGGCCGGGACCGCCGGGGCGCGCTCACCCCGAACATGGACGACCTGGCCGTGGGCCGGGGCATGAGCGGCGCCGTGCACGTGATGGAGGTGGAGGTGGACACCCTGCTGGGCCGGGTGCGTCCCACCCGCTGCTGGGCGGGGCTGGCCGTGGGCCGCGTGTACGCCGAGCGGCTGGCCCGCAACCAGGCCGAGGGGGCCGTGGTGCAGGGCGTGGGGTACGCGCTCTTCGAGGAGCGCCGCCACGACCCGGCCACCGGGGTGGTGCTCACCGACAACCTGGAGGACTACCGGCTCCCGGGGCTGGGCGACGTCCCCGAGACCGAGGTGCACTTCCACCAGGAGGGCTTCGAGCACGCCGCGGGCGCGGGGGTCGGCCTGGGCGAGATCTCGCTGGTGGGCGTGGCCGCGTCCGTGGCCAACGCCGTGCACGACGCCACCGGCTGGCGTCCCCTGGACCTGCCCATCCGCCCGGACCGACTGCTGGAGGGACTGCGATGACCGTGACCACACGCCCCACGGGGCTGGAGGAGGCCCTGACCGGGCTGGAGGGCACGGGCGCCCGCCCGCGCGCCGGGGGCACCGACCTGACGGCGTGCCTGGCCTCGGGGGTCCTGGAACCGGCGCCCGTGGTCGACCTGACCGGGGTGGAGGAGCTGCGCGGGGTGGAGTGGCGCCCCGACGGCTCGGCCCGGGTGGGCGCGCTGACCGGCGTCGCCGAGCTGTCCGCGGACCCCGCGCTGGCCGCGGCCTATCCGGCGCTGGCGGCCACGGCGCGGGCGCTGGCCACGCCGCAGGTACGCAACGCCGCGACGCTGGGCGGCAACCTGCTCCAGCGCAACCGGTGCTGGTACCTGCGCAACCCGGCCTTCGACTGCTTCCAGACGGGCGGGGACTCCTGCCCTGCGCGCGGGGGCGACCACCTGTACGGGGTGGTCGTGGACCAGGGCCCGTGTGCGGCTCCGCACCCGTCCTCGCTGGCGGTGGCGCTGCTGGCCCACGACGCGTCGGTGCTGGTGGCGGGCGACGGGCGGACCGAGATGGCGGTGGCCGACCTCTACGACGCCGCCGACCCGACCCGCGACCACGTGCTGGAGCCGGACCGGGTGCTGGTGTCGGTGGCGCTGCCGGTCCCGGTTCCGGGTGAGCGGTCCGCCTACCGCCGTGCCACCGGGCGCTCCCGCGCGGAGTGGCCGCTGGTGGAGGCGGTGGTGCGCCTGGCCCTGGCGGACGGGGGTTCGGGGCCGGTGACCTCGGCGGCTGTGGCCGTGGGCGGGGTGGCCCGCACTCCGCTGCGGCTGCCCGAGGTGGAGGCCGCTCTGGTGGGCGCGCGTGCGGGCCGGGCACTGGACGAGGGCGTGGCCGGGGCCCTGGAGGGCCTGGCCGATCTGTGTTCCCCGCTGCCCGCGACCGGGTACAAGGTGGAGCTGCTGAGCGCCACCGTGCGCGACGTCCTGGAGCGGGCCCTGGACGCCCCGGGCGACTGAGGCGACGCGGGCCGCACGGGCGCCCCAGAGACAGGCCGCGGGCCGGGGCCGCCGGGATCGGCGGTCCCGGCCCGCGGCCTGGGCCCGTCGGAAAGGTCAGCCGCGCAGCAGCGCCTGGTGGGCCAGCTCCCGGCACGCGACCCCGAAGTCCAGCCCGGCGGCGGCCGCCCCCATCGGGAAGGTGGAGGTCTCGGTCAGGCCCGGGGCCACGTTGGTCTCCAGGAAGGTGACACGGCCGTCGGCCCCCACGATGACGTCGGTGCGGGACAGGTCCCGCAGCCCCAGGACGCGGTGCGCGGTCAGCGCCACCTCCGTGGCCTCGGCGACGGTGGCGGGGTCCAGGCGCGCCGGGCAGAAGAACTCGGTGCGCCCGGCGGTGTAGCGGGCGGCGTAGTCGTACACCCCGCCGTCGGGCACGATCTCCACCGGCGGCAGCGCCACCGGCCCGTCGCCGGTGTCGAGGACGCCCACGGCCAGCTCGGTGCCCTGCACCTGCTCCTCGACCAGGGCCGAGTCGCTGTAGGCGAAGCAGGACACCAGGGCGGCCGACAGCTCCTGCACCGAGCCGACCGGGGCCGCGCCGAAGGCGGAGCCGCCGCGGTCGGGCTTGACGAACAGCGGCAGGCCCAGCCGGTCGGCGAGCCGCTCCATCAGCGCCGGAGCGCCCAGGTCGTGGAAGGTCGACTTGGGCAGGGCGGCGCCGCGCGGCACCCGCACGCCCCTGGCGGCCAGCAGCGCCTTGGCTGCGGGCTTGGAGTAGGCCAGACGGCAGCCCCCCGGCCGGGCGCCCACGTAGGGCACCCCGACCAGTTCCAGGACCTCCCGGATGGCGCCGTCCTCCCCCGCGGCCCCGTGCAGGACGGGGAAGACCACCTGCGGCGGATCCTGGACGAGGCGGTCCAACAGGGTGGAGTCCACGTCGGCGACCTGGACCTCCACGCCCAGTCGGCGCAGCGCCTCGGCGACGCCGCGCCCGGAGTGGACGCTCACCTCGTGTTCGGGGGACAGGCCCCCGGCCAGGACGAGGACCCGGTCAAGGTCTGCCACGGCGCGGACCTCCTTCTGTGCTGCTGTCATGATGGGGTGCCCTCATGGGGTGTCAGGGCAGGTCCGGAGCGGGGGCCTGTACGCCCTCGGTGCTCGGGGCCAGGGTGGTGCCGAACGTATCACGCAGGTCGATCTCACCCTCGATGGCTCCGACAAGACGGCGCACGCCCTCGCGGATCTGCTCGGGTGTGGGGTAGCAGAAGCTCAGGCGCATGTTGGCCCGGCCGCGGCCGTCGGCGTAGAAGCCGGTGCCGGGCACGTAGGCGACCCGTTCGGTGACGGCCCGGGGAAGCATGGCCTTGGAGTCGATGCCCTCGGGCAGGGTGGCCCAGACGAAGAATCCGCCCTGGGGGCGGGTCCAGGTGCAGCCCGCGGGCATCATCGCGGTCAGCGCGTTGAGCATCGCGTCGCGGCGTTCGCCGTACATGGTGTTGAACGACTTGATCTGCTCGCGCCAGGGGAAGGTGTGGAGGTAGCGGCGTACCACCAGCTGGTTGAAGGTGGAGTGGCTGAGCATCGCCGACTCGGCGGCCAGGACGAGCTTGGCGCGCACCGCGGCGGGGGCCAGCGCCCAGCCGATGCGCAGGCCGGGCGAGAAGGTCTTGGACAGCGACCCCAGGTAGACGACGTTGCCCTCGCTCTGGGAGTAGAGGGTGGGCTCGGGGTCGCCGTCGTAGCGCAGCAGACCGTAGGGGTTGTCCTCGACGATGAGCACGTCGTGGCGCTCGCAGGTCTCGGTCACCCGCGCGCGCCGCTCGGCCGTCATGGTGATCCCGGCGGGGTTCTGGAAGTTGGGGATGGTGTAGAAGAACTTCACCGGCCGCCCGTCCAGCTCGGCGCGGACGAGCGCCTCCTCCAGCTCCTCGGGGATCACGCCCTGCTCGTCCATGCCCACGTGGCGGATGTCGGCCTGGAAGGCGGCGAAGGTGTTGATCGCGGTGACGTAGGTGGGGGCCTCGGTCAGCACGATGTCGCCCGGATCGACGAAGACGCGGGTGATCAGGTCCAGGGCCTGCTGGGAGCCGACGGTGACGATGACGTCGTCGGGGCTGGCGGTGATGCCCTCCAGCGACATGTAGTCGCAGAGCTGCTCGCGCAGCACGGGGTCGCCCTGGGCGGAGCCGTACTGGAGGGCGGCCGTGCCCTCCTCGGAGACGACGTCCTTGACCAGCTCGCCGATCTGCTCCAGGGGCAGTGCCGCGACGTTGGGCATGCCCCCGGCGAGGGAGACCACCTCGGGACGCGACGCGACGGCGAAGAGTGCGCGGACCTCCGATGCGACCATGCCCTGTGCTCGGCGTGCGTAGCGGCCGACGTGCGGGTCGATACGCGAACCCTGTTGGCTGGGCTGCTGCTCTCGGTGGTCAGCGGACACGGTCCACCTCCGAAGGAAGGACGTTCTGTGGGGCAGGGCGGGGGCCGCCCGGGAACTCTCGGCGCTCCCGGGTTCGACGCCCTCGCCGTCCCCGCGGTTCACACCCCGCCCCCGTCAGCGGGCGCGGTGCCCGGAGTCGCGGGTAGGGGTGGTCGGATGGGCTGGGTCGTGAGTGGGCACGACCCGGTAAATGCACCGAGTCTAGCCCAGCGTCGAGGCACGGGCGCGGCACGGGTCCCCCGCGTGCTGTTCGCCACACCGGTCACACCCGCTCCCCTCGCCTCGCCCTCCCCGGTGGACTACCCATGCGCCGTGGGGTTCACGAGGAGGGAGGCGAGAACATGGGCCGCTCTTTCCCGGGTCATCAGCCGGACGCCGGCGGGACGGGGATTCGCGGCGCGGGACATGACGCGGGCCACGGGCGCGGCGCGGGGACTCGCGGAGGACGGCGCCGGAGAAAGGAACCCGTCCGCCCGGCGGGGCGGGGGCTCACGGTGACGGGCATGGCGAGGGGGCGGGCCCCCCTGAACCCGCCCCCTCACATCGGCACACCCCGGGAAGCCGAGCTCCCGCGTGGGGCGTACCGTCGGCGCGATGGCCCCAGGGGGTTCCCCCGAATCCCCGTGGTCGGCCATCCGAGCCCGGTGGCGCCTCTCCGCTACTCTCCCCCGGAACCCCCCTCAAGGTCCCAAGGCCGTGGACGCGCCACGCGTTTCGTCCGCGGTCCGCCGCCGGGCCCTCTCTTGCCCCGCGGAGGCCACCGACTCTGGGCCGCGCACGCACAGTCCATCGCACGCCGGACGACACGGCAACGGTTGCACTAGGTTGCGGTCTCGTCGCGTAGAGCCATGGGGCACTCCCCGTCACGGAGAGCGTCCCGCAGTGCGCGCACCCCGGGCGCCACCGACCCGGGCAGCAGGTCCACCGGGGAGGCGGGCCGGGACACCCGGACCCGCACCTCTCCGCTGAACCGGTAGGGACGGCTCTGGATGATGCCGCCCAGGTGGCGGCGCACGCGCGAGAGCTCGGCGCGCACCGTCACCACGTGCCCGCCCGCGCCGAACACGTCCTGGGACAGCTGCGCGCCGGTGCGCCCGCCCCGGTGCACGGCCAACAGCAGCAGCAGCTCCGCATGGCGCGGGGTGAGCCGGTGCGCCCACTCCCCGCTGGGCCCGGCGACCACCATCCTGGGCGAGGGCCGGGTCAGGTCCAGGGTGACCGTGGAGGGCGCGGTCTCCGCCGCCGGGCGGGGGCGCAGCAGCCAGCCGCCGGGCAGGGGTTCCAGGGCGCACTCCCCCAGAGCGGGCAGCCAGGCGGTGCCGCTCTCGCGGTGTTTGGGCAGCAGCACCCTGCGGACCGGTTCCATGTGGACGGCGGCGGCGGTCCACCCGGCCTCGTCCACCACCAGCGCGCGCTCGCTCATCCCGGCCAGCAGGGGCGCGGCCACCGAGCGCAGCCGCTCCAGGTGGGTGTGGTGGATGCTCTGCAGATGGGCCTCGGCCAGCTGGGCCACCGCGCTGACCAGGGCGAGGGTGGAGGGGTGGATGGTGGAGACGGGGCCGGTGACGTCGACGGCGCCGAGCAGGCGGCCGTCGCGGGGATCGTGGATGGGGGCGCAGGCACAGGTGAGGGCGTGCAGGTTGCGTACGAAGTGCTCGGCGGAGTAGACCTGCACGGGCCGCCCCACGACCAGGGCGGTGCCGATGGCGTTGGTGCCGGTGCTGCCCTCGTTCCAGAAGGCGCCCTCGACGAGTCCGACGCGGTCGCCGAGGGAGCGGATGCGGTGGGAGCCGTCGCGCCACAGGATCTGCCCGGAGTCGTCGGTGACCAGCATGATGTGGTCGGCCTCGTCGGCGACCGAGACGAGGGAGCGGCGGATCAGCGGCAGGACCTCGGCGATCGGGGAGGCGTCCCGGTGCCGTTGGAGTTCGTCCAGGCGGACCATGCGGGGCGGCGGGGCACTGTCGGGGTCGATCCCGAAGCGGCGGGTGCGGGACCAGGAGTCCTCGATGACCGGCCGCAGGGAGGCGGGCGCCCGGCGCCCGGCGAACGAGGCCTCGTGCACGCGCCGGAGCAGGCGGGCGTGCTCGCGGGCGTCAGCCCCGGCCGGCAGGGCCGTGTCCAGCGGCGGAAAAGACATGCGGTCCCCTGAGCTCGCGTTCGCAACGGCGTTCATTAATTTTCCCGGTTCGACTTCGACAGGGTTGAGGGAACGGAAATACGCACATGTTTCGGAGGCCGCCCTCGCCTCCGCTTCCGTTTCATCACCGGATTATGCCCCATTGCGACCCCCGCAGCGGACGGGGATCCGGTGGCCCAACGGAGGCCGAAAACCCCTTGGGCTCCGCGCGTGTCCGGCGCGGCGCACACGCCCGCGGTCGCCGAAAGGCGGTGGACGCGTCTTCGGAAAGGGGTCCGGGGGCGAACGGAACAGCAGAATTGCCTAAAACGACCGGCAATGCCGCAACGGCACTTTCCCGGACACATGTCCGCGTCACGCGGCACCCGGACGCGTATGCTCCCGCGTCCCGCTCGGATCGTGTCGGCCGGGGTGGCACCGGATCCGGGTTCCGGGGCTGCGGGGCCCGGGTCAGTGCTGCCAGCGGGTGAGCGCGAACCACAGCCGCATGCGCTGCTCGGCGTCGGCCAGGTCCACGCCCAGGTCGCGCTCGACCCGTCCGATCCGGTAGCGGACGCTGTTGCGGTGGGCGCCCAGGTCGGCGGCGGCCCGATCCCAGTTGCCGTGCCGGGTGAGCCAGACGCGCAGGGTGCTGCGCAGCAGCCGCGCGGAGTCGGTGTCCTCCGCCAGCGGTCCCAGGACGCGGCGGGCCAGGTCGTCGCCTCCCCCCGGCCCCAGGAGAACGCCGAAGGGATCGGCGGTCTCCTCCAGCAGCGGCCTGCCGACCGCGCGGGCGCGGGTGAGCAGGGCGGCGGTCCGGCGGTCCGCCGCGGCCAGCTCCGCCGGGTCCACCGGCCCGCTCAGGGCGCCGGTCCAGCCGTGGTCGAGCAGCAGGTCCAGGTGGGCCCGGTGCGCGGTGTCGCCACGGTCGGCGAGGACGGCGCGCAGGTCCCCGCCGGGATCCGCGTCCAGCAGCCGGGTGCCCAGGGACAGCGCGGCGGGGGCGGTGTGGCGCCCCCGTCCGGCGGGCCGGGCGCGCAGGACCCGGTAGGCACCGGGCGCCGCTGATCCGGCGCGGGTGGCCGGTGCGCTCGGAGCGGCGGGTGTCTCCGGTGCGCCGGCCGTCGCGGAAACAGCGGGCTCGGCCCCGGCGGAGGCGTCCGTCGGGGCGGTGAGCTCGGCCAGCAGCGGCGTGGACGCGTCGTTGAGCCCGCCGTCCAGGAGCAGGCCGGTGATCAGGCGGCCCGGGGCGGGCGGGGCGCCCCGGGAGGTGCGGGCGAGCAGCTCCAGCAGGGCGGTGGCGGTGCGCAGGACGGCCCGGTCGGTGACGCCCAGCGGCTCGGGGCGGCCGACCAGGACCACGCCGTACTCCTGCGGCGGGGTGCCGACGGTGTGCAGGAAGACCTCGTCCCCCCGTGCCCGGGCCTTGGCGCTGCGCGGGCCGCGGGGCCGGATGAGCCGGTCCGCGAGCCCGTGCAGTTCGGGGTCCAGCTCCGCCGGGGCGCCCGCGGTGCGGTGGGCGTCGCCCGGCCCTGCGGGCGACGGGCGGACCAGGGCCGCCCAGCCGCCGAGGGCCTCGGCCAGGACGCGCAGGACCCGGTCCACGGGGGCGTCGGCGGTGACGGCCAGGGCCAGGGCCTGGTGCGCCTCGCCCAGGCGGCGCAGGTCGCGCAGGTGCAGTTCCTGGAGCAGGGCGCCCACCGCCTGGCTGACGGCGGCGAAGGGCGTGGGACGGGGCACCTCCACCAGGGGCAGCCCCCGTGCGCGGCACTGCTCGACCAGTCCGGCGGGGACGGTGTCGTGCACCGGGGTGACGCCGAAGCCGACGGCGCTGACCCCCGCGCCGACCAGGGAGTCGACGTAGCCGCGCAGCCCGGAGGGGGTGGCGGGCAGGTTGACGCCCGCGGTGAGCAGCAGTTCGCCGCCGCGCAGGTAGGCGGCCGGGTCGGCCAGCTCGCTGGCCACCGCCCAGCCGATCCCCGGGTCCCCGGCGGCCACGAGGGTGACCAGCCCCAGGTCGCGGCGGCCCACGACGGTGCTCAACGGCACCGTGTGCACCTGTGCCCGGCCCTGCTCCGCCACCCCTGCCCCCTACCCGGCCCGCGTCCCCCGACCGGCGGGCCGGAAGGGGAAAGGCGCTCTCCCTCCGAGGACCTCCGCACGGGGGTGCGCTGACCGCATGTTCTGGATACCTCATCCAGTACAACGCACGTCTGTGGATGGTTCGTCCACTGGAGGACGCCGCGTCGGCTGTCTAACCTGTCCGAGGTTCGTGTGATCTGCCCCAACATGGTCGCTTTCGTTCCCCTGGACTCCTCCGCCCGCACCGGGAGCACCCTCGCGGCTGCCGCACGGCAGGACCGAACACCGCACCGACGACGAGAAGGACACCCGTGAACGCACCGATCGGCCCCACCGACTCCAGTCTCGTACCGCGCTTCGCCGGACCGGCCACCTTCGCCCGGTTGCCCCGCATCGACCAGGTCGAGCACGCCGACATCGCCGTGGTCGGCGTCCCCTTCGACACAGGCGTGTCCTACCGCCCCGGCGCGCGCTTCGGTCCCTCGGCCATCCGCGAGGCCAGCCGCCTGCTGCGCCCCTACAACCCGGGCCTGGACGTGTCCCCGTTCGCCTCCGCGCAGGTGGTCGACGGCGGCGACATCGCGGTCAACCCCTTCTCGATCGGCGACGCGGTGGAGACCCTGGACCAGGGCGCCTCCGAGTTCGTGCGGGCGGGCACCCGCCTGGTCACCCTGGGCGGCGACCACACCATCGCGCTGCCGCTGCTGCGCTCGCTGTACCGCCGGCACGGGCCGATCGCCCTGCTGCACTTCGACGCCCACCTGGACACCTGGGACACCTACTTCGGCGAGCCCTACACCCACGGCACCCCGTTCCGTCGCGCGGTGGAGGAGGGGATCCTGGACACCGAGGCCCTGTGCCACGTGGGCACCCGCGGCCCGCTGTACGGCAAGAAGGACCTGGAGGAGGACCGCCGCTTCGGCTTCGGCATCGTCACCTCCGCCGACGTCATGCGCAGGGGCGTGGACGAGGTCGCCGACGCGCTGCGCCAGCGCATCGGCGACCGCCCGCTGTACGTGTCGGTGGACATCGACGTGCTCGACCCGGCGCACGCGCCCGGCACCGGAACCCCGGAGGCGGGCGGCCTGACCAGCCGCGAACTGCTGGAGATCCTGCGCGGACTGGCCTCCTGCAACCTGGTGGGCGCCGACGTGGTGGAGGTCGCCCCGGCCTACGACCACGCCCAGATCACCGCGACCGCCGCCTCGCACGTGGCCTACGACCTGGTCAGCGTCCTGGCGCTGAACCACGGGGGCTGAGCCCGCGCGCCGCGGCGGAGGCGACCGCGCGGCTCGTGGCGCCGACCGGCTCCGCCCGGACCGGCGCTCCGCCGAGCGGGGAGCCGGGGGTCAGACCTCGGCGCCCTCGCGGCGGGCGCGCAGGTGGGCCCAGGTCAGCTCGGTGACGTGCCGGGCCATGGTCTCGGGGCTCTCCTCGGGGTGCTCCAGGAACCAGTCGGCGAAGGCGTCGGCGGTGCTGACCGCGATACGCGCCAGCAGCTGGGCGTCCTTGGGGGCGAGGTCGCCGTAGCCCTCACGCGTGCACGCGGTGATGAGGTCGGCCACCTCGGCCGTGACGCGGTCCCTGAGCCGCACGGACTCCCCCGCGAAGGGCTCGCCCCGCAGGTCCGCGTGCCGGTACAGCACGGTCCAGCTCGCGCGGTTGCCGGTGACGAAGACGAAGAAGGCCTGCATGCCCCGGCGCAGGGGGTCCTCCCCCGCCGGGGCGTGCGGATCGTGCGCGGCGGCGCGCACGGCCTCGATGAGCCGGTCGGTCTCCCGGCGCACGCAGGCGGTGAAGATCCTCTCCTTGGAGCCCAGGTACTGGTACACGGTGGGTTTGGAGGTACCGGCCGCCTCGGCGATGTCCTCGACGCTCACGGTGTGGTAGCCGCCGCGCGAGAACGCGGTGACGGCAGCGTCGATCATCTGCTCTTCCCTGAGCCGACGCGGGAGCCTGCGCTGTGTGCTCTTCACGTATCCAGACTTTATTGCGGCGGGGGCGTCCGGCCAGGGTCGGTGGTCCCCCGTACGCGCCCCCGCGCGCGGTCCGCGGCGGGCGCGCGTGCGTGACCTGTGGCGTCGGCCGCCGGGGCCGTCTCCCGGTGGTATTTCCCACACCGGCCCGGCTCCGTGGCGGCGGGTTCGGACGGCGGCGGGCGCGCGTGCTTCGGGTCCGGTGCGTCCCAGGGCCGATGCGCCCTCAGTAGGCGGCGTCGCGCAGGACCAGGGTGCAGCACTTGGCGCCTCCCCCGGCCCGGCGCAGCTCGTCCAGCTCCACGGGGTGGACGGCGTAGCCCAGGGCTCGCAGGCGCTCGGCCAGGGCGGTGGCCTCGGCGGCGATGACGACGTTGCGGCCGTCGCACACGGCGTTGAGGCCGAGCACGGCGGCGTCCTCCTCGGTGGCCAGGAGCGCGTCGGGGAAGAGCGAGCGCAGCACCCGCTGGCTTCCGGCCGAGAAGGCCCCGGGGTAGTAGGCGATCCGGTCCCCGGAGAGGGTGAACAGCGCGGTGTCCAGGTGGTAGAAGCGCGGGTCGGTCAGCTGGAGGGTGACGACGGGTCGGCCCAGGAAACGCTCGGCCTCCTGGTGCGCGGCGGCCTCGGTCCTGAAGCCCGTGGCGGCCAGGACCACCTCGTCCAGGGTGAGGAAGTCGCCCTCGCCCTCGTTGACGTGCTTGGGCTCGCGGGTCACGGTGTAACCCGCCTGGCGGAACCAGTCGAGGTAGGCCGGGCCCTCGGGGGTTCGCTCGGCGCTGGCGAAGCGCGCCCCGTAGACCCTGCCGTCCACGACCAGGGCCCCGTTGGCGGCGAAGACCATGTCGGGCAGGCCGTCGACGGGGGCGATCTCGCTGACGCGGTGCCCCAGGGAGAGGTAGAGGTCGCGCAGCCCCTCCCACTGACGGATGGCGCGTGCGCGGTCGACGCCCGCCGCCGGGTCCATCCAGGGGTTGATCGCGTACTCGACCGCGAAGTAGGTGGGGCGGCACATGAGGTAGTGCCGCGGAACCGCTGCCGGGCCGACCGGTCGAACCATGGGACCTCCCGTACACCGCGCGGGTCACTGGGCGGCCCCGGTGGCGCGTGGGTTCACGGCACCGCGGTCCGCAGGGACGAAGGGGACATACCCCTCTGCGGCGCGAGTGCAACGCGGCGCGGCCCTTCCGGGAGGGCCGCGCCGCGCCGGGTCAGGCCGGGGAGCAGGCCGCGCCGTTGAGGGCGAAGCCGTTCGGCTGGCCGGAGTCGCCGGTGTGCGTGGCCTGGTAGCCGATGCTCACGCTGGCCCCGGGGGCGATGACCGCGTTTTGACATCCTCTCCCGCCTGAAGGCGAAAGAATCCAGCTAACGGAACCCGTCCGCCGCTGGTGGTCGACGTTTCTCAGCCCGCCTGGTGGCAAGGGCTCCACGTCCTGGCACCCACAATGTCCTGGGGCGCTTGCTGCTTGGTCAGGTGCTCGATGTTGCGTGCGGCGTTGGTGTCGGCGTGCGCGGCATTGTCCCCGCACCCGGGGGCCTTGCACACGAACCGGTCCTGGGACTCGCGGTTGCCCTCGGTAATGGCCTGGCATGCCGAGCAGCGCCGCGAGGTGTACGGTGCGGGCACCCGCACCAGGTGCCCGCCCCGGTCGGCGAGCTTGTACTCCAACAACGTGACGGTGCGTCCCCAGGCCTGACCTACGATGGCACGGTTCAACCCGGCCTTCTGCCCGACGTTGGTGCCCGGGGCCTCCATCGTCCCCCGGGCCGAGCGAACCATGCTGGTGATGTGCAGGTCCTCGACCCCCACCACACCGAACTCCTCGGCCAGGGCGTACGTGACCTTATGCTGCCAGTCCAGGACGCGGCGCTTGGCTTTCGCGCGCACCCCGGCGATCTGATCATAGGTCCGACGCAACCGGTTCGAGGACGGCTGTCCGGATGTGCGGTGACGCCGTTGGCGTGCGGCTCTGCGCTCCAACCGGCGCAGACGCTCGGCCTCACCCATGGTCATCCACGGCCCGTGCTCACGGAAGGTGCCATCGGACAGGGCGAGCGGCTTGGCCACACCCCGGTCGATGCCCACCCCCCGGGCTGACAGGGGGTGCGGGCTCCTTGACCTCGGTGCGCACCCGTAACACCACGTGCCAGCCATGGGTCTCCCGTACCAACCGGGCACCGGTGACACGGTTGGCGGCGTCGGCGTGCTTGCCCACGGGTAGGTCCTTGGTCCACCGGAAGCGGACCACACCGATTTTGGGGATCTTCACGATCCCCCAGGTGCGGGTGAGGCGCTGGATGGCCAGGTCCCGGCCCTGGGGGACGTCCACGCACATCCGTGAACGCAGCCGGGCCTTGAACCTGGGCGGTCCGGCCCGGCCCGCCCAGCAGTTCTGCCACGCCCGGAAGTAGGTCTTCAGGACTTGTTGTGCTGCTTGTGCGGGGAGGACTGCGAGCCAGGGGATGTCCTTGCGGGCCTGCCGGATGGCGGCGTCGGCGTCGGCCAGGGACACCCGCCGGTTCTGCGAGGCCATGGTCCACCAGGAGTGGAGGGTGTTCCACAGGGCGCGAGCGGCGTGGCCCTGGGTTTCCAACCCCAAGAGTTGGTCCTTATCCGGGTACAGGCGGGCTTTGTGGCCGCGTTCACGCTTGATGTGTCACCTCCCTTGGCTGGTCTGGATCGACCCTAGCGCGGGGGTGTGACGTTTCGTGACGGGCGATTCACCCACCGGCTGAAGCCGGTGGCACTCTCGCGAAGGAGCGGTAGACGACGATGAAGCCGTACCGGTCGGCCAGAGAGGCGAACTCGGTGTTGGCGTGGAAGACGGGTCCGGTCCCGGTGCACCAGTGCTGGGCGACCAGGACCGGGGGGTCGTCGGTGACGTTGTCCGGCACGTACAGGTACAGACGACGGCGACGAGCGCGCCGACCGTCCTGCTGACGGGGTTCGGGTGGGGGTGGGTCACGTGCGGGGCCTTCCCGACGTCGGGGCGGGGGGTGGGGGGTCACTGCGGTGCCCGCGGCGGCGCGCTGGGCGTGCTCACGCGCCCGCACGGCCGACGGCGGACCGGCCGGAGACGCCGCTGATGCGACACGAGAAGCCAGACCCGTGACGATCTTGTACTTATAGCCGGTGTCGGCGTTCGAACCTCGCTACAAGTACAAGATCGCGCCGGAGGCGCCGGGCCCCGGCTGCGGCGAGGGGCCCGGTCCGGCACGGTCCTCAGCCGCGGGCGTCGGAACCGCTCAGCCCCACGGCCTCCTCCAGCTGGTCCCGGTTCATCTTCGACCGGCCAGGCACGTCCAGCTCCGAGGCCCGCTGGAGCAGTTCCCGCTTGGTGGCACGGCCCTCGCCCCGCCGCTCGACCCGGGTACCGCGCGTTCCGACCCCCCGGGGCTCGCGCGTCCTCCTGGCCCCCTCCGCCCCGGTGGACGCACGCGGGCCGCGCGAACGCGTGCCCTGGGTGCGCTGGGCCGGCAGGCTCTGGCGCAGGGCCTCCCCGAGGCCGTCCGCGTCCCCGGGGGGCGCGGTCTGCTCGGGCCGGTGGGTGAACGTCCTGCCCCCGGCCTTGGCACGCACCAGCTCGGTCAGTCGCTGGCCGTAGCTGTCGGCGTAGTCCTCGGGGTCCCACTCGATCGACAGGGACCTGACCAGCTCCCGGGCCAGTTCGAGCTCGTTCTTGGCCAGCGCGGCGTGGGCCACGGGCGGCATCACGTCGTCGGGTTCGCGGACCTCGTCGGGCCACCACAGGGTGGAGGCCGACAGCACCCCGCGGTTCGGCTCGATCAGGACGGGGTACTCGCGGTCGCGCAGGACGATGGTGGCCACGCCCGTGCGGCGGGTCTGCTCCAGGGCCGTGTACAGCAGCTGGTAGGCCCTGGCGTCGGCCGCGGACCTGGGGGCGACGTAGTAGGTGGCGGCGTACCACAGCGCGTCGACGGCGCCCTGGGACAGGAAGCCGGTCAGCTCCATGGTGCGCGAGCCGTGCGGGAGGATCTCCTCCAGCTCCTCCGGTTCCAGGACCACGTACTCGTCCTCGACCCCCGTGCGGGCCCCGCGCACGACGTCCTCGCTGGCGACCTCCTCACCGGTGCGCTCGTTGACGCGGACGTAGCGGATGCGGTCGGCCGTGCCCCGCTCGAACTGGTGCAGCACGGGTCCCCTGCGCTCGCGCGCGCTGTAGAGGCGCACGCCGACGGGCACCCTGCCGAACATGAGGGTTCCCACCCAGACCGGATTGACCATGACCCCCTCCTCTGCCCCCATCATTACCGCTACCAGGCAAAATGTCGGTCGAGAACGGCAAAGGACCCCCAAGGCGGGAAGGAACGGGAGCATCCGGGAGAACACGGGTCCGCACGCCCCCGCCCCTTGACCGACCGGTCGGTATTGCTACTGTCGCGGCAGTCCGTGATTGGAGTCCTCCCATGAGTACGACCGTCAGGGCCGCCGTCTTCTCCGAGCGCGGCGCCCCTCCCCAGATCCGCGACCTGGTCCTGCCCGACCCCGGTCCCGGCCAGGTGCGGGTGCGCCTGGCCGCGGCCGGGGTGTGCCACTCCGACCTGTCCCTGTCCAACGGCACCCTGGCGCAGAAGTGGCCCGCCGTGCTGGGCCACGAGGGCGCCGGGACCGTCGACGCCGTCGGTGAGGGCGTCACCGAGGTGGTGCCCGGCCAGCAGGTGATCCTGAACTGGGCCCCCTCGTGCCGCGAGTGCTGGTTCTGCCGCCAGGGCGAGCCGCACCTGTGCGAGCACGCGCTGGACCGCACCGTGCGGCCCTACGCCGAGCTCGCCGACGGCACGCCCGTCTACCCCGGCCTGGGCTGCGGCGCGTTCGCCGAGGCCACCGTGGTACCCGCCTCCGCCGTCGTGCCGCTGCCCGACGGGATCGACCCGGCGGTGGCCGCCGTGCTGGGCTGCGCGGTGCTCACCGGCTGGGGTGCGGTCAACAACTCCGCGGGCGTGCGCGAGGGCCAGTCCGCCGTGGTGCTGGGTCTGGGCGGGGTGGGCCTGTCGGTGCTCCAGGCCGCGCGCCTGGCCGGGGCCGACCCGGTGGTCGCGGTGGACGTCTCCCCCGCCAAGGAGGAACTGGCCCGCTCGCTGGGCGCCACCGAATTCCTGCTCGCCGACGACACGCTGGTCAGGGCCGTGCGCGCGCTGACGGGCGGGCGCGGCGCCGACCACGCCTTCGAGGTGGTGGGGTCGGCGAAGGTGGTGCGCTCGGCCTGGGACGTGTCCCGGCGCGGCGGCACGGTCACGGTGGTGGGCGTGGGCAGGCTGGACGACGAGGTGTCCTTCAACGCTCTGGAGCTGTTCCACCAGGCGCGCACGCTGCGCGGGTGCGTGTACGGCTCCAGCGACCCGGCGCGCGACATCCCGGTCATCGCCGAGCGGGTGCGCTCGGGAGAGCTGAAGCTGGCGGCGATGGTCACCGACGAGATCCCGCTCGAAGGCGTGCCCGAGGCCTTCGAGCGCATGGCCCGGGGCCGGGGCGGCCGGTCGCTGGTGCGCTTCGGGGCCTGAACGCGGCGGGCTCCGGCGGCGCCGCGCCAACGCGGTACCGCCGGGGCCGGGGCGTGCGGCCCGTCCCGGTCAGCGCCCGGGCCGCCGGACGGGGTTGCCGTCAGCGTCGAGCATGGTGACCTCCATGGGCGCCGCCTGGGAGAGCTGGAGGCGCTGCTGGCGCAGCGAGCGGCCGTAGGCGTAGGCGAGGGCGCACCAGAAGACCACGGGCGCGAGCAGGGATCCGGCGGACAGGAAGGCGTGGCACAGCGCCATCAGCGCCCCGTACGCGGTCAGGACCAGCGTCTGCTGGTACCCGTTCCCCCACTGCTGCCCTCCCAGCAACAGCGCGACGGCGGCGACCGCCGCCAGGGGACCGACGAGCACCGTCACCAGGGGGTAGACGACCACGAAGAGCACGACCGTGGTGGCCAGCCCGCCCAGGGCGAAGGACCAGGGCATCCAGCGCCACTCGGCGTCGGTGAGGTCGGGCAGGTGGACCCGCTGCCCGGGAGGGGATTGCCCGCGGACGCCGTCCCGGTGCCTCTCCAATAGCAGGGCCGCGACGAACAGCGCGGCCCACACCAGGACCGCGGCCGTCCCTGCCCAGGCCACGGGGTCGTCCGCCAGGACCGGGGGCGCCTCGGGGTCGTACCCGTGCAACCGGGGCGGGACGAGTCCGATGTCGGCCGGGGTGACGACCCGCGCGGAACCGACGAACGCCGCGGCCAGGAGGACTTCGGCCAGGGACACCCACGCCCCGGCCCACTGGAGGCGCGTCAGGGGCGAGGGACGGCCGGGTTCGGCGGGTTCGCCCAGGCGGCGGGTCAGGCGCCGCAGGAGCAGGGGCTGGGCGAGGAGGAAGAGCAGGGTCGCGAGCCCGATGAGGATGGCGAGCGGACCGGGATCGAGGGTCGGGGGATGGAAGTACACGTGGGGTCCTCAGTTATCGACACGTTGCGACCAGCGCGAACGGGGCCGGAGGGGGTCCGGCGGGCGCGGGTCGCACGATTGTGGCCGAGTCGGGAGGGTTTGTCACCTTCTGACAAACCCTGTGGCGCACGGCACACGTTGCCCTTGCCGCGCCGCCCCGGCAACGGCACAGTCGTCACCATCGCGCACGCCGTGCCCCGGGCACGGCCGACCTGAGGGGAACAGCATGGGTGGTAGCGGAGACGACCGCGCCGACGTCATCGTCGTCGGCGCCGGGCTGGCGGGCCTGACCGCGGCGGCGGAGCTGGCCGACGCGGGCAAACGCGTGGTCCTGCTGGACCAGGAGCCCGAGCAGTCCCTGGGCGGGCAGGCGTTCTGGTCCTTCGGCGGGCTGTTCCTCGTGGACTCCCCCGAGCAGCGGCGCATGGGCGTCAGGGACTCCGCGGAGCTGGCCATGCAGGACTGGACGGGCACCGCCGGGTTCGACCGCCCCGAGGACGCCTGGCCCCGCCGGTGGGCCGAGGCCTACGTGGACTTCGCCGCCGGGGAGAAGCGCTCCTGGCTCCACCAGCAGGGGATACGGTTCTTCCCCCTCGTGGGCTGGGCCGAGCGCGGCGGCTACCTGGCCGACGGCCACGGCAACTCCGTGCCCCGGTTCCACATCACCTGGGGCACCGGCCCGGGTGTGGTCGCGCCCTTCGAGCAGCGGGTGCGCGCGGCGGCCGAGCGCGGCCTGGTCTCGCTGCGCTTCCGCCACCGGGTGGACGAGCTGGTGGTCACGGGCGGGACGGTCACCGGCGTGCGCGGCGCGGTCCTGGCCCCCAGCGACGTCAGGCGCGGCGAGGCCAGCGGACGCGAGGCGGTCGGCGACTTCGAGCTCTCCGCCCAGGCGGTGATCGTCACCTCCGGCGGGATCGGCGCCAACCACGACCTGGTGCGCCGCAACTGGCCCGAGCGCCTGGGCACCCCGCCGAGGCACATGCTCTCGGGCGTGCCCGAGCACGTGGACGGGCGCATGCTGGCCATCACCGAGGAGGCGGGCGGGCGGGTCGTCAACCCCGACCGCATGTGGCACTACACCGAGGGCATCCAGAACTGGGACCCCGTCTGGTCCCGGCACGGCATCCGCATCCTGCCGGGACCCTCCTCGCTGTGGCTGGACGCGACCGGCAAGCGGCTGCCCGCGCCCTACTTCCCGGGGTTCGACACCCTGGGCACGCTGGAGCACATCATGCGCGGCGGCCACGAGTACACGTGGTTCGTGCTCTCGCAGAGGATCATCGAGAAGGAGTTCGCCCTGTCGGGGTCGGAGCAGAACCCCGACCTGACCGGGAAGGACGTCGGGCTCGTCCTCAAGCGGGTGCTGCCGGGAGCGCCGGGGCCGGTGGAGGCCTTCAAGCGCAACGGCGCGGACTTCGCCGTGGCCGACCGGCTGCCCGAGCTGATCCGCAGGATGAAGGCGATCGCGGGCGACGGCGTGCTCGACGCCGACACCGTCACCCGCGAGGTGGTGGCCCGCGACCGGGAGATGGTCAACACCTTCACCAAGGACCTCCAGGTGACGGCGATCCACGGGGCGCGCAACTACCGGGGCGACCGCCTGGCCCGGGTGGCGGCCCCGCACCAGATCCTGGACCCCAAGGCGGGCCCGCTGATCGCGGTGCGCCTGCACGTCCTCACCCGCAAGTCCCTGGGCGGCCTGCACACCGACCTGGACGCCCGGGTGCTGCGCGCGGACGGCACCCCGCTGCCGGGGGTGTACGCCGCGGGCGAGGTCGCCGGGTTCGGCGGCGGCGGGGTGCACGGCTACCGGGCGCTGGAGGGCACCTTCCTGGGCGGCTGCCTGTTCTCGGGGCGCACGGCCGGTCGGGCCGCCGCGGCTGCGCTGGGCTGACGCGCGCTCCTCCCGGGCGGGGTCGGCGGCCGAACCGTCTCCCCAGCCCGGGACCTGTGCGTCGCGATCCCGTCACTCCCCCGAACCGTCGTCCTCCGGCTCCCGCCGCTCCGGCTCGGGTCTGCGCGGTCGGCCGCGGCGGGGGATGGCCCCCGCCTCCTTGGGCATCCGCCCCGCGTCGTCCAGCGCGCGGCGCAGCAGGAACTCGATCTGGGCGTTGGTGCTGCGCAGCTCCTGCCCGGCCCACCGCGCGAGCGCGTCGTGGACGGCCGGGTCGAGCCGCAGCAGCACCTTCTTGCGCTCGGGCACTGCCACCTCACGCGGTCACTGGTACAGGGTTCCGGCGTTGACGACGGGGCTGGCGGGACGGTCGGAGCACAGCACCACGAGCAGGTTGCTGACCATGGCGGCCTTGCGCTCCTCGTCCAGTTCCACCACGCCTTCCTCGGACAGGCGGACCAGCGCGCGGTCGACCATGCCCACGGCGCCCTCGACGATCTCCTGGCGGGCGGCGATCAGCGCGCTGGCCTGCTGGCGCTGGAGCATGGCCTGGGCGACCTCGGAGGCGTAGGCCAGGTGGGTGAAGCGCGACTCCACGATCCGCACGCCCGCCGCCTCGACCCGCTCGCCGACCTCCCTGGACAGCTCCTCGGTGATGAGGTCGGCACTGCCGCGCAGGGAGCGGCTGGTGTCGGTGTCGTAGGAGTCGTAGGGGTAGTTGCCCGCGATGTGGCGCACGGCGGCCTCGGTCTGGATGGAGACGAACTCGACGAAGTCGTCCACCTCGAAGGAGGCGCGGGCGGTGTCCTCCACCTGCCAGACGATGACGGCGGCGATCTCGATGGGGCTGCCGGAGGCGTCGTTGACCTTCATCACGGAGGTCTCGTGGTTGCGGATGCGGGTGGAGACGCCCTTGCGGACGGTGAAGGGGTTGACCCAGCGCAGGCCGTCGGTGCGGATGCTGCCGACGTAGCGGCCGAAGAGCTGGACGACCTTGGCCTCGTTGGGCGCGACCATCTCCAGCCCGATGAAGAGCAGGAAGCCGACCACCGCGAGGACCACGCCGACGGCCACCAGGGGCACGGGCAGTCCGGCGATGGGCGAGATGGCGACGGCGACGCCGACGAGGAAGAGCAGGACGCTGACCACCGCCATCGCCATGCCGTTGACGTTCACGGCGGAGTGCTCTCTGTACTGGGGCGCCGGGGTGGGGGCCTGGCCGGGAGCGGTCATCTGAGGTTCCGTTCTCTTCTGGGTGATGACGCGAGCATAGCATTGTGATATCACTTTTAAAAGACACCCGGCCCGTGAGGGCCCCGAACCGAAGGAGGCGTGGACGCGATGAGCGCCGACACCCCCCGCCTGCGCCCGCCCCGCCACCGCGTGGACGCGCGCGCCGTCCGGTGGTGGACGACCCGGTCCCTGACCGTGACGGTCGTCCTCACCGTCATCCCCGTGGTGCCCGCGATCATCTGGGAACCGCCGCGCGCCTGGTTCCTGGCGGCCGCCGCCGTGATCGGCGGGATCGGGCTGCTGATCACCGTGGTCATGCCGCGGTGGCGCTACCGCGTCCACCGCTGGGAGGTCACCGACACGGCCGTCTACACCTCCAGCGGCTGGCTCTGGCAGGAGTGGCGTGTGGCCCCGATGTCGCGCATCCAGACCGTGGACACCGCGCGCGGCCCCCTCCAGCGGGTGTTCGGGCTCTCCAGCGTCACCGTGACCACCGCGTCGGCGGCGGGTCCGATCGAGATCGCCGGACTGGACCACGATCTGGCCACGCGGGTGGCCGACCAGCTCACCGACACCACCCAGGCGACCCCGGGAGACGCGACATGAGCGACGGACACCGCCCCGACCCCGAGGAGTTCCCCGCGACGTCCGGGCAGAGCGACCCGCCCGTTCCCTTCGAGGAGACCGCGCCCGCCGCCCCCGCCGGTGAGACCGTCCCGGCGGGGGAGCCCTCCCCCGCCGCCGACTGGCAGCGGCTGCACCCGCTCAGCGTGTGGGCGAGCGCCGTCGTCGTCGGGCTGTTCCTCGTCCCGAGCGCGATCGTGGGCACCGTCGTGCTCGTGGTGGCCGGGCAGCCCCTGTGGGCTCTGCTCCCGGTCCCCGCCGCGCTGGCGTTCCTCGCGCTCATGACCTACCTCGACCTGCTGCGCCTGCGCGCGACCCGCTACCGGGTCACCGGCGAGCGCATGGAGATGCGCTCGGGCATCATCGCCAAGTCCTACCGGTCCATCCCGCGCGAGCGCGTGCGCAGCGTCGACGTGGCGGCGCCGATCTACGTGCGGATCTTCGGACTGTGCTCGGTCACGGTCGGCACCGGCGAGAAGGTCGGGGCCGGGGCCGACCAGCTCCAGCTGCTCTACGTCACCGCGCAGCAGGGCGAGTGGCTGCGCCGCGACCTGCTGCGCCGGGGAGCGCCCGCCGCGGGCGCCGTGACCGGCACCGGGGAGACCGCCGAGGACGGCGCGGGCGAGGACGGCGAGACCGAACTGGCCAGTCTCGACCGCCGCTGGTTCGCCTACGCCCCCGCGACCACCGCCACCCTGGGCGTGGGCCTGGGCGCCATCGCCGGTCTGCTGGGCCTGAACGCCCAGACCGGCGGTGTGGGGTGGGACTGGGTCTCCGAGCAGGCCAACCTTCCCAGTGCGGAGGAGATGTCCTCCTTCGTGATGGGTCAGATCCTGGTCGTGGTTCCCCTGACATTGCTGGGGCTGCTGGTGTCCGGTGTGGTGGTCCTGACCGCCGTGGCCGTGGAGACCTGGTGGAACTACCGCCTCACCCGCGAGGCCGACGGAACCGTGCGGCTGCGCCGGGGCCTGCTGACCAGCGTGTCGCTGTCGGTGGAGGGGCGACGCCTCAACGGGGTCACGCTGCACGAGCCGTACGTGCTGCGGCTGTCGGGCGGGGCGGACGTGCGCGCGGTGGCCACCGGGCTGGCCGCGGCGGACGACCAGAAGACCAGCGCCAAGAGCCGCCTGTCCCCGTCCATGCCCCGGGAGCGGGCCCGGCGGCTGGCCGCCGACCTGATGCGCACGCCGGACTCGCCCCTGGACGTCGCGCTCGCCGAGCACCCCCGGACCGCGCTGCGCCGCCGCTTCACGCGGGCCGCGGTGGTCACCGTGCTGGGCGTGCTGCTCTCCGGGGCGCTGGCCTGGCTGCACACGCTGATCGCCGAGGCCTGGTGGGACGTGGTGCACGAGGTGGAGCGGGAGATCATCCCCGTACCGCTGGCCACGAGCACGGTGGAGGTCACGCCGAGCTGGGCGTGGGCGGTGCTGGCGGTGGCGATCGCGGCGGCGGCGTTCTGGTACGCGGTGGGCTCCTACCGGGGCCTGGGCCACGGGCTGCACCCGCGCTACCTGGTGGTGCGCAAGGGGATGGCGGTGCGCGACACAGTGACCCTGGAGCGGTCGGCGGTGATCGGCTGGCGGATCAACCGCTCGCCCTTCCAGCGCAGGCTGGGCCTGGCCGACGTGGCCGCCACGACGGCGGCGGGCCAGGGGATGTACGCGGCCAGGGACGTGGGGCTGGGCCAGGGCCTGGCCTGGGCGGACGAGGCCGTCCCCGAGCTGCTGGCGCCCTTCCTGGTGTACGGCGGACAGGGGGACGAGGGCGGTCGGGGCGCCGACGGCGGGCCGTCCCTCCCCTGACCCCGGGGCGGGCCCGCGGGCCGCGGTCCCGGTTCGCCTCCCCTGCGCGGAGCGGGAACCGGGGCCCGGTCACGGGAGTTCGGGCACCGTGTTGCGGATCGGGTCACCGTCGACCCGCAGGCCGCTGGTGTGCGTGAGCGCCATCTCCAGGAGGGGGTAGATCTCGAACACGCGCCACATGCCCAGCGCCTCCAGCACGCGCGCGGCGATGGGCGCGGGCTCGGCCAGGACCACGTGCCGCCCCTCACGGGTGAGGCTCTTGTAGACCGCCACGAGGGCACTGACGCCGCTGGCGTCGAAGAAGTCGAGCCCGGACATGTCCACCACCAGGCAGTCGCACCGCGAGGCGTGCGCGGCCTGGAGCAGCCGATCGCGCATGCGGTCGGCGGTGGCGAGGTCAACCTCGCCGTGGACGGGCACCACCGTCACACCCGTACAGGGGAAACGCTCCTGGGCAGAGAACCGGGCATTCCTCGCCACTCGGGCCACCTCTCACCGGACGTAACCTTTCCACTACGCAACCGCGTACGAGATCGTAACCTCTCCAGAGAGGCCGTGGGGGGCTTTCCGTGAGAAAAACCCGCGAAATCTCGCCGATGTGGCTGTAGGGACAGTCCCGTGTCACCCCGTCCGGCGGGCGCCGGGACGCACCCGCGCGCAGCCGCGGCTTCGACCCCTCACTTCTCCTCTCGGACACTCCGGGCACGCCCCCGCGCGTGGCCTTCCGTCCCCGAGTGCGGTAGAAGCGGTACAGGTGGCATCCCCGCGTGCCCGCGCCCACGGGCCGGGCCCGGGGCCGACCCCAGGGACAGCCCACGAGAAGGGAGGGAGCGGCGGGCCCCGGCCGACGGCCGGAACGCTCCGCCGCGCACCCGATGACCGAAACCGCCGACACCCAGCCCGGCTGGTTCTCCCCCGAGGAGCTGGAGAACATCCGCGGCCGCATGCCCGTCCTCTACGTCCAGGCGGTCCCCGTACGGGTGGACGAGGTGGGCCAGGTGACCCATGTCGGCCTGCTCATGCGGGCCACGCCCGACGGCAGCTTCCACCGCTCGGTGGTCTCGGGCCGCGTGCTCTACCACGAGCGGATCCGCGACGCCCTCCTGCGCCACCTGGAGAAGGACCTGGGCCCGGTGGCACTGCCGCGCGTCCCCGTCTCGCCGCAGCCGTTCACGGTGGCCGAGTACTTCCCCACGCCGGGGACCACCCCGTTCCACGACGCCCGCCAGCACGCGGTGGCGATGGCCTACATCGTCCCGGTCTCGGGCGACTGCCAGCCCCGCCAGGACGCCCTGGACCTGGTGTGGTTCACCCCGGAGGAGGCGGTCGGGGCGCACCTGCGCGAGGAGATGACGGGCGGCCAGGACGTGCTGGTGCGCCAGGCGCTGGCCCACGTGGGCCACGTCCCCTGATGCGGTCCGCTTCATCCGCCGTGGTCTTGTACTTGTAGCGGGGTTCGAACGCCGACACCGGCTACAAGTACAAGACCAACGCAGTTCAGAACCCGTGGGGACCTACACGCCCCGGGGTGCGTAGGCTCGTCCCATGTCCGAACCGCTCGTCGCCGACGCCCTCGCCCTGGCCTCCGCCACCGGCGGGTCCCGCCGCTCCGTGCTCGGCCTGGTCGGCGCCCCCGCCGCCGGGAAGTCCACGCTCGCCCGCCACCTGGTGGCCGGGGTCAACGGCGCACTGGGCCCGGGCACGGCCGGGTACCTGCCCATGGACGGCTTCCACCTGTCCAACGCCCAGCTCGACCGGCTGGGGCGGCGCAACCGCAAGGGCGCTCCGGACACCTTCGACGCGCACGGGTACGCGGCCCTGGTCCGCCGCCTGCTCACCGAGACCGGCCACCCCGTCTACGTGCCCGACTACGACCGCGTGCTGCACGAGCCCGTCGCCGCGCGGCACGTGATCGAGCCGCACACCCGGCTGGTGGTGACCGAGGGCAACTACCTGGCGGGCGACGAGGAGCCCTGGGCCGGGCTGCGCGGGCTGTTCGCGCAGCTGTGGTACGTGGAGGCCGACGACGACCTGCGCGAGCGCAGGCTGCACCGGCGCCAGGTCGCGGGCGGGGCGACCGAGGAGGCCGCACGGGAGTGGGTGGAACGCAGCGACCGCCCCAACGGGGAGCTGGTCAAACGCTTCCGGGACAACTGCACGCGGGTGGTGCGCCCCGGGCCCCTGGCCGAGGACTGAGGTCCGCCCCGGGCGCTGTGGCGCCCGGGCCCGCGGAAAACCCCAGACGGACACAGAGGGAACATATGTCCATATAGTGAGACAAATGTTTCATACAGTGGCGAGCGGAGTTAGCATCCAGCCATCCGCACCCACTGACCTGGAAAGAAGTCCCATGACGGACGTCGCCCCACGCGCACCAGAAGAGGCCGGACCACCGGCCAATCCCAAGAGGAAGGTCCTCACGGCCAGCCTCGTGGGGACGTCCATCGAGTTCTACGACTTCTACATCTACGCGACGGCCGCGGTCCTGGTCTTCCCCGCGCTGTTCTTCCCCGAGGGCGACATGCTGGCGGCGCGGCTCCAGTCGCTGGCCACCTTCGCCATCGCCTTCGTCGCCCGCCCCATCGGCTCCTGGGTGTTCGGCCACTTCGGCGACCGCATCGGGCGCAAGGCCACCCTGGTGGCGTCTCTGCTGACCATGGGCATCGCCACCGTCGGGATCGGCCTGCTGCCCACCTACGCGCAGGTGGGCGTCCTGGCCCCGCTGCTGTTGGCGGTGTGCCGCTTCGGCCAGGGCCTGGGACTGGGCGGGGAGTGGGGCGGGGCGGCCCTGCTGGCCACCGAGAACGCCCCTCCTGGAAGGCGCGGCTTCTACGGCTCGTTCCCGCAGCTGGGCGCGCCGATCGGGTTCTTCCTCGCCAACGGCGTGTTCCTGATCCTGAGCCAGTTCATGAGCGACGCGACCTTCCTGGCCTGGGGCTGGCGCGTGCCGTTCCTGCTCTCGACCCTGCTGATCGTGATCGGCCTGTGGGTCCGACTGACCCTGCACGAGACCCCGGCCTTCGCGAAGATCGTCGCCTCGGGCGAGCGGGTCAAGGCGCCGATGGTGGAGGTGTTCCGCACCAACTGGCCCGCCGTGGTGCTGGGCACGCTGATCATGCTCGCCACCTACGTGCTGTTCTACCTAATGACCGTGTTCTCGCTGGGATTTGGCACCGACCCGGTGGCGGGCCTGGGCTACGACCGGTCGCAGTTCCTGGTGTTCCTGATGGTGGGCGTGGTGTTCTTCGGGGTGTTCACCCCCGTCGCGGGCCTGCTCGCCGACCGGTTCGGCCGCAAGCCGGTCCTGGTCTGGGTCACCGTCGCGATCATCGTCTTCGGCTTCGCCATGGGCCCGCTGATGGGCGGCGGCGGCACGGTCGGCGTGCTGGCCTTCCTCATCGTGGGACTGAGCCTGATGGGTCTGACCTTCGGCCCGATGGCCGCCGTGCTGCCGGAGCTGTTCCCGACCAAGGTGCGCTACACCGGCGCCTCGGTGGCCTACAACCTCGCGGGCCTGCTGGGCGCCTCGTTCGCCCCCTACATCGCGACCTGGCTGGCGGGCACCCTGGGACTCAACTGGGTCGGCGGCTACCTGGTCCTGGTCGGCGCGATCACCCTGGTGGCGCTGCTGATCAGCCGTGAGACGCGCGACGACTCCCTGGACGAGACCCCGGTGCGGGTGACCGGCCGGTAGGACGCGCTCCGTCGGGGGCGGGCCGGGCGGGCACAGCCCCCTACCCGCCCCTCCTCACACGATCCGGTGCGGCGGTTCGCGGCCCTCGACGAAGGCCGCCACCGTGGCCGCCCACACCTGTCGGCGCCGCTCCTGGCACTCGCGGGTGTTGGCGGCGAACCGGGAGCTGAGCACCAGGTTGTCCAGCGGCGGGTAGGGGTTGCGCTCGCCGACCAGGTCCAGTCCCGCGCCGCGCAGACGCCCCGCGCGCAGCGCCTCCGTCAGCGCCCCCGGGTCGACGACCTCGTTGGGCGAGATGCTCACCAGGACCGCCGAGGGCTTCATCAGGGCGAGTTCCGCCGCGCCCAGCAGGCCGTGGGTCGCGGTGTCGAGCGGCAGGGTGAGGAAGACCGCGTCGGACGCCGACAGGAGTTCGTCCAGCTCCACCTGCACGGAGCCCTCGGCCCTGCGCGGACTGCGGTTGGTGTGGACGACCTCCATGCCCAGGCCGCGCACCATGCGCGCCACCCCCGCGCCGATGCCGCCCATGCCGACGATCCCCGCGGTCCCTCCCGAGAGCTCCATGGCCTGCTCCCCCGCGCACAGCAGGTCGCCCGAGCGGACGCGTGCGTGGACCGGCACGACGCTCTTGGCCACGGCCATCATCAGCGCGACGGCGTGCTCGGCCACGGCGGAGCCGGTGTACCCGGCGGTGTTGCACACGGCCACGCCGCGCTCGCGGCAGTGCTCCAGGTCCACGTACTCCACAGCCGTGGTGGTGGCCACGACCAGTCGCAGATCGGGCAGCAGGCGCAGGTTCTCCGCGCCCAGGTCCGTGTAGGTGGTGACCAGGACCCGGGTGTCCGGGTGGCGCCGGAACTCCTCGGCCGGGTCCAGGTCACCGTCGGCGGTCTGGACCCAGTGCGTCTCCAGCGCGTCGGACAGGTGGTCCAGGGTGTCGGTGGGAAGGGGGTGTCGGTCGTTGAGCACGAGGCAGCGGACGGGCTGGGTCAAACCGTTCCTCCCGGGGGTGGTGGGTGTTGTGCGGGGCCGCGGCGCGGGCTTGTACGGCGCCGCCGACCGCGGCTCGGGCCTGCCCGGTGTCTCCGACCCGCCCGGCGCGGGCCTCGCCGGTGGGGTCCGCGGGCACTGCGACCGGGTGTTCAGGGCCGGGGAGCCGACGCGTCGCCCAGGACCTCCCCGACCTGCCTGTAGCGCTTCCAGGCCAGGCCGCGCAGGAACTCCCCGGCGTTCTCGCCGTGGGCCTCCCAGACGTCGGGGGCCCACTCCTGCTCCAGATTGCGCCAGCCGGTCAGGGGATACAGGTGCTGGAAGGGCGGCGGCGGGGGCATCTCCGCCGCCACGCGCTCGGCCAGGGAGGCCAGCCGGGGGCGGTCGACCTCCCCGACCAGGGCCAGGGCCTCGGCCAGATCGGTGTTGCCGCCGCCCAGACCGTACCCGTTGAGGGAGCCGTCCACGAGGTCGAAACCCGCCTCCAGCGCGATCCGGGAGTTGGCGACCGCGTGGCCGAGGTTGTCGTGGCCGTGGAAGCCCGCCAGACCGGGCCAGGCGGCCCGCACCCCCGCGAAGAGCTCGGCGGCGTGCTCGGGCAGCAGCGCGCCCCGCGAGTCGGCCAGGTAGAGCCAGTCGGCGACGCCCGCCCGGGCGACGCGCCCGGCCGCGGCGGCCAGCTCCCCGGGTTCGTAGGCGGTGACGCTGATGAGGTTGAGCGAGCAGGTGACGCCGGTGGCGCACACGGCCTCCGCCGCGGCGAGCACGTGGTCCAGCCGCTCCACGGGACAGGTCAGGCGGACCACGTCGAGCACCTCGGCGCGGGGCCGCAGCAGGGCGGCGACCTCCTCCGGGCTCCTGCCGTTCACCCCGAGCATGGCGACGACGCGGGCCCGTCCGGCGTCCTCGCCGACCTGGCGCAGCAGGTCGGGCGTGCACTGGAGCGTGGGTTCGCGCCCGGGGTCGTCGCTGATGTAGCCGACCTCCACGTAGGGCACGCCCACCTCGCCGAGGACCTTGGTGTGCTCGCGCACGGTGGCGTCGGTGAAGCGCCAGGCGTTGAGGTAGCCGCCGTCGCGCAGGGTGACGTCCAGGATCCGGGGCCGCCGGGGTTGGGCGGCGGTGTGTCGAGCGGGCAAGCTGTGCCTCCTGACAGGCGCCGGACATTCACCCTAAGTAAGTTGACCGTTACCCGGGGGAATCAAACATTCCGCCTCGCCCGGGAACGGGCCGGGCCCGTTCGCCTCCGGCCCGGGAGGACCCTCCCGGCTGTTTGCGCCGGTCGCCCCCGGGGGTAGTCGGGGAGCGGGGACCTTCGCCGACGACGCGTGGGCCGCGCCTCCGGGCCCGCCACCCGCGAGAACGGTGGAGGAAGGACACGGGGGCACTCTTCTCGGGGGAGCTTGTCATGGCTGGATCAGAGGACACCGACCGGATGAAGCCGCCGCCGGTGTCGGTCACGGGGCCGGTCGCACCGCCGGAACAGCGGAGGGCGTCCGACGAGTACGCGGGGACCGACCGCCTCGCCGACGAGCAGGAGCTGCTGGAGGGCGCCGACATCATCGAGGGCGACGACGGGGCCAGCTTCACCGTCCTGGAGCGCCAGACCTGCTTCAACCTGCTGGACACGCGCGACATCGGGCGCGTGGCCTTCACGATCGAGGGGGACGCGGCGCCCACGGTCCTGCCGGTGAACTACACGATGGTCGACGGGGGCGTCGTGTTCCGCTCCACGCTGGCCGGGGCCATCATGCGCCACGCGCGCGGGTACGCCGCCTTCCAGGTGGACAGCCTCGACGAGGAGCGCCGCGAGGGGTGGAGCGTGCTGGCCAGCGGGCGGTGCGCGTGGATCCGCGACGCCGCCGAGCTGGCACGCCTGCCGCAGGGCCGCCTGCCCCGCCCCTGGGCCGAGGGGCAGCGCGACCAGGTCCTCAGGATCACGCCCGGAAGACTGAGCGGGCGGCGGATCCACCGGCGCTGACCCCGCGGCCCGGCCGGAGGGGTCCGGAGCACGGTGGTCCGGAACCGGGCGGGCCCGGGAGCGGCCTCGGCGGCCCCACGGGCACCGGTCAGTCGGCGGGACGGTGCAGCAGGAACGCCCCGGCGTAGACGGGCCGGTCCGAGCGCTGGCCGTCGGTGGCCACGTACTCGTCCAGGACGGCGACGATGCGGCGGTCCAGCTCCGCCACCTCCTCGTCGGACAGGTGCAGCACGAAGCGCGAGTAGGTGCGCACCGACTCCGGTCCGGCCTCGCGCAGCTCCTGCTGGAAGGCCTCCACCGGCGCGACGGCGGAACCGGCGTCGGTGTCCAGAAGGGGGCCGTCCAGCCACCAGGTCTCCCCGGTGGCGCGGTAGGGCTTCTCCAGCGCGCCGCTGGTTCCGGTGCGCACGGGCGCGGGCAGCAGCAGGCCCGCGTCCACGAGCTGGCGGACGTGGTGGAGGACCGTGCCCGGGTTCACCTTGAGGCGGTCGGCCAGCTCCTTGTTGGTGAGTTCCCGGGTCAGGCAGAGCCGCAGGATGCGCACCCGCAGCGGGTGGGCCAGGGCCTTGGCCTCCTGGACCGTGGCCGGTCGTCGCGTGCGCGGGCGGGGCGCGGCCCCGTCCTGTTCCGGTTCTGCCATGAGCCGAGGGTAACAACGGCCGGGCTTCGGTCGATCTTCGGGGAATCGATTGAGATTTCCCAATCGATCTGTCATTCTCGATCGCATGACGGACGACACCCCCCTGCACGCCGCTCCCCCGCCGGTGCCGCGCCCCGCTCCGCTGGGAGCCGCCTTCTGGAACCTGTGGACCTCCTCGGCGCTGTCCAACCTCGCCGACGGCGTCCTGAAGACGGCGCTGCCGCTGGTGGCGCTGCGCTTCACCGACTCCCCCGCCCTCATCGCCGGGGTGACCTTCGCGCTGACCCTTCCGTGGCTGTTCTTCGCGCTCCCCGCGGGCGCCCTGGCCGACCGGCTCGACCGGCGCCGGACGATGCTCGGCGCCAACCTCGCCCGGGCGCTGCTGCTCGGCGCCCTGGCACTGTCCCTGGCCCTGGACCTGGGGTCGGTCTGGCTGCTCTACGCGGTGGCGCTGTGCATCGGGGTCACCGAGACCCTCTACGACACCTCGGCCCAGTCGATCCTGCCCCAGCTGGTCGGCCGCGGCCGGCTCCCCCGGGCCAACGGACGGCTGCACGCCGCCGAGCTGACCGCGAACCAGTTCCTCGGCCCTCCCCTGGGCGGCCTGCTGGTGGCGGTGGGCACGGCCGTGGCGTTCACCGCCCCGGCGGCGCTGTGGCTGGTCGCGGTGGGCGCGCTGCTGCTGGTGCGCGGCCGGTTCCGGTCCGAGCGAACCGCGCCCGCCACCCTGCGCGCCGACATCTCCGAGGGGCTGCGCTTCCTGTGGCGCGACCGGATCCTGCGCTCGTTCGCGGCGATGGTGGGCGTCAGCAACTTCGGTACGAGTGCGGCCTTCACCGTCTTCGTCCTCTTCGCGGTGGGCCCGGGCTCGGCCATGGGCCTGTCCGAGCCCGCCTACGGCCTGCTCATGACCGCCGTCGCGGCGGGCAGCGTTGTCGGCGCCCTGGGCGCCGCTCGGGTCGAGGTCCTGTTGGGGCGGTCCTGGTCGTTGCGGATCAGCGTGCTCACCTTCGCCGTGCTCGTCGGCCTGCCCGCGGTGACCGCCGATCCCGTCCTGGTCGCGGCGGGCTTCTTCGTGGGTGGCGTGGGGATAGCGGTGTGGAACGTCGTCACGGTGTCGCTGCGCCAGCGGATCACCCCCGATCCCCTGCTCGGCCGGGTGAACAGCGCCTACCGGCTGCTGGCCTGGGGCACCATGCCGCTGGGCGCCGCGGCGGGCGGCCTCGTCTCGGAGTTCCTCGGTCTGACCTGGGTGTTCGCGACCATGGGTCTGCTGTCTCTGGGTCTGCTCATCGGGCTGGCCCGGCTGGACGACGCCGCCCTGGCCGCCGCGGAGCACCGCGCCGACGAGGAACGGGGGGCCGACGGGGAACGGTGAAAAGCGGTGGACTCCTCCGGCCGCGCGGTGAAGCATGGAGGACCATGACCCCACCCGAAGAAGAGGTGCTGGAGGGCGGCAACGTCGCCGACCAGGTGGTGCGCGTGGGCCGGACCGTGCGCAAACCGTGGCGGCGCTCCTCTCCTTCCGTACTGCTCCTGCTCGAACACCTGCACCTGTGCGGCTACGAGGCGTCCCCTCCCGCGGTCGGCAGGGACGAACGGGGCCGCCAGGTGCTCGGGTACGTGCCGGGGACGATGGCGGACCGGATGGCGCCGATGACGCCGGGGGAGCTGCGTCGGCTGGGCGGGATGATCCGCCGCCTCCACGACCTGACCGCCGGGTACCGGCCCCACGAGGAACCGGTGTGGGAGGTGCCCATCCCGCACGAGCGCGAGGAACTCGTCTGCCACAACGACCTGGCGCCGTGGAACCTGGTGCGCGACGGCGACGCCTGGACCTTCGTGGACTGGGACGGCGCCGGACCGGGTACGCGCATGGGCGACCTCGGATACGCCGCGCACGGGTTCGTGCCGCTGCACGAGGGCGGGGACCCCCGGCGCGACGCGCGGCGGCTGCGCGCCCTGGCCGACGGGTACGGGTGCGACGGGGCCCAGCGCCGCGAGCTGCCCGACGCGGTCCTGCAACGCGTGCGCGGCATGTACGAGCTGCTGACGGAGGGGGCCCGGACAGGCGTGCAGCCGTGGGCGCGCCTGCACGCGGAGGGGCACGCCGAGCACTGGGGTCCGGCGTCGGAGTACGTCGAGCGCAACCGCGGGATATGGCGGGAGGCCCTGCTGCGCTAGCGGTCCGGCCGGAAAAGTTGCTGGCGGGACCAGAGGCGTCCACACACAGATGATCCTGTACCTGTAGCGAGGTTGGAGCGCCGGGGCGCGCTATGAGTACAAGATCACGACGGAGGGGGAGGTCCCGGTGTACCTCCCCGGTCACCGCGTCAGGAGGCGGTCCACACGAAGGCCACCGAGATCGGGTGGCCCCGGAACCTCTCCCACTTGGGCTTGGCCGCCACCCAGGTGTCGTCCACGGTGCCCTCCGACATCTCGGCCAGCCGCCACCCCGCCGCCGAGGCGGCGCGCACGTGGTCGCTGATGAGGTGGACGTGGGTGGCGATGGCGATGTCCTCGCCGGAGGCGTCGGTGTAGTGGGTCGGCATCCCCGAGACCATCGAGAACTGCGGGTGGTAGGCGACCAGCACGCAGGTCCCCCCGGGCCGGACGAGCCGCCGGGCCTCGGCGTAGAAGGGCGCCAGGTCCGGCAGGTGCTCGTCGATCAGAGAGGCGATGACCAGGTCGTAGGCGGCTCCTGGCAGGCCGGTGTCGCGCACGTCGCCCCGGGTGAGGCTGTCGTGGGCGCCGCGCTTCTCGGCCAGCGCCAGCATGCCGGAGCTGAGGTCGACACCGTCCACGCGCCCGACCTCGCGGCCGCGCAGCCACGAACCGGTGCGGCCGGTGCCGCAGCCCAGGTCGGCGGCGCGGGCGACGGCCGACCAGTCGGGGACGGTGAGGCCGTCCAGGAGGGCGAGGTCCATGGCGTCCAGGACGGAGCCCTCGTAGGTGCTGGACCAGCCGTCGTAGCCGGTGGCCACGTCGACGGTGCGGTAGTGGCGGGTGTCGAAGTCCGCGAAGTCAGGCATGGGGGCGAGTATGGCGTGGTCGGTCCGGGGAAGGCGAGCCCTTTTCGGGCGTGCCCGCCACCGGGAAAACCGGTTGCCGCCGCCGTGGGAGGGCTTCTAGGTTGGTCTCCATGTGCTGCTTCCAGGCGATCACCGGCCGGGCCCACGCCTGGCCGGTGAGCTGCCACACCCACGTCTTCCGGCCCCGGTCCCCGCGTCTGGGCCGGTAGCCCCCGCCCCAGCCGCCGCGGCCCCCTTCGGTGGGGTCCGTCCGGCCCGCTGGGAGCCCCGCCCCGCCGTCCGCGTCGCGCGCGTGTCCACGACCGCGTGCCCGGGGGGTGTGGGGAGGGGCGCCCCGCTCCGCCGCCGTTGACGCATGCGCGCCCGCGCGTACCCGCGCGGCGGCGGACCCGGCGGCGACCGTGGACGACACCTCTTCTCCCGTGTGACCCTCCGGTCCAGGCACAGTCGCGTCCCTTCTTCCCTCGGACGGGCTGCCCGGACCTCCTCTTCGCTGTCGCGCGCCGTGTGGTGTGCCCGTCCGTGCCGCCCGTCCTCGTCGGCCACCGCAGGGTGGCTGGAACGGACCTTCCGTGGCACGTACCGAACGTTCCCGTCGCACGGGTGCCGGTGACGACCGGCGCCGCTTCTCCCAGAACTTCCTGGCCGACCCCGGCACGGCCCGCCGCGTGGTGGCGGTGTCCGGTGTCGGCCCCGCCGACCTGGTGGTGGAGGTGGGACCGGGCGAGGGCGCCCTCACCCGTTTCCTCGCCCCGGCCGCCCGGCGGGTCCTGGCCTACGAGATCGACCCGCGCCTGGCCGAGCGGCTCTCCGCGCGCTACCGCGACCCCGCGAGCGGGGTGCGGGTGGTGCGGGCCGACTTCACCCGGGTGCGCCCGCCGCGGGGTGAGTTCCACCTGGTGGGCAACATCCCCTACGCGCGCACCGCGGACATCGTGCGCTGGTGCCTGGGCGCGCGGGGTCTGGCCTCGGCCACGCTCGTCACCCAGCTGGAGTACGCGCGCAAGCGCACCGGCGGGTTCGGTCGGTGGAGCCGGTTGACCGTGCTGACCTGGCCGGAGTGGTCGTGGTCGCTGGCCGGGCGGATCGACCGTCAGCGGTTCCGGCCGGTGCCGCGGGTGGATTCGGGCATCCTGGTGCTGCGCAGGCGCCGGGCGCCCCTGGTGGACCCGGGGCGGATGGGCGGCTACCGGCGTCTGGTGGAGCTGGGCTTCGGGGGCGCGGGCGGGTCGCTGGGGGCTTCGCTGCGCCGCGCCCACCCCGCCCGGCGGGTGGAACGGGCACTGGCCCGCGCCCAGGTCGCGGCGGGTACCCCCGTCGGGCACGTGGACCCGGGGCAGTGGCTGGAGGTCTTCCGGGCGCTGGAGGGCTGAGGCCGCGCGTCACGCTCACGCCCGTCCGTGTCGGGCGGACGGGCGTCCGAGGTGGGTGCGTTCTGCCCTAATCTGGGCGCATGCGCACCCCTCTTATGCTTCCCCTGTCACTCGTCCTCGTGCTGCCCGTGCTCGGATGCGCGGCGCAGGAGTCGTCGCAGGTTTTCGAGGAGTCGTACCGCGTCGCCCACCCCGTGGGCGCCTACGAGCACGAGTTCCGCGGGGAGGCCGACGTCGTCTACACCGTGGACGACGTCTCCTTCCCCGAGGACGGGCGTGCGGACTTCACCCTGGAGGTGGAGGTCCCGGACCTGGGGCGGGTACTCGGTTTCGGCGAGTTCGAGACCGTGTGCGAGGCGGGAGGAGCCGAGACGGCCGCCGAGGGCGAGATCACCCTCGGCGAGACCGAGGCGGGCTCCTACGCGTTCCCGATGCAGTGCGACATCGCGCCCGGGAGCGAGGAGCTGCGGATCATCGTCCGCCACGACGGCGAGGAGATGGTGTTCACCGGGCCGGTCGGCTGACCGGCCCGGCCCCCTCAGGCCAGGAAGTCCAGGAGGGCGGCGGTGAGCTCGGCGGGCGCGTCCTCCTGAATCAGGTGCCCGGCCCCGGGCAGGACGCGCAGCCGCGCCCCGGGGATCGCGGCGGCGAGCCGTCGGCCGCGGTCCGGGGGCAGCCAGGTGTCCTCCTCACCCCATACCACCAGCACCGGCAGGTCGAGGTCGGCGTAGGAGCCCTCGACCTCGGCGGTGTGGCGCTCGTCGGCCTGGGCGATCTGCCGGTAGAACGCGGGCTGACCGTCCGCGCCGAGCCAGGGGCGCACGAGCGCGTCCAGGACGGCGGCCCGGAGTCCGCGGTACGCGGCGGAGGAGACGTAGGCGCGCACCAGCGCCTCGTGCAGGTGCGGGGGCAGCGCTGCGAACACGTCGGCGTTGGCGTTGACGAGGCGGAAGAAGTCGCTGCCCCAGGGACGGACGCTGACCGCGTCGACCAGGGCGAGGCGGTCGTAGACGACCCCGTCCAGGACGGTCGAGCGCAGGGCCACCGCACCGCCGAAGTCGTGCGCCACCACGGCGGGGCGCTCCAGCCCCCAGTGGTCGAGCAGGGCGGTGAACGCGGCCTGCTGGGCGGCCAGCGACACGTCCTGCCCCTCGTGTTTGGCCGAGGCCCCGTAGCCGGGCATGTCCCACACGTGGACGGTGTACCGGGTGCTCAGGGCGCGGGCGACGTGGCGCCAGACGTGGGAGGAGAAGGGCGTGCCGTGCATGAGCACGACCGGGTCCCCGTCTCCGAACCGGGCCCAGCGCACGGTTCCGTTGTGCGCCTCGAAGCTCTGGTCGAGTGTCCAGGCGTCCTCGCTCATGGGCGGCCTTTCCGTCGTGGGGTCGCGGACCGTACCGAGGTTAGGGCGCCGCGGTGACGTTCCGACCCTCCCCCCGCGCGGCTACACCCTCAGGACGGCGAAGCACTCCCCCGGCACGGTGACAGTGGTCCCCGCGGTCCTGGGCTCGCCGTTGGCGAGCAGGAGTTCGCGCGGGGCCGCGTCCAGCTCCACCCCCGCGCCGTCGGCGTCCAGGTTGCACACCACCCTCAGGTTCCCCCGGACCAGGACGAGCTGGCGTCCGCCGCCGGCCTCGACCGCGAAGCGGTCCAGGCGCGGGTCGGACAGCTCCGGTTCCACGCGCCGCAGGGCGATGAGCGCCCGGTAGGTGTCCAGGACCAGCCCGTGCGGTTCGCGTCCGGGCTGGGACCAGTCCAGGACCGCGCCGTCGCGGGTGGCCGGGTCCATGGGGTCGGGGACCTCCTCCTCGGCCCACCCCAGGGCGGCGAACTCGCGGCGGCGGCCCTCGCGCACGCCCCGGACCAGATCGGGGTCGGTGAAGGAGGCGAAGAACGGCCAGGGCGTGGTGGCCGCCCACTCCTCCCCCATGAAGATCATGGGGGTGTAGGGGGAGCAGAGCACGAGCGCGGCGCCGCAGGCGAGCAGGCCCGGGGAGAGGTGTTCGCCCATGCGGTCGCCCCGCGCCCGGTTGCCGATCTGGTCGTGGGTGCTCAGGTAGGCCAGGAAGCGGCTGCCGGGGACGCGCGCGGTGTCCACGGGCGCGCCGTGGGTGCGTCCGCGGAAGCTGGAGCGGGTGCCCGCGTGCCAGAACACGCGGGTGAGCGCGGCGGGCAGCGCCCCGGGGTCGGCGAAGTCGGCGTAGTAGCCGTGGGTCTCCCCGGTGAGGGCGACGTGCAGGGCGTGGTGGAGGTCGTCGGACCACTGGGCGGTCATGCCCAGGCCGCCCGCCTCGCGGGGCAGGACGGTGCGGGGGTCGTTGCGGTCGGACTCGGCGACGAGGGACAGCGGTCGGCCCAGGGCGGTGGCGAGGGCGTCGACCTCCTCGGCGAGTTCGGCCAGCAGCGGGGTGGCGCGGTCGTCGCGCAGGGCGTGCACGGCGTCCAGGCGCAGTCCGTCCAGGTGGTAGTGGCGCAGCCAGTCCAGGGCGTTGTCCAGGACCGTGCGGCGGACCTGGTCGGAGTCGGGTCCGTCCAGGTTGAGGGAGGGCCCCCAGGCGTTCTCACCGGAGAAGTAGGGGCCGAAGCGGGGCATGTAGGCGCCCGAGGGGCCGAGGTGGTTGTAGACCACGTCCAGCAGGACGGCCAGGCCGCGGCGGTGGCAGGCGTCGACGAGGGCCTTGAGGGCGTCGGGGCCGCCGTAGGGGTCGTGGACGGCCGCCCACAGGACCCCGTCGTAGCCCCAGCCGTGGGTGCCGTCGAAGGCGTTGACCGGCATGAGTTCGACGTGGGTGACGCCGAGGCCGACCAGGTGGTCGAGGCGGTCGGCGACGGCGGCGAAGGTGCCCTGGGGGGTGAAGGTGCCCACGTGGAGTTCGTAGACGACGGCGCCCGCGAGGGGGCGTCCGGTCCAGGCGGTGTCGGTCCAGGCGAAGGCGGCGTGGTCGTGGACGCGGCTGGGCCCGTGGACGCCGTGGGGCTGGTGGAGCGAGCGGGGGTCGGGCAGGGGCTGGGGGTCGTCGTCCAGGAGGTAGGCGTACTCGGTGCCGGGCCCGGCGTCCCCGACCCGGGCGCGCCACCAGCCGTCCTCGTCGGGCCGCATGGCGACGTCGCGCTCCTGTGTGCCGTACAGGCGCAGGCGGACGCTCGCGCGGTGGGGCGCCCACACGGCGAAGTCGCCGCGGACGCCGACCCCCGGGACGGCGGGGGCGGTGAGGGCGTCGGACGTGGTCGGGGTGGTCTGGGCTTCGCTCACGGAGGGTGGTCTACCCGGCTCCCGCATCCGTCACCCGCGGCTGTCGGTGTTGCCCGGGCCTGCCCGTTTCGCTCAGCGGCGCGGGCGGTAGGCGTGCAGGCGCACCGACGCCGTGACTGCCGTCGGTTCGGGCAGGGCGGCGATGCGGGCGCGCAGGTCCTCGGCGCCGACGTGGCGGGCACTGGGCCCCATGCCGACGACGGTCGCGGCGTCGGCGTGGTCCAGGTCCATGGTGAAGCGCAGGTCCTCGGTCCCGGCGGGGGCGAAGTGCCCGTGCAGCGAGTCGGCGAGGCGCTCGTCCTTGCGCGGGTCCACCTCCAGCAGGCCCAGCGGCCCGCGCAGTTCGGCGAGGTGGTCGGCGGCGGGGGCGAGGACCAGCAGCACACCGTCGGCGCGCAGGACGCGGTGGAACTCGGCGGCGTTGCGCGGCGCGAACACGTTGAGCAGGGCGTCCGCGGAGCCGTTGCGCAGCGGCAGGCCCCGCCATGCGTCGGCGGTCACGGCGCCGCCGCGCTCGTGCGCCCTGGCCGCCCTGCGGGCGGCGAACTTGGAGGCGTCGGCGGTCAGCCCCACGGCTTCGGGCAGGGCCTCCAGCACCCGGGTCAGGTGGTGCCCGGTCCCGCCTCCGATGTCGGCGACCAGCGGCGCGGGCGCGGTGAGCTCGCGGGCCAGGGCGGCGGCCAGCGCGTCGGAGATCGGGGCGTGGTGCCCCGCCTCCTGGAACCGGAGGCGGTCGGCGACCATCTCCCGGCTGTCGCCCGTCCCGGGCGGCGTGGCCCCGGTGAGCAGGCTCGCGTACCCCTCCCGCGCCACGTTGAAGCTGTGCCCGGCGCCGCAGGAGAGCCCGCGTTCGCCCTGGTCGAGCCCGCGCCCGCAGGAGGGGCAGGCCAGGGCCGCCGCGACGGCCGCGGGCATGCGGAGTCGGGGGCCGGTGGTGTGTGGGGTGTCCGTGCGCGCCATGATCGCGGCAAGCCTACCCGTGCTCCGGCCAGCCGGGGCGCCGCGGCGCCCCGTCCTCGCCGGTGGCGGCCCTCACTCCCGGGTCAGGACCGCCACCGGGTACCGGTCGAGGACCGCGGCCAGGTGCGCCAGGGTGAGCCCGTCCGCGCTGTCGGGCGCCACGGTCCGGCCCGTGAGCCGTTCGGTCCACGCCCCCGGCCCCGAGGGCAGCGCCACGACCGTGTCCGCCCAGCCCCCGGCGTCGGCCAGCCCGATCGGCAGCCGGGTGGCGATCACCGCCAGGTCGGGCCGGTCGGCTCCGGCCGAGGTCCGCGCGAAGGCCAGGGCGTGCTCCCGGGCCGGACCGGAGGCGGTGAGCGGCAGGTACCCCGAGGGGCGCAGATCGCGGCGTGCGCGCAGGCACGTGCGGACCAGGTGGAGCTTGGCCGCGCCGGTGGCGTCCACCGGCGGGCGCCACCCGTCCTCGATCCGGGTCAGCAGGTCCGCGCGGGCCTGGTGGTCCACGGGCCTGCGGTTGTCGGGGTCCACCAGGGACAGGTCCCACAGCTCGGTGCCCTGGTACAGGTCCGGGACGCCCGGGCCCAGCAGTTGCACGGCCTTCTGCCCCAGGGAGTTGCTCCACCCGGCCCCGCGCACCGACTCCACCACGGAGGCCACCTCCCCGCGCAGGGCCGTGTCGCCCAGCACCCGCCCGGGCCAGGAGCGGACGCGGTCCTCGAAGTCGGGGTCCGGCTCGGTCCAGGAGGTGCCCAGCCGCGCCTCCCGGGCGGCCTTGAGCAGGTAGTCGGCCAGGCGCTCCTCCCCGATCGGCCAGGCGCCGACCAGGGTCTGCCACCCCAGCAGGTTGAGCGCGGGTTCGGGCAGGGCGCACCGCCCGGTCCAGCGGCGCACGGCCTCGGCGAAGGGTTCGGCCACCTCCGACAGGGCGGCCAGGCGGGCGCGCACGTCCTCGGAGCGCTTGGTGTCGTGCGTGGACAGGGTGGTCATGGTGTGCGGCCGGGCGGCCTCGCGGCGGGACGCGCCGTCGTGGAACTCCCGGGGTGTGACGGCGAAGTCGGCGGGGTCGCCGCCCACCTCGTTGAGGGCGACGAACCTGGTGGTGCGGTAGAAGGCGGTGTTCTCGGTGCCCATGGCCACGACCATCCCGCTGGTCTGCTGGATGCGCCGTGCGGCCTCGCCCCGGGGGTCGCGGCGCACCCGCAGGTCGACGGCCTCCAGGTCGTGGGCCAGGTCGGGGCGGCGCCCGGCGGCGGTCTCCACCGCCCGGGCCCAGTCGCGCTCTCCCTCGGGCAGGTAGGAGCGGTACACGTCGAAGGCGCACAGCAGCTCGGCGACGGCCTCCTCGCGGCGGCGCACCGCCTCGGGCGAGGGGGTCTCCCGCCCCCGGTCGGGGCGGGGCGGCAGCAGGGCGGCGATCCGCCGCACCTCGGCGCGCAGCAGCTCGGTGGCGGCGTGGCGGCGGGCCCGCAGGTCGGCCTCGTCGACGTCCACCTCCACCCCGTGATCGAGGGCGAGGGTGGTGAGATCGGCCTCACCGGAGGGGTCGACGAACACGCCGCAGACCTCGCGCAGGGCGTCGTACCCGGTGGTCCCGGCGACCGGCCAGGACTGGGGCAGGCTCTCTCCGGGGGCGAGGATCTTCTCCACGACCACCCAGCCGCCGAAGCGCTCGGTGAGGCGGCGCAGGTAACCGCCGGGGTCGGTGAGCCCGTCCACGTGGTCCACCCGCAGCCCGTCGAGCTGGCCGAGTCCGGCCCAGCGCAGGACCTCGGCGTGGGTGGCGTCGAAGACGCCGGGTTCCTCCACCCGCACGGCGGCCAGCTCGCTGACGTCGAAGAACCGGCGGTAGGTGAGTTCGCTGTCGCCGCGCCGCCAGGACACCAGCCGGTAGTGCTGTCGCTCGTGCACCCGGTCGACGGGGTCTCCGGGCTCGTGGGTGCCGGGGGCGAGCGGGTAGCGCTTGTCGTGGTAGGCCAGGCAGCCGTCGGCGAGGACGAGGTCGGCCAGGGCGGCCCGCCCGCCGTCGCCGTCGTCGCCCAGCACGGGGATGAGCAGGGGACCCGCGTCGAAGTCGATGTCGAAGCAGCGCGCGTACACCGAGTCCCGCCCGTGGGCGAGGACGTCCCACCACCAGCGGTTGGTGTCGGCGCGGACCACGGACACGTGGTTGGGGACGATGTCGGCGACCACACCCAGGCCCAGCTCGTGCGCCTTGGCGGCCAGGGCCTCGCGGGCGGCGTCCCCGCCCAGTTCGGGCGAGACCCGGGCGGGGTCGACCACGTCGTAGCCGTGCTGGGAGCCCGGCGCGGCGGCGAGGATCGGGGACAGGTAGACCGCCCCGGTTCCCAGGCGGTCCAGGTAGTCGAGCAGGTCCGCGGCGTCCTCCAGGGTGAACCCGGGGCGCAGTTGGAGGCGGTAGGTTGACGTCGGAGCGGTGGACGTGTCGTGCGTGCTCATCACGCATCTACCCGTGCCCGTACCGTCCGCGTGTCATGCACGCCGGTCCGCGTGAGCGCCATGCCACAGGGGGTCGCCTTGGGGGTGGCGGTCCGCCGGTGGTTAAATTCTTCGGCGGTGCTCCATCACCAGCGACGACGCTCCCGTTCGGGGACGCGCGGCGGTGAACGCAGACCAGGACCACCGACACCGACGAAGGGGATAGAAGCAGTCGTGCTCCCGTCCAACAAGCGCATCAAGACCGGCGTCCTCCGCCACAGCGGGGCCTCCAGGGGGGCCGCGTCGGCCGCGCTGGCCGGCCTGCTGCTGGCAGTGACCGCCTGCGGCAGCGACCAGGCCGTTCCGGACAGCGCCGCGCCGGAGGTTCCCGAGGACCTGGAGTGCTTCTCCGGCAGCCTCTCGGGAGCCGGTTCCAGCGCCCAGGAGAACGCGATGACGACCTGGATCGCCGGTTACCAGTCGGCCTGCGACGACGCGCGCGTCTACTACAACTCGATCGGTTCGGGCGGCGGGCGCAGCCAGTTCATCGACGGCGCGGTGGCCTTCGCCGGGACCGACGCGGCGATGGACCCGGACGAGAACGCCGACGCCAGGGAGCGGTGCGGCGGCTCGGACGTGGTCAACCTGCCCGCCTACGTGATCCCGATCGCGGTGGTGTTCAACCTGGAGGGCGTGGACTCTCTGAACCTGCGCCCGGAGACGCTGGCCAAGATCTTCAACCAGGAGATCACGCGCTGGAACGACCCCGAGATCGCCGAGGACAACCCGGACGCGGACCTGCCGGACATGGCGATCACCCCGGTCAACCGCTCCGACGACTCGGGAACCACGGAGAACTTCACCAACTACCTCAGCGCCGCGGCGGCCGACGCCTGGCCGCACGAGCCGAGCGGGCAGTGGCCGCTCACCCCGCGCGAGTCGGCGCAGGGCAACAGCGGTATCGCCGACACGGTCGAGCGGGCCGAGGGGTCCATCGGCTACGTGGAGATGTCGCACGTGCACGGCATGTCCACGGTGGACATCGGCGTCGGCGGCGAGTTCGTGGAGATCTCCCCCGAGGCCGCCGCCCAGGTGGTCGCCGAGTCGCCGCAGCGCGAGGACAACCCCAGCGAGTACGACCTGGCGCTGGACCTGGACTACGGCACGACCGAGGCTGGCAGCTACCCGCTGGTGCTGGTCAGCTACGAGGTCGTGTGCCTGGACTACCCCGACGACGCCCAGGCCGAGCGGGTCAAGTCCTTCCTGCGCTACGTGGTGAGCCCGGAGGGGCAGTCGGCCGCCTCCGAGGAGACCGGGTCGGCCCCGGTCAGCGACGCCCTGCGCGAGAAGCTCCTGGAGTCGATCGCCGCCGTCAACTGAGGGGTCGCGCCCGCCCGGCGGTGACGCGTTGACGCAGCGGGCCCGGGTCCGGTCCGCGGCCGGGGACCGCGCGGCGGGGACCGGGCCGCGCGTGAGACGACCCCGGGCCGCGCCGCCCGAACGGGGAACGGATGTCACGGGCACGTCGCATGGGCGGCGTGCCCGTTGTGCGTAAAGCGTCCGGTACCTTGAGTACTGGCCGTGTCGCCCTCGGTCATCCTCGGGATGCGGGGCGTCCGGCGGGGTCCGCCCGCTCTCCTGGTCGATGTCTTCCCCCATCTGCCCGGTCGCGGTCGGACCCCGGGAGGCGGTCAGCGGCGCTCGCGGCGCAGCCGTTGGCGGGCCCGCTCCCATCCCGAGCGCAGCCACCCGCCGGACCGCGCGGCGCCGGTGCCCTCCTGCCCCGGCCCGCACTCCCCCGCGCCGGTCTCCCCCGCCCCGGCCTGCGGTGGCGGGGCGGACACCTCCACCGGTTCGGGTTCGGTACGCGGGGGCGGCGGCACCGAGCGGTACAGCGACAGGTCGGTCAGCGTCTCCTCCCCGGCGTGGATCCGGTAGCGGCCGTGCAGCGCGGCGACCACGTCGCCCAGGTCCTCGTCCTCCTCGCACACCCGCAGGGCCCGGGCCAGCGCGCGGGTGCGCCACAGTCGCACCCCGGCGTCGCGGGTGGGCGAGGCGGCCGGGAAGAGTTCGGTGAGTCCCGCGCGGGCGCGTTCGGCGCTGGCCAGCAGTCGCGACAGGGCCACCTGCCCCAGTCCCCAGGAGACCGGGACCTGGAGCAGGAACGGTGAGGGGAAACCGGTGCGGGGCGCGGACGTGGCGAAGGAGATCCGGGGTTCGCGCAGGTAGTTGGCCTGGATCAGCCGCAGGTCCAGGTGGGGTCCGCCGACGTCCCGCCGGGCCTGGCCGTCCACCGCCCGCAGCCGCCGCGTTCGGCGTACGGTCCCTTCCTCCTCGGCGCCCTCCCAGTCGGCGACCAGGGTGAGGGCCAGGTCGGTCTCGGCGCTGTCCAGGAGCCGGTCCACGCAGCCGCGGACCAGGTCGTAGGGCGCGCCGGAGACCTCGACCACGACGTGCACGAGCGGGATGCGGCGCCGGTGGGCGGGCACCCGCTCGCGGTAGGCGTGCGGGTGCGGCATGAACTCGGCGAGGACCTCGGTGCGGAAGCGTTCGGAGGGCAGCCGGGTGCGTGCGGTGCCCGCGCGGCCCACGTGCCAGCCGGTGGCGGCGGGTTCGGGCAGCAGGACGGCGCCCGCCTGCCAGAGGCGGTAGCCGAACTCGGTGTCCTGGCCCAGGTCGAGGTCGGGGTCCACTCCCCCGGCGGCCTCGTAGAGGCTGCGGCGCACGGCCGCCGCCGCGCCGACGTAGGCGTGGAAGCCCAGGTGGTCGGCGTCGCGCAGACCGTCACTCCCGGTGAGGACGCGCTCGACCCAGGCGTGGTGGCGACCGGTGTCCAGGGTCCTGTGCAGGGCGTCGGTGCGGGCCAGGGCCAGGACGTCGGTGGGGCTCTGGGGCCCGGTGTCGGCGAAGCGGACGCGGCCGATCGTGACGGCCTCGGCGTGGACGTGGTGCCAGCGCGCCTGGGCCTCGACGAACTCGCGGCACACCACCATGTCGGCGTCCATCCACAGCAGGACGTCGCCGGTGCTGGAGTGGGCGCCGTAGGCGCGGGCGTACCCGGCGCCCCAGCCGCCGTCGGGAACGGGCAGGAGGCGGCAGTGCGCGGGGCGCAGGTCGGGCAGCCGCAGCGCCGGGGAGGAGTGGTCGTCCACGACCACGACCTCCATCAGGTCCTCGGGGTAGGTCTGCGCGGCCAGGGAGGCCAGGGCGAGGTCGAGGCGCCGCTGACCGCCGCGCGCCGGGATGACGACGCTGACCCGCAGGTCGGGGGTCCAGCGGCCGATGTCGGGCGGTGTCAGCGCACTCCAGTCGTTGCGGAAGACGCGGGTGAGGACGCGTTCCACCCGGCCACGGTGAGACACTCCGTCAACATGGGACCCTACGTGCTTATTCAGTGACACATAGTAACCATACCCTCACTCGGCTTCACCGCGGAGGCCTTCGCCCATGTGTCAGGAAACGGGCCCGCCGCGAGCGGACCGGGCACACGGGCGGGGACGCGCCGCACGAGGTTCGGCGACGCGTCCCCGACAGAAGGCGCGCGGTCAGCGGTCGTGGCCGCTTTGCGCCCTGAGCATCCGGACGCCGAGGTAGACCATGCCCACGACCAGGGCGACCATCAGGAGCCAGACCAGGAGGCCGACCACCACGGACAGGACCCAGAAGAAGGCGATGACGACCGCGATCCCGGCCGCGACCCTGAACACGAGACGTCCCATGGGCGGAAGGATACGCGGGCCGCACCGCCGACCGGAACCCGCGTCCCCGACCCGCCGCCGGGAAGGGTGCGTCGATCAGCCCCCTCCGGCGCGATCTTGTACTTATAGCGCGTCTGGAACATCGACATCAGCTATAAGTACAAGATCATCGCAGGTCAAAGCCCTCAGGTCTCACCGGCAACGGTTCCGGCCGGTCCGCTAGCCGACGCGGACCGCGACGGTGAAGACGCTGTCCCAGTAGGCGGCCAGGGAGACCTCCTCCAGCGGCTTGGACGGGTTGGAGCCGTGGATCATGTTGCCGTTGCCGGAGTAGATCCCCACGTGGCTGGGCGAGGACTCGCTGTAGAAGAACAGCAGGTCCCCGGGCTGGACCTCGTCGCGCGAGACCCGGGTGCCGGCGTTGACCTGGTCGTAGGTCGTGCGGGGCAGGTTGACCCCCGCCTGCGCCCACGCGGCCTGGACCAGGCCCGAGCAGTCGTAGCCGTCGGGGCCGGTACCGCCCCAGACGTAGGGCTTGCCGATCTGGGCGCGGGCGAAGTCCAGGACGGCCTGGACGTCGCCGGAGGCCGCGACGGCCTCACCACCGCCGCCCGTGGAGGCCTCGGAGGCGGTCGGGTCCTGCCCGCCCAGGCTCTCCAGGACCTCGGCCTGCTCGTCCAGGGCGGTCTCACCCTCCTCCTGGGCCGTCTCGGCCTCGGAGAGGGCGGTGGAGGCGTCCTCCTCCGATTCGGCGGCCTGGTCGCGCAGGTCCTCGGCGCGCTCCACCTGGGCGGTGTAGTCGTCCAGGACGGCGTCCTGCCCCATGGACAGGAAGTTCAGGTCGGCGATGTTCTGTAGCGACGCGTCCGGGTCGCCGTCGAACAGGACCGTGAAGAGGCTGTGCGTGGACCCGGTGTAGGCGGTCTGGGCGATCCCGGCGACCGTGTCGGACATGGCCTCCAGTTCCTCCTGGGCCCTGGCGAGCTGCTCCTCGACCTCTTCGAGTTCGGCCTCGGCGGCCGCGTGGTCCTCCTCGGCCTGGTTGTAGGCCTCGTTCAGCGTCGAGAGCTCCTCCTGGAGCTGCTCGTAGCGTTCGCGGGCCTCCTCAGGGGTGGGCTCGGCGAAGGCGACGCCCGAGGACAGGACGACGGCGCCCAGGGTGGCGCAGCCGACCGTGGCGACACGGCGCCTGCTGCGCCTTCCGGGCTCGGGGTTGCGAGTCAAGGGACCGACTGCCTTTCTCCCACACCCGTCTACCAGCGCAGGGCATCCCGAGGACGCGCCGTGGCAAGGGCGCGTGGGATGCGGTGAGGGGGATCCCGGCGGGCGGCGCTCGAGGGGGCCGAGGGAGGTGTGCCGGCGTTCTGCGGTGGCCTCTGCTCCTGGGAAAGAACTGCTCGTGAGCGAGAGTGCAACGGAAACCGGACACCGTCACCCTGGTGGTGACTAACGGGGGCGTTCCGGCCTGAGGGAACACTAATCCACCACCAGGACCAGTCGCGACCCTTTCGTTACCTTCCCTTGGGCAACCCTCTGACCAGCGATTCCATAACAAGAGGCCCGGAAAGCCCGCCCGAGCGGCCGTGACGGGTCCTAGTTCTCCCCGTTGGAGCCGCCCCAAAACAGGGTAATGACCGCCGAGAAAGTGGCGTGTATCACGCGAACCACCGGAAGGGGGCGGGGGACGCCCCCGCCCCGGCACGCGTCACAGGTGGCGCTGCCACCAGTCCAGGACCGCCTCGAAGCGGGCCACGCGGTGGCTCGGCAGGCCCGAGCGCGACAGCTCGTGCCCCTCAGCGGGGAAGAGCAGCATCTCCGCCTCCTGGCCGCGCAGCTTCAGCGCCACGAACAGGCGCTGCGCCTGCTCCACCGGGCAGCGCCAGTCCTCCTCGGAGTGGATGATCAGGAACGGGAGGTCGATCCGGTCGGCGTAGGTGAGCGGACTCTCCTTGGCCCAGGTCTGCGGCGGCCCGTACAGCGGCCCGGGGAAGAACGAGCCGATGTCGGAGGAGCCGTGGAAGCTCTCGATGGCGTTGACCGCGCGCTCGCTGATCGCCGCCCGGAACCGCTCGCCGTGGTGGGCGGCGATCCAGGTGGTCATGAACCCGCCGTGCGAGCCGCCCATGACGCCCACCCGCGAGGAGTCGAGCCGCTCGTCCTCCAGCGCCGCGTCCAGGAAGGCCAGCACGTCGGTGGCGGTGGTCGCGCCCACCGAGCCGATGATGGCCCGGCCGTGCTCGTGCCCGTAGCCCGAGGAGCCGCGCGGGTTGCACATCACCACGGCGTACCCGGCCGCCGCGTAGACCTGCGTCTCGTCGAAGAGCTGGTGGCCGTACTGGGCGAAGGGGCCGCCGTGGATCATCAGCACCACCGGGTGCGGGCCCTCGCCCTCGGGCACGGTGACCCACCCGTGCACGGGGTAGCCGTCGGCGGTGCGGGCCGTCAGCTCCGTCATCGGCAGGGGGTCCAGCGCACCGGCGAACCCCGTGAGCGCCCGCGTGCCCCCGTCGCCGACCAGGACCAGCTCGCCGCTGCTGCGGCCGTCGGCGACCACCGCGACGGTGACGCCGCCCGCGCTGTCGAAGGACTGGACCTGCACCGGTCCGCCGACGACGGTCTCGGGCTCGCCGCCCGTGAAGGGCACCAGGACCAGGTCCACCGCGCCCCTGTTCTCCGCCAGGCCGAGCAGGCCGCGCCCGGTGACCCTGGGGCCCCCGGCCATCCGCGGGTTCTGGGCGGGGGTCAGCCGGACGGGCGCCGCCGAGGCGTCGGCGGGCACCGACCACAGGGCGCTGGTCTGGCCCACGAAGTCGTTCAGGTCGGGGCCGAGCTCGTCACCGAGGAAGTAGACGGTGGCGCCGTCCTCGGAGAAGTCGCTCTGCGCGGCGTCCAGGTTCCCGGCGGTGACCCGGCGCGGCTCGGCTCCCTCCTCCGGCGCGCACGCCCACAGGTCCTCCACCAGGTCGGTGTCGCGGGTGGCGTGGCGCGCGGCGGCGAAGACCAGCTCGGTGCCGTCCGGTCTCCAGGACACGGACCGGTGGTCGAAGTCGCCCCGGGTCACCCGGACCGGCTCCCCCGCCTCGCCCGAGGGGTCCAGGGGCGCGGAGACGAACACGTGCGCGCGCCGGTCGTTGCCGAAACCGAGGTCGTCCAGCCGGTACTTGAGCTGCGTGATGCGCCGGGGCGGCTCCTTGCCCGGTTCACGGTCCACGTAGCGGTGGGGGTCGGGGACACGCGCGGTGTAGGCGATCCGGGTGGAGTCCGGGCTCCAGCGGGGAGCGCCCGCGCCCAGCGGGTGGGAGGTGATCCTCCAGGGCTCGCCGCCGTCGGCGGGCAGGACGTGGATCTGGGGGCGCTTGTCCTCGTCGGGGCGCAGGAAGGCGATCCACCGCCCGTCGGGGGAGAACACCGGGCCGCTGTCCCTGGTGCCCCGGGTGAGCCGGGCGGGCGGCGCGGAGCCGTCGGTGGGCACGGACCACAGGGAGCCCACGTAGGCGTCCTCCTCCAGGTCCGGCCGGGTCACGGCGAAGACGGCGCGGCGGCCGTCGGGGGACAGGGTGGGCGCGCCGATGCTGTGCAGGTGGGCGATGTCAGCAGGTTTCATACACGGATGGCCGCCCCGGCGCGGGGAGCGCCGTGACCGCCCCCTCCTTTTCGCTTGGCGGTGGGCCCCTCGTCCGGGACCACCGCGTGCCGGGAACGGTCGGGCCGCGTCGGGCGCCGCCGTTCGAAGACGGGGGTCAGCGCTCCGGTCCGGAGATCACCCCAGGGGGACCTTATCCGGGCTTCTCGGCGGAAATCCAGGTGCTTTTCGTCCGTCCGGGCCCACTCCGTTGGGGTCGCGGGCGAACGGGGGACGCCCGCCCGCGGCCCGGCGCGCGGGTCTCACCCGGTCGGCTCGACCGGCATCCCGCCCCGGCGGCGCACGGTGCCGTCGGTCTCCAACCGGGTGCACACCCACCGGCCGTCCTCCTCACGCCGGGCGCGGAAGGCGAACACCCGGGAGCGGCGGTCGCAGCGGATCACGGCGTTGGCCTCCACCCCGTCGGCGTCCACGGGCTGGTGGTAGACCTGCGTCAGCCGCGGCGCCAGCTCGCAGGAGACCGTGCCCCGCAGGCGGCGCAGCTCCTCGCGGACCGGGACGGTCACCTGGTCGCGCAGCGCCTCGGGGGTGCGGCGGCCGACCAGGACCTCCGCCATGCGCTGGGCCAGCAGGTGCACGGGGCCGGGCGTGCGGTGGCCCGCCAGGAGCGGGGACCCGCACCGGCGCGCGGGCGCGTGGCGCGGGGGCAGGGGCGTGCGGGCGGGGGTGCGGACCGGGCGGTGGTACGCGGGCTCGCCGTGGGCGCACAGGGGCCGGGGGCAGGGGTGGCGGTGAGGGGTGTACGACATGAACAGGTCCCTTCCGGGAGGATGACGTTCCGCCTTCGCCCTGCACAGAGGCGCCGCCACCTTGCCCGTGCCAGCTGGCATTCCAGGTTTCGGGGTTTTCTTGCGACCTCCGGCACAGGGCGCACAGCGGTCCGAAACCGGCATACTGCATGCGTGACTTCCGCCTACCTCTCCTCCCCCGTACCCGTGGCCCTCGCCCACCGCGGCGGGTGGCTCCTCGACAACCAGGGCGTGCGCCGCACCGAACTGGAGAACACGGCCGCGGCCTTCCAGTACGCCGTCGACCTCGGCTACACGTACCTGGAGACGGACGTGCACGCCACCAGCGACGGCGTCCTCATGGCCTTCCACGACCCCACCCTGGACCGCGCCACCGACATGAGCGGCGCGATCGGCGACCTGCCCCACCGCGAGGTGGCCCGCGCCCGGGTGGCCGGACGCGAGCCGGTCCCGGTGCTGGAGGACCTGCTGGGGACCTGGCCCGAGGCGCGGTTCAACATCGACGTCAAGGCCGACGCCGCCGTCCTGCCGCTGCGTGAGGCGCTGCGCCGCACCAACGCCTGGGACCGGGTGTGCGTGGGCTCCTTCGACCAGCGCCGCCTGGACCGGGCTCGGCGGCTGTTCGACCGGCCCGTCGCCACCTCCTGCGGCCCCCTGGACGTGGTCCGGCTGCGGGCGGCCTCCCTGTCCCCCCTGCTGCGCTCCCTGGCCAGCCGGGTCCCGGTGTGCGCGCAGATCCCGCTGCGCCACAACGCCTTCCCCCTGCTCAGCCGGGACCTGCTCGCCACCGCGCACCGTATGGGCATGCAGGTGCACGTGTGGACCATCAACGAGCCCGGGACGATGGAGCGCCTGCTCGACGCGGGGGTGGACGGCATCGTCACCGACAACACGAGTGCCCTCAGGGAACTCCTCGTACGGCGGGGCCAGTGGTCCGGCCGCGCCCCCTCCACCGACATCCCCCAGCGGAACGGATAGCCCCATGGCCACCACACCACCGGAGGCGGACGCCACCGGCGCCCCCTCAGCCGACCCCGGGCAGCGCAGGCGCGAGCAGCGCGGCTGGTACCTCTACGACTGGGCCAACTCGGTGTTCACCACCTCGGTGGTGACCGTGCTCATCGGCCCGTACCTGAGCAACCTGGCGTGCGTGTCGGCCGGGGCCCCGGACGCCGCGTCCTGCCTGGACCCCGCACTGTCCGTCAGCCCGCTGGGGCTGGACTTCCTCTCGCTGCACCCCAACGCGCTCTACCCGGCGCTGACCACGGTGGCGATCCTGCTCCAGATCCTGTGCCTGCCGGTGGTGGGGTCGATGGTCGACCACTCCCGGCACAAGAAGCGGTGGCTGCTCTGGCTGGCCGCCAGCGGGTCGGCGTGCACGGTGGGGCTGTACTTCGCCACCGACGGCTACCTGGTGGCCTCGGTGCTGTTCGTGCTGGCCAACCTGCTGTACGGGCTGGCGGGCGTGGTCTACAACGCGTTCCTGCCCGAGGTGGCCACGGCCGACGAACGCGACCGGGTGTCGGTCACCGGCTGGGGCATCGGCTACCTGGGCGGGGCCCTGCTGTTGGCCGTCCACCTGGGCCTGGTGGTCGGCGCGCCGTCCCTGGGCCTGGGCACGGACGACGCCGCGCGCATCGCCTTCGCCTCCTGCGGTCTGTGGTGGGCGGGGTTCACCGTCCTGGCGCTGCGGCCGCTGCGCAACCGCTACGGCGCCCTGGCGGCGCGCGGTCAGGGCCGTCCGAGGGTGGGACAGTCACTGCGCCAGTTCGGGCACACGCTCAAGGACATGCGCAGGTACCCGAACACGATCCTGTTCCTCCTGGCGTTCATCCTGTTCAACGACGGCGTGCAGGCGGCCATCCGCTACGCGGCGCCCTTCGCCACCCAGGACCTGGGGCTGGACCAGAACGTCCTGATCGTCACCATCCTCATCATCCAGTTCGTGGCCTTCGGGGGCGCCTTCCTGACCGGCCGGGTCGCTCGGGTCCTGGGCAGCAAGAACACCGTGCTGGCCACGCTCGCCGTGTGGAGCTCGCTCGTGGCGGCGGCCTACTTTCTCCCGGTCGGGAACGTACCGCTGTTCGTGGCCATGGGCGTGGGAATCGGCCTGGTGCTGGGCGGCACCCAGTCACTGGCCCGGTCGCTGTACTCCCAGCTCATTCCCCAGGGGCGTGAGGCGGAGTACTTCAGCCTGTACCAGATCTCGGACAAGGGGTCGAGCTTCCTGGGATCGCTGACCGTGACCGTGGCCGTCTCGCTCACCGGCGGCTACCGGGTGGCGATCCTGTCGCTGATCGTGTTCTTCGTCATCGGCGGCCTGCTGCTGTGGCGCACGCGCATGCGCGAGGGCATTCTCGCGGTGGGCAACGAGGTGCCGCGCAACCTGTAGCTCCCTGTAGCGCTGGTCGGCCCGCCTCCGCTCAGGGAAGACGCTTAGGCGAACATGACCAAGGTGATCGGTGGCGTGGGCATTCCAGGGTCACAGCAAGGGTCACAGCAACGGCGGAAACGTCTGCTGGAGGGCGTTCAACGGTGGGGGTGTAGGGGTGGTTGCTCGCTCCTGCGTTGGCACCAAAGGCAGCGGTGGGCCGGGGAGGGCGATCAACGCTTGCTGTGCGCGCGTGGTCGCTCGCTCCTGCGGCACCGGCTGCCGCGAGGTGGTTTGGGAGAGCGACCAACGCCCGGGATTCGGGGGTGGTTGCTCGCTCATGCGTTGGCAGCGAAGGCAGCGAGTGTCCGGGGTCCCCGTTCAACGCCCTGGCTGTGGGTGGTGGCCGGAGGTGGCGGCACCGGCTGCCGCGTGGTGGTGTGGGAGGGCGGTCAACGGTGGGCGTTCGGGGGTGGTGGGCCTCTGCTGCGTTGGCACCAAAGGCGAGCGGACCCTCCGGCCTTGGGCAGCGCTACCGACCCCCGGTGGTGGGGGCGGGCAACGGTGGCAGCGACGACGGCGGGTGCGGGGCGCGGGCTGCGTGTCGGGCGCGGGCATGCCGGGGCTCGGCACGGCCGGGGGTCATGCCCGGGGCGGTGGGTCCGGGTCCCCGTCGGACGGGTGGTGCCGTCCTCGTCCTCGGTGTTGGTGTGTGCGCAGTTCGCGTTGGTACTTGGCCCGGTTGTGCGGCCCGCACAACGGTTGCAGGTTCGCCACCACCGTGCGCCCGCCCCGGGAGAACGAGGTGACGTGGTCGGCCTGGCAGAACGAGACCGGCACCTCGCATCCGCCCGGGTGGGCGCACGTGGTGTGTCCGTGAAAGGCGGCGGTGCGCTGTCGGGCTGAGGCCAACCTGCGGCTGTGGCCCACATCCAGCACCTGTCCGGTGGGGGGTGCGGTGAGCATCCGCACCACCTCGGCGTCCCCAGCCAACTCGTGCACCAGACCGACCGGGATCACCCGTCCGCGCTCATCCAGAGCCGGAACCTCCTGGCCCTGGGCGTCCAGGTAAGTCTGTACCGGCACCAGGATGCGGATCTGCGCCAACGGGGCGGGGGTGTGGGTGCATCCGGTGTGGGTGGTGGCAAAGCGCAGTGCCGCGATGAGCGCGTCATGCTCACGCTGGGACCGGGTGCGGGTGTCGTCCTCACTCGGTGGGGTGGTGAAGGTGTCGATGGCCGCGCGCACGACCAACGCGTCCCCGACCCCGCCCCAGGCCTGCAACTGGTAGCTGCCCTGAAACGTGTCATGAACCGTCAGGCCGCGTGCGGCGTGGGCGGCCTCGTGGTCGCGGTCCAGGCGGTGCGGGTCCATACGGTAGGCGACCTGACGGGCCACCGCCTGGATCTGGTTGACCGACAACGCAGGCCGCTCGACCTTCGCGGACACCAGAGCGGACTCAAACCCCTGCCGGTACCCCTGCTCGTCGGGAAAGTGGTTCTCATCCCGGGTCTGGACGGCTGTGTCGGTGGCCTTGGCGATCGCGACCGCCTCACCCAACACCACCCTGCCCTCAGCCACCGCTTGAGTGGTGGCGGGCAGCGTCTCCTCATGCACGTGCTGGGCCAGACGGGCCAAATCCTTCGCCTGACCGGTAGGCATCTTGCCGTGGTGAACCAGCCACTTGTCCAACGTGGAGTAACCGCTGTAGCGGGACACCTCACCCCGCGCGTACAAACCCGCCATCCGCGCCAACGCCTGGTAACGGACCTTTTCCAGCTGCGCCCACAAGGCGGCGACTTCCTCAGCCGCACTCTCGTCCGCTCCGGGCGGCAGTTCCCCGCTCCATGCCTGGTCGATGATCTCGCGCGCACCGGCCAGCGCGGCCACGGCCGGGGAGCATTCCCCGGGGGCCGCGTCGGGCGCTGCAAGCATCATCTCCATACCTCTTATTATAAGCCAGAATCCACCATTGTTCCACTATTCACAGCCCTGGATTTCCTGCCTTTCTGGCTTTCTTCTCGGAGATCTACCCATGATTGGCAGGCCACAATTACGGCGATCCGAAAGGCGTCCGAAAAGGCGCAACCAGAATGGTCGCTCGCTGTTGGTGCCACCGTCGCCCGCCTCGATCACAGGAGCTAGGGGCGCTACCCAAGGCCGGAGGGTTCGCCTGTCGTTGGTGCCGACGCAGCAGAGCCCCACCATCCCCGCACCCCAGGCGTTGGTCGCCCTCCGTCAGTGGCTCCCGCCTTTGGTGCCGCTGTTCGTCGGACACCCCCGCCCCCGCCGGACGCTGACCGCTTTTCCGCATCTCCTCGCCCTTGCGCGGCAGCAGGCGCGCTTTCGTTGCCGCCAACAACCCCTGGCAGGAATGGCGTAGGGAGGGGCCCTGTTGGCGGCCCCTCCCTACCCCTCAATTCCTTGTTCTTTTCCTACTGTCGGACGGTTGAGGGCATGCCAAAACGCACAGGGGTGGGATCCCCCCTATTTCCAGGAAACCATCACGGATCTACCCGCTGCCACCCCCAACCACCACCTGTGGAAAACCAACCCCTCCGCACGCCCGCCCACCGCCCCACCAGTTCCCCGCACACCCGCACACCCACGCACCCACGCACCCACGCACACCCGCGTCCCTTGCCTTGACGGAATCGGGGCTGATCCCCGTCACCGGGCTCGCGTCACGGTCTGTCGCCGCATCCGGCCATACTGGGGCCGACTGTCGGCGAGGACGCGGGAGGTGCGGTGCGGGTTCTGCACGGCGTGTGGACCGGGGACGCACTGGCGGTGTGGGCTGAGTCCGCGCCCTCCGCCGCTCCCCCGGCCGAGGGCGCGCACGGCCGAGCGCGCCCGCACCCGTTCGCCTTGGAGACCCGCGATCTGCGCGCGCTCCTGGCGGACGCGAATCTCGGAGCGGACGCGGGTCTCGGAGCGGGCTCGGGAATCGGGGCGGGCTCGGCCACGCACGCAACCCTGGACCTGTCCCTGCCCGGGGACACCTCCGCTCCCTTCGCCTCCACCGGCGCGCCCGGCACCGCCCCGGCCGCCTTCCACCCCTGGCGGGTGCCCGTCCTGCGGCTGAACGCCGCCTCCGCCGAGGCCCTCCTGGCCGCGCCCGACGCCCCCGGCGCCGTCCCCGGGCCCTCACTGGTCCACCTGCGCGCGGTCCGCGACTTCGCCGAACTCCTGGTCACCTCCGGATGCGTGCTGCCCGACCTGGTGGGCGACCCCGCCCGGGCCCGCTGGCGGCCCGCACCCCTGGACTGGGCGGAGGAGCACCTGGCCGCGCTCACCGGCGCCCTGCCGCCCTCCGCCCGCGCCCACCTGCCCGGGGAGCCGCCCGACGCGGTTGCCCGCGCCTGCGTGCTCGCCCCCCTGGAACTGCTCACCGACGCGGCGGCCCGCCGCCTGGCCCGGCCCCGCCGCGCGCTGTCCCCCGGCCCGGACAGCGGTGGTCGGAGAGTCAGCAGGTGGATCGACAACAACCGGACCGACAACGGCCGAACCGACAACAGCCGCACCGACGACGGCCGGAATGCCGAAGGCCCGACCGCCCCTGGACGAACCGCCGACGACGGAACGGCCCCCGGCCAGCGGCTGGCCGCCGCGCTCACCGGCGACCCGGGCGGGATCGACGCCGACACCGCCGCCCGGCTGCGCGGGCCCCTGCGCGAGTGGCGCTCGCGGGTGCGCGGCGCGGGACGGGCCGCGCTGCTGTTCCTGCTGCGCGAACCCGACCGGACAGGGCCGTGGGCGCTGGAGTTCTGGGTGCGCTCGGTCACCGACCCGGGCCTGCGCCTGCCCCTGGAACAGGTGTGGCAGGGCGAGGGCGCCGCCTGGCTGCCCGCCGACGTGGGCACCACCGCCCTGGCCGACCTGCGCCGGGCCGCGCGCCACCACCCGCCGCTGCACCGCGCGCTGCGCGACCTGGCCCCGGCCCGGCTGCTGATGGGCACCGAGGACGCCGAGCGGTTCGTCGCCGAGGGCGCCGCCCGGCTGAGCGGCGCCGGGTTCGGCGTGGTCCTGCCCGAGTGGCGCGGCAGGCCCGCCCTGGGCCTGCGGGTGGCGGTCGAGGAGGCGCCCCGCAAACGCAGGGGCGGCGGGGTGGGCCCCTCCGACCTGGTCAACGTGTCCTTCGAGGCCCTGCTCCGGGGCCGCGACGGCGAGGAGGCCGTACCGCTCAGCGAGGACGAGCTGACCGAACTCGCCGAGCTGGCCCGCCTCAAGCGTTCGCTGGTGCGCGTGCGCGGCCGGTGGCTGGAGGTGGACCCCGAGCGGATCAGCGCCACCCTGGACCTGGTCAAACGGCGCGGCGGCCACTGGATGCGCACCGACGAGGCGCTGCGCACGGCCATCGGTGTGGAGGGCACCGCTCCCCTGCCGGTCACCGACGCGGTCGCCTCCGGTCCGCTGGGCGCGCTGCTGGACGGGGGCGCCAAGGCCGAGCCGCGCCCGATGGGCACTCCGTCCGGATTCCAGGGCTCGCTGCGCCCCTACCAGGACCGGGGTGCGGCGTGGCTGCGTTTCCTGGGCGAGCTGGGCCTGGGCGCGGTCCTGGCCGACGACATGGGCCTGGGCAAGACCGTGCAGCTGCTGGCCCTGCTCACCGACGAGCGGCTCCGGGAACCCGCGCCGGGGCCGACCCTGCTGGTGTGCCCGGTCTCACTGGTGGGCAACTGGCGGCGCGAGGCCGAGCGGTTCGCACCCTCGCTGCGGGTGCACGTGCAGCACGGCCCGGACCGGCCCTCGGGCAACGCCCTGGCCCGCCTGGTGGGCTCGTGCGACCTGGTCGTCACCACCTACGGCGTGGTCACCCGCGACAGCGAGGAGCTGGCGGGCATGCCCTGGCACCGGGTGGTGTGCGACGAGGCGCAGGCACTCAAGAACCACGGCACCCGGCAGGCCCGGGCGGTGCGGTCGCTGCCCGCGGCCACACGGATCGCGCTCACCGGCACCCCGGTGGAGAACAACCTGGGCGAGCTGTGGTCGGTGATGGAGTTCGCCAACCCGGGGCTGCTGGGCACGGAGTCGGCCTTCGAGCGGGCGGTCGAGGGCGAGGAGGGGCCCGACACCGAGCTGGTGCGCCGCATGACCGGGCCGTTCGTGCTGCGCCGCCTCAAGACCGACCGGTCGATCATCGTCGACCTGCCCGAGAAGCTGGAGATGCGCACCTGGTGCACGCTCACCCCGGAGCAGGCCTCGCTGTACAAGGCGGTGGTGGACGAGATGGGCGAGCGGCTGGCCGAGGCGACCGAGAAGGAGCGCAAGGGACTGGTGCTGGCGACGATGTCGCGGCTCAAGCAGATCTGCAACCACCCGGCGCAGTTCCTGGGGGACGGCTCGGCGCTGTCGGGGCGCTCGGGAAAGCTGGAGCGGGTGGAGGCGATCCTGGCCTCGGCCGCGGCCGAGGGCGACAAGGCCCTGTGCTTCACCCAGTACGCGCGGTTCGGCGAGCGTCTGGCCCCCTACCTGCGTTCGCGGCTGGGGGTGCCGGTGCTGTGGCTGCACGGGGGCACGCCGCGGGCGGAGCGGGAGGAGATGACGCGGCGCTTCCAGGAGATGGAGGGCCCGGCGGTGTTCCTGCTCTCGCTCAAGGCCGCCGGGACGGGGCTGAACCTGACCGCGGCCAACCACGTGGTGCATGTGGACCGGTGGTGGAACCCGGCGGTGGAGAACCAGGCCACCGACCGGGCGTTCCGGATCGGCCAGCGGCGGGACGTGCAGGTGCGCAAGATGGTGTGCGTGGGCACGGTCGAGGAGCGGGTGGACGAGATGATCGAGCGCAAGAGCGCGCTGGCCGACAGCGCCGTGACCACCGGTGAGGCGTGGCTGACCGGGTTGTCGGTGCGGGACCTGCGCGAGGTCGTGCGGCTGTCCCCGGAGGCGGTGGCCGAGTGAGCGCGTGGTCGCCGCTGTTCGCGCAGGCCCTGGGAGAGCCGGGCCCGACCGCCGGGAGCGCGCGGGTGGAGCGGCTGTCGGTGCGTCCGGGCGAGGTCGCGGGACGGGTCCGCGGCCCGGGCGCGCACGAGGTGAGCCTGATCCGCACGGTGCCTCCGGAGGCCGAGTGGGAGCGCCTGTGCGCCGCGCTGGCCTCCCAGCCGGTGTTCCGCGCCCGGGTCCTGGCCGGTGAGCTGCCGGTGGCGGCCGCCCGGGTGTTCTCACTGCTGGGGTGGGACCTTGTGCCACGCGGGTGGGACGCGCTGGTGGCGACCTGCTCCTGTGACCGGTGGGACGCCAGGTGCGCGCACCTGGCGGCGGCGGTGGCGGAGCTGGGAGCCGAGGCCGACCGCGACCCGTTCGTGCTGACCCGGTGGCTGGGCCGGGATCGGCGCGCGCTCGTGGCGCAGGTCAAAGCGTTTTCCACAGCCGCGGCAAAAGGATTTCCGGGCGAAGAGGAGACAATCGGGAAAAATGACGGAGAAGCGGTATTGGATACCGCCGCCGTCCCCCCGCCCCCGTCGGACGAGGCGGCCCCCGGTTCGGCCGCCGCGTTCTGGTCCGCGCCGCCGCTTCCCGCCCGTCCGAGTGCCCCGGAGGGCTCCGGCGAGCGCGTCAGGGCCGCGGCTCCCGGGATCGTGGCCGATGACCTGCCCGGTTTCGGACAACCGCGGACGGGGACCGGAACGTGAGCGTATGGGGTGCCGAATACGCACTTCGAACTTTGTTGTGGAAAACTCCGCAAGGCCGTGGAAACACGGTTACCATTCGGCCAGAGAACTCGCCTCGTCACTTCTTCGGATGGGTATCCTTCATGGCCGATCACTTCCCCCCCAACATCGACATGGAAACCCCCAGCATCGCACGCATGTACGACTACCTCCTGGGGGGCAAGGACAACTTCGAGGCCGACCGCAAGGCCTGCGAGGCACTCGCGGACGGCATCCCCGAACTGGTCGCCTTCGCCAACGACAACCGCGCCTACCTCTCACGCGCGGTGGAGTACGTGGCGGCCCAGGGGGTGGAGCAGTTCCTCGACCTGGGGGCCGGACTGCCCACCGCCAACAACACCCACCACGCGGCCCACCAGGCCAACCCGCGGGCCCGGGTGGTCTACGTCGACCACGACCCCATCGTGCTCGCGCACGGCCGGGCGCTGATCAGCGACAGCGCGGAGACCGCGTTCCTGCTGGCCGACATCCGCGACACCGACGAGATCCTGGAGGCCCCCGAGACCACCAGGCTCATCGACACCGACCTGCCCGTGTGCGTGATGCTGGTCTCGCTGCTGCACTGCATCCCCGACGACAGCGATCCGTTCGGCATGGTGCGCGCCCTCATGGACCGCCTGGCGCCGGGGTCGTGCCTGATCTCCTCCCACATCGTCTCCGACGACCCGGCCTCCGCCGTGTGGATGACCGACAAGATCCTGTCCTTCGGCACCCCGTGGGGCCGGGTGCGCAGCCCCGAGGAGGCCTCGGTGGTCTTCGAGGGCCTGGATCTGGCCAGTCCCTGGACCGACGGGCGCGACGAGGGCTCCCGCGCGGTGGACTGCGCCACCTGGCGCCACCCGGACACCGACCCCGTGTTCCGCCCCGCCGACCCCAAGGTCAAGCTGTGGGAACTGGCGGGCGTGGCCTTCAAGCGCTGAGGAGCGCGCCCCGGGGCAGGCGCCCGGGGGCGCTGGTCAGCGCACGACCCTGACCAGCGCCCCTCACGCCTACACGTCCTGCTCGGCGAAGACCTCCTGAGCGATGCCGAAGGCCCGGTTCGCGGCGGGCACCCCGCAGTAGACGGCGGCCTGGAGGAACACCTCGCCGATCTCGTCGGGCTCCAGCCCGTTGCGCAGCGCGGCGCGCACGTGCATGGCCAGTTCGTTCCAGTGCCCGTGCGCGACCAGCGCGGTGAGCACCATGCAGCTGCGGGTGCGGCGGTCCAGACCCGGCCGGGTCCAGATCTCACCCCAGGCGTAGCGGGTGATGAGGTCCTGGAACGGTTCGGTGAAGCCGGTCGTGCGCGCCCGGGCACGGTCCACGTGCCCGTCGCCCAGCACGGCGCGGCGCACCCGCGTTCCCGCGCCGTGGCGGTCGGCGGACGCGAAGTGCTGGGTGAGCAGGGTGTTGACCTTGGCGCTCTGCTGCCAGGACAGCAGGTGCGCGGCCTCCTCCAGCACCACCAGGCGCGCGCCGGGGACGCGCTCGGCGATCAGGTCGGCGTTGCCCTCGGGCGGGGTGGAGGGGTCGTCGGCCCCGGCGATGACCAGTGTGGGCGCGCTGATCCGGTGCAGGTCCTCGCGCACGTCGTGGGTCTCGATGGCCCCGCAGCAGCCCGCGTACCCCTCCGGCGCGGTGGACGCGACCTGGTCGCGCAGCACGGCGACCTCGGCCGGGCGCTCCTTGACGAAGACCGGGGTGAACCAGCGCTCCACCACCGAGTCCGCCACGGCCCCGGTGCCCTCGGCGCGCACCAGCGCGGCACGGTCCCGCCAGTTCCGGGCCGGGCCCATGTGGGGGGAGGTGGCCAGCAGGGCCAGGCGGTCGATGCGCCCGGGGTGGTGGACGGCCAGCCACTGGCCGACCATTCCGCCGATGGACAGCCCCGCGTAGTGGGCGCGTTCGATGCCCAGCCGGTCCATCAGCGCGATGACGTCGCCGCCCAGGTCGGCCATGCTGTAGGGCCCCTCAGGGACGGGCGAGTCGCCGTGTCCGCGGTGGTCGAAGCGGATCACCCGGAACACGGTCGAGAGCGCCTCGACCTGCGGGTCCCACATCCGCGTGGTGCTGCCCAGGGAGCCGCCGAGCAGCAGGGGCGGTGCGTCGGCCGGTCCGCTCTCGGTGTGGTGCAGGTCAACGCTCATCGGGTCCTCGTGCTCCTTCTTCGCCGTCGGTGTTTCGCGTGCGTCCGGTGCTCCCCGCGGGGTCGGTGTTCCCAGCGGAGCTGGTGTCCCCTCGCGGCCGCGGTGTTCTCCACGGAACGGTGTTCTCCACGGAATCAGTACCCCCTGGGGCCGGTGTCCGCCGCGTCGCCGGTCCTACCCGTTCCTGCGCCGGTGACCCGGTCGGTGAACACCGGGGCCGAGCCCAGGTACCCGGACGGGTCGAGCAGCGCGCGAATCCGCGCGCCGCCGCGGACCCCGTCGAGGCGTTCGGTGAGGACCTCGGCCAGCTCCCGGCCGGAGTCGACGGCCTCCCGGCAGGCGTCGGCGACCAGGCGGTGGGCGTCCATGCGGCCGAGTTCGGGTGCCAGGTCGGTGGTGACGCGCTCGGACAGGGCCAGGCCGCCGGTGGCGTCGAGGTTGGCGCGCATGCGCGCGGCGTCCACCCTCAGCCGGGCGGTGCTGGTGCGCAGCCAGGCCGCGGCGGCGCCGGTGCGGCGCAACAGGCCGGTGAGGGGCAGCCACTCGGCGTGCCAGCTCCCGGCGGCCCGCTGGTGCTCCTGGATCTGGGCGGCGAACAGGGTGGCGACGAGTCCGGGGGCCTGCCGGGCGCTGGCCAGGGCGCTGACGGCCGCGACGGGGTTGCGCTTGTGCGGCAGGGTGGAGGAGCCGCCGACGCCGGGGCCGCCGTCCTCGACCAGTTCGCCCACCTCGGTCTGGGCGAGGAGCACGATGTCCTGGGCGGCGGTGCCGACCGCCCCGCAGGTCCGGCCCAGGGCCGCGGCCAGTTCGGCGATCCGGCCGCGCTCGGTGTGCCAGGGCAGGACGGGCTCGGCCAGGCCCAGACGGGCGGCCAGGGCCGCGGTGACGGCGGGTCCGTCCTCACCGAGGGAGGCCAGGGTGCCGACGGCCCCGCCGAACTGCACGGCCAGACGGTGGTCCAGCACGTGCTGGAGCTGGTCGGCGGCCTCGGCCAGCCCGTTGGCCCAGCCCGCGGCGACCGCGCCGAAGGTGGTGGGCAGGGCGTGCTGGAGCAGGGTGCGGCCGGGCATGGCGGTGGTGCGGTGCGCCCGGGCCAGTCCGCGCAGGTGGTCGGCGAGCGCGCGCAGGTCGGCGAGCAGGGCGGCGCCCGCGCGGCGGGCGAGCAGCATGGCGCCGGTGTCCATGACGTCCTGGCTGGTGGCGCCCCGGTGGACGTGGCGGGCCGCCTCGGAATCGGTCTCTCGTACCCGGGCGGTGAGTTCCTTCACCAGGGGGATGACCGGGTTGCCGCCGTCGGCGGCGGCCCGGCCCAGCGCCGCCGGGTCGTAGCGGTCGGCGCGGCAGGCGGCGGCCACGGCCTCGGCGCGCTCCGCGGACAGGGCGCCGGTGTCGGCGAGGGCGCGTGCGAGGGCGGCCTCCACGTCGAGCAGGGCCTGGAGCCAGGCGGTGTCGTCGGTGAGGGCGGCCAGCGGGCCGTGGTCGAGGACGCCGTCGAACAGACCGGGCACGGGTTTCCTCCAGGACTCGTCGTGGCGGGTGGTGGTGCGCCAGCCCACTCCCTTCGGCCGTGATCTTGTGTCTGTGGCGGGCTTGGGGCGCCGGCACCGGCTATGAGTACAAGATCAGCGCGGGTCGGGGCCCGCGCAGCACACCGGCAACATCTCTGGTCAGCCCAGAGGCGGGGGGGGGCGCCCGGGGGCCCCCCAAACCCCCCCCCCCCCCCCCCCCCCGTGGGCAAAGGGGGATGTGGAATAAGTAGGGGGGCCCCCCC
>NZ_ML703350.1:0-90904 GCF_008638355.1 Nocardiopsis deserti | reverse complement strand
GCACCCGGGCAACATCTCTGGTCAGCCCTGCGGGGGGGGCGGCCGCCGTGGAACCGTCAACCACGGCGGCCGCCCCCGCTCCGGTTCTCCTTCGTCAGATGTCGAAGAAGACGGTCTCCCCCTCGCCCTGGAGGCGGATGTCGAAGCGGTATCCGTCCTCCGTGCGGCGGGCGACGAGGGTGGCGCGGGCCTCGGGGTCCACGATGCTCCCCAGCACCGGGTCGGCGGCGTTGGCGGCCTCCTCCTCGGGAAAGTACACGCGGGTGACGACCCGGTGCAGCATGCCGCGCGCGAACACCGACACGTCCACGTGCGGCGCCTGGTCCCCGTGCGGCCCCGGGACGGCACCGGGTCTGAGGGTGAGGATCCCGTAGTCCCCCGCGGCGTCGGTGGGGCAGCGGCCGAAGGCGCGAAAACCCGGGCGGGCCCGGGCGCCACGCGGGTCGTCGGGGTGGTCGAAGCGCCCGTCGGGGTCGGCCTGCCAGGTCTCGACGAGGGCGTCGGGGACTGTGGCGCCCGCACCGTCGTACACGGTGCCGCGGATCCACACCGCGCCCGGCGTGCCCTCGGCCACGACGTGGGGGCCGTCCGGCCAGGGCAGGCCGATGTGCAGGTAGGGGCCGACCGTCTGGGACGGGGTGGTGGGGTAGGAGGTTGTTCGTTGTTGGGTGCTCTTGGGTGCGTTGTGAGTGCACATAGGCGCATCATGTCCTGGTGGTGGTTTTGCTGTCGCCGGACTGGTGTGGCTGCTATGTGTGTGCGGTCTGGGACGCCGGGTGTGGTGCCAGCGTGCGAGGCCCCCTTCCCACCAGTGTGATGGCCTGGGGCCTCCCCGTCGCCTCTGGCCACGTCCACATGGCCGGGACGCGAGGGAGCCGGCCCTTCCGGGACCGGACCACGCACGGGATGCGTAGCGCCGCCGAAGATGCGAAAGCCGAGTCCCAGTGCGCCCAGGACCGTTCGGGGCGCGCGGCCGAACGGGGTTTCCTCCCGAGCAGTCCACAGGAACGGCGCCTGGTCACTCGTCGTCCTCCAGGATCTCTTCCTCGGACTCGAACGGGGTCTGCTCGCGTCCGCGCAGCACGATGTCCCAGCGGTAGGCCAGCGCCCACTCGGGTTCGGTGGCGTCGTGGTCGTAGGCGGCGAGCATGCGCTCGCGCGCCTTCGGATCGGGGACCGAGTTCCACATGGGGTCCTGGAAGAACAGCGGGTCGTCGGGGAAGTACATCTGGGTGACGAGGCGCTGGGTGAAGGCCCGGCCGAACAGGGAGAAGTGGATGTGCGCGGGCCGCCAGGCGTTGCGGTGGTTGCGCCAGGGGTAGGCGCCGGGGCGGACGGTGACGAACCGGTAGCGCCCCTCGGCGTCGGTCAGCGCGCGCCCGACACCGCTGAAGTTCGGGTCGAGCGGGGCGGGCCAGTCGTCCCCGCTGTGGCGGTAGCGCCCGCCCGCGTTGGCCTGCCAGACCTCCACCAGCGTGTGCGGCACGGGGGCGCCGTCGCTGTCGCGCACCTGGCCGTGCACGATGACGCGCTGGCCCTGGGGCTCCCCGTCGTGCTGGCGGGTGAGGTCGTGGTCGAGCGCGCCGAGGCGGTCCCGGCCCAGGACGGGCGCGGTGATCTCGGTGAGCGTGTGCGGAAGCAGGGTGAGCGGGCGCTTGGGGTGGCGCAGGGCGGTGCTTCCGTACCCGGGGTAGTCCAGCGGCGGGTGGCTGTCGTGGTCGCGGACGTAGCCGGGCACGTACAGTCCGGACGCCGTGGTCGCGTCGGGTGGGGTGGACATGGCGGTGTTCCTCCGTCTCGTGCGGCGCCGGCTCCCGGCGGCCGCGGGGGGTGGGAGGCCTGTCAGCCTGCCTGTCAGGCCTGGAGGACGACGGCCAGACCCTGGCCGACGCCGATGCACAGCGCCGCCAGCCCCCATCCTCCGCCGCGCCGCCGCAGTTCGTGGGCGAGCGAGCCGAGGACACGGGCACCGGAGGCGCCCAGGGGATGGCCGATGGCGATGGCGCCTCCGTTGGGGTTGACGATGTCGGGGTCCAGCCCCTTCCAGCTGCGGACGCAGGCCAGGGACTGGGCGGCGAAGGCCTCGTTGAGCTCGACGACGGACAGGTCGCCCCAGCCGATCCCGGCGCGTTCGAGGGCGATCTCGGCGGCGCGGACGGGGCCGATGCCGAACACGTCGGGGTCCACCCCGGCGGCGCCGCGTCCGGCGATGCGGGCCATGGGCTCCAGTCCGGCGGCCTCGGCGGAGGCCCGGGTGCCCAGCAGCAGGGCGGCCGCGCCGTCGTTGAGCGGCGAGGCGTTGCCCGCGGTGATGGTGCCCTCGGCGCGGAAGGCGGGCTGGAGTCCGGCGAGCTTGTCGGCGGAGGTCTCGCGGATGGACTCGTCGCGGTCCAGGTGGGCGTCGGGGACCTGGACGATCTCGTCGTCGAAGACCCCCTCGGCCCAGGCCCGGGCGGCCTTGGTGTGGCTGGCCAGGGCGAAGGCGTCCTGGTCGGCTCGGGAGACGCCGTACTGCTCGGCCAGCCCCTCGGTGCCCTCGCCGAGGGAGACCGTCCACCGTCCGGGCATGCGGGGGTTGACCATGCGCCAGCCCAGGGTGGTGGAGTGCAGGGCCGCGTCGGCGGCGGGAAACCCCCTGGCCGGTTTGGGCATCACCCAGGGGGCGCGGCTCATGGACTCCGCTCCCCCGGCCACGGCCAGGGAGGCGTCGCCGACCTGGATGGCGCGGCTGGCCTGGACGGCGGCCTCCATACCGGAGCCGCACAGGCGGTTGACGGTGACGCCGGGCACCGAGGTGGGCAGCCCTGCCAGCAGGGAGGCCATGCGGGCGACGTTGCGGTTCTCCTCGCCCGCGCCGTTGGCGTTGCCGAGGACGACCTCGTCGACGGCGGCGGGGTCCAGGCCGGGCGCGCGCTCGACGAGGGCGCCCACGACGTGGGCGGCCAGGTCGTCGGGGCGCACCCCCGACAGGGCGCCGCCGTACCGGCCGAAGGGCGTGCGGACGGCGTCGAGGACGTGGACGTCGGTCACCGTGGACCTCCTGGTGTGCTGCGGCCGGGGGAGGGCCCGGCCTCGGACGGACCGGAGCCCGACGTTGTCAGGCGGGTCCTGCGTTGTTGACGGGTCGAGCGGGCCAGTCGCCAGGCCCTGACGGCCCAGGAGTTCTGGGTGTGGCGCTCAGGCGGCCCCGGTCAGGGAGCGCACCACCGCCAGCTCCCCTCCCGTGGGCTCGGGGGTGGGGGCGAGGTCGTGGGCCACGGCGAGGTCCCAGCCGGTGGCCTCGCGGACCGCGTCCGCGTCCACGCCCGGGTGCACGCCGGTCAGGACGAGTTCGCGGGTGACGGGGTCGGGTTCGAGCACACCGAGGTCGGTGATCACCCGCACCGGACCGGCGCCGCGCAGGCCCAGGCGCTCGCGGTCGCCGGGGCCCGAGCCGTGGCCGACCGAGGTGACGAAGTCGACCTTCTCGACGAAGGCGCGGCGGCTGTGCCGCATGATGACGATGACCTCGCGGCAGGAGGCGGCGATCTCGGGGGCTCCGCCCGCCCCGGGCAGGCGCACCTCGGGGTCGGCGTAGTCGCCGATGACGGTGGTGTTGATGTTGGCGTACCGGTCGATCTGGGCGGCGCCGAGGAAGCCGACGTCGATCCGCCCGGCCTGGAGCCAGTAGTTGAAGACCTCGGGGACCGAGACCACGGTGTCGGCGGTGTCGGCGAGGATCCCGTCGCCGATGGACAGCGGCAGGTGGTCGGGGACGGTGCCCAGGGTGCCGGACTCGTAGACCATCCACAGGTCCGGCGCGTGGGTGCGGCGGGCCACGTTCGCGGCGGTGCTGGGCAGGCCGATGCCGACGAAGCAGGACATCCCGTCACGCAGCGAGCGCGCCGCGGTGACGGTCATGATCTCGTCGGAGGTCCAGGTCGCGGTGGTCACACGCCCCTCCCGGCGGGCTCGGGTGCGGTGGGGGCCGCGGTGAGCTCCTCCAGCCAGGCGGTGAAGGCCTCGCGGTCGCGGCCGACGGCGTCCCAGGCTCGGTAGGCCTCGTTGTCGCGCTCGTAGTAGCCGTGCGCGTAGGAGGGCGCGGCGCCCCCGGGGACGACGCTGACCCGGTCGACCACGCGCGCGGGCAGGACGACCTGGCCGGGGACGGGATCGAGGGCGTCCACGACCTCCTCGACGGTGGCCAGGGCGCGGTCCGCGGCCAGGACGGCCTCCTTCTGGATGCCGGTGATGCCCCACAGCTGCACGTTGCCGTCGCGGTCGGCGCGCTGGGCGTGCACGACGGTGACGTCGGGGTTCAGGGCGGGCACGGCGGCCAGTTCCTGCCCGCTGAAGGGGCAGGTGACGGCCTTGATGTTGGGGTTGTTGGCGACCAGGTCGGTGCCGGAGTAGCCCCGCAGGATGGCGAAGGGCAGGCCGGAGGCACCCGCGACGTAGCGGTTGGCCATTCCGGCGTGGCTGTGCTCCTCGATCTCCAGGGGCGCGGGCCAGGAGGAGGTGACGGCGTCGCGGAAGCGGTGCAGCGAGCCGACCCCGGGGTTGCCGCCCCAGGAGAAGACGAGCTTGCGTGCGCACCCGGCGCCGATGAGCTGGTCGTAGACGATGTCGGGGGTCATGCGCACCAGCGTGAGGTCGCGCAGGCCCTGACGGATGATCTCGTGCCCCGCCGCCACGGGGATGAGATGGGTGAACCCCTCCAGGGCGACGGTGTCGCCGTCGTGGACGAGCTCGCGTACCGCCTCGTCCAGGGGCACGATCATGAGGCACTCCTGTTCGGATAGCGAATAAATGTTCTCACAGCGAACATCTTGGCTATGACGGTAGCGCCGTTCCCGAACGTGGTCAAGGCACGCGTAAGGGACCGCTCCGCCCGCGCGGTGGGGAGAACCTCCCCGAGGGGGCCGACCCCCACATCGGGGGGAGGGCGGGGAGCAAGCGGCTGGAGGCGGCGTTCTGCGACGGGGGCGACGGAGCCGGGTTCAGCCGGCGGGGACCCGGTCAGACAGCGGGGCGCCCGGTCAGGTGACGGGCTCGCCGCGCCGCCACCTCTCGTTCTTCGCGCGCATCTCCTCGGTGTCGTTGAGGCGGGGGAACGGCTCGTCCGGGACGTCGGCGCCCAGGAACGCGCACAGGCGCTCCCACCCCTCCCCCGCCCGGTACACCAGCAGCCGGTCGGCCGGGACTTCCGCGACCACCCGGGCCGTGTGCCGTTCGAAGGCCGCCACCGCGGTCGCCTCGTCGGGGACCTCGCCGGGCGGCACCCCGAAGTGCGTGAGCCACATGTGCTCCAGCAGGGGGTCGATCATGTCCAGCTCGCGCGGGACCCGCATCCCGGAGGAGTCCCGCCCGGTCCGCCGCACGATCTCGAAGATGGTCGCGCGCATGCTCTCGTACCACCGGTGCGGGTCGCGGACGGTGAGCAGGACCCTCGCGCCGGGGAAGGCGTCGACGAGCTCACGCCAGAAGAACGACAGCGGCCAGTCCACGCCCGAGCGCCAGCCCTCCAGGAGGCGGGCCCAGTCCACCTCACCGGAGGGGGTGCCCGCGATCCCCGCCCAGCGGCCCGCCAGGGCCGCGGACCCCAGTACCTCGGACATGTGGTGGCAGGGGCCGAAGCCGAGCCGTTCCAGAGCCGCCTTCACCGACGTCGTCCCGGTGCGCGGGAAGCCCGCTCCGATCACGTCCACCGTCGTCCCCCTCGGTCGCCACAGGGCTTCGTGCCCGGACCAGGGGCGCCCCTGGTCGCTTTCTGTTGTAGCACGGGCACTCTGCGCACAGGGGACTGTTGCCGACATCCGGACACTGGAGGCCCCGCCCAGAGGGCGGCCACGCCGTCCGTGTCCGTCCGGTCGCCGCCGGTCGGGCGGTGCACACCCTTGTCCGGCGGCCACGGCCGCGCCGGGCGCCCCCGCGGCGCGGCGCGCTCGTCGGCGTCACCACGACCGCGAGGCCGGTGGCCGAACCCCCCGAACCACCGCCGTTGTGGACTGTCGGGGCTTTGAGTAGCGTTGACCGGGTTCATGCGGACGAGGACGTGGAGCGCGCATCAGTGGTCTTTCCGGACGAGGGTTCTCATGGACGGGACGAGGCCGGGGCTGAGAACACGAACCCGGAGGACGAGGCCCTCGGGAGACACTGGCGGACCCACCGGCAGCGCCTGAAGACCCTGGCGCCCTCCGTCGGCGGGATGTTCGGCGGATCGGCCACGCTCACCATCGCCTTCGTGGCCCCGGAGAGCGCTTTCGCCGAAGCAGGATGGCAGATCGCCGCCGTCCTCGTCCCGTTCGGTGTGCTCGTGGGGCTGCTGTACAACCACTTCGCTCCGGTCAGGAACCGCATCCGGGTGGCCGTCCACGAACACGGCGTGCGTGTCCTGCCCGAAACAGGGCGACCCGTGACGTGCGTACCGGCGCGGGTGGCAACCGAGAAGGACCCCGGGCTCCCCGTCGACAAGCAGCCGTTGGCCCTGGTGTGGACCAGTCCCGCGTATGGGACCGCGTCGGCCCGCCTGGACACCTTCGGCTCCAGCCGCGCGCTGCGGCGCGCGCTGGTGGACCGCGAGTTCTCCAAGGACCCCGGGCGTTCGCGAGCGGTGGCCTCGGCGGTCGCGGCCGTCGCCCTGGTGCTGTTCTACGCCTGGTTGTTCGTGCCGCGCCCCCTCGCGGTGCCCGAGGAGTACGAGCACCTGCGGGCGTTCTGCGCCGATCCGGAGATGGTGTTCACGGACGTGCCCGCCTACGAGGGGGAGGGCCCGCACCACCTCGCCACCGTCGACGAGCGGCGGTACCCGATGTCGGTCAGGGAGGCGTCCTTCCTGGACCTCGGTACGCGGATGGAGGAGCGCGGCTGGTCCACCGGTAGGGAGGACGCGGCCCTGATCGCCTGCGGCCGGATCAGTCTGGGCGAGCAGCTGGACACCTGCTCCTACACGCCGTCGTTCAGCGGTCTGCCCAGCGGCGATGACAGGACCGTGCCCCTGCACCTGACGCACTTCGAGTACGACCTCTACGAGGCGACCACGCACAGGCACGTGGCCACCGTGGAGGCGGCCGGGACCGCGGTCGAGGGCTGGGAGTGCCCTCCCCGGATACGTGAGGACGAGGACGCGATCACCGTCGAACAGGATTTCGAGGCCGTCGTCGACGCACTCGCCCCCCACGTCGAGGACCGTCTGGAGGGCTGACGCCACTAGAGTTCGAGATGGACGGCCGAGCGGCACGACGCGGGGGCGTACGCGAACCGACTTCGACACGCTGTCTGTGCGGTATGAGAACATCTCCGGAGGTTCCGGCACCCACACCCGAGCCAGGAAGAGCACATGCCCACTGAAGAAGAGGCCCGCGGCGCCCACTTCGTACAGTCCCTGGAGCGCGGCCTGACGGTCATCCGCGCCTTCTCCGCCGAGCGGCGCTCCATGACGCTCAGCGAGGTCGCGCGCGAGACCGACCTGACCCGCGCCGCCGCCCGCCGCTTCCTGCTCACCCTGGTGGACCTGGGCTACGTGCGCACCGACGGCAGGCTGTTCTCGCTCACGCCGCGCGTGCTGGAGCTGGGTTACGCCTACGTGGCCTCCGCCGGGCTGCCCGACGTGGCCCAGCCCCACCTGGAGGACCTGTCCGCCCGGGTGCACGAGTCCGCCTCGGTGTCGGTGCTGGAGGGAGACGACGTGCTCTATGTGGCGCGTGTGGCGACCTCGCGGATCATGGCGGTGGCCATCCGGGTGGGCACCCGCTTCCCGGCCTCGGCCACCTCGATGGGCCGGGTCCTGCTGGCCGGGCACGACGCCCGCGGCCTGGACGCCTACCTGGAGCGGGTGGAGCTCACCCCGCTGACCCGGTTCACCATCACCGACCCGGCCGAGCTGCGCGCCGAACTGGAGCGGGTGCGTGAGCAGGGGTACGCCATCGTCGACCAGGAGCTGGAGGAGGGCCTGCGCTCGCTGGCCGCGCCCATCCGCGACGGGTCGGGCCGGGTGATCGCGGCCGCGAACGTGTCCGCGCACGCCAACCGGGCCTCGATCGAGGACGTGCGCCGCGACCTGCTGCCCGCGCTGCTGGAGACCACCGCGCGCATCGAGGCCGACCTGGCCTCGGTGGCGCGCCGCGACGCGGGTTCCTGAGCCCGCCGGTCCTCCCGTCGCGGCGGACCGTTCCGCCGCCCGTGCTCCGGAACGGGAGTTCCCGACCGGGGCGGCTGGTCGGCCGGTACACGCGTCAGGGCCGGACCGCGCGGGCGCGGTGGCGCCGGACGGCGTCGCGGTTGCCGCAGGCGGGCGAACAGTAGCGCTGGCGCCCGCCGCGCGAGAAGTCGGCGTAGACGCGGTCGCAGCCGTGCGCCGCGCACCGGCCGAGCCGGTCCATGCCCCGGCCGGTCAGGTGCAGGGCGGTGCCCACGGAGAGCAGCGCGGCCACCTGCCGGTGGGCGGGCAGCAGGTCGGGCCGGTAGTGCAGGTGCCATCCGGTACCCGCGTGGTCGGTCAGGCGCGGGGCGGCGGAGAACTCGATGAGCAGCGGGTTGAGCCGGTCCGCGCGGGCGGGAGCGTCAGCGGCGTCGACCACCCGCGTCCAGCGCTCCAGGAACCCACCGACGGCGGCGACGTCGTCCTCGCCGACGGGGCGTTCGAGCAGGAAGCCCACCCCGGCGCAGCGGCGTTCCAGATCCGCCGCACCGGTCAGCGGCCGGTTGACCAGGTCCACGGCCAGGGCCACCGGATCCTGGCCGTAAGGGTTGAGATGCATAATGCCATTACACCAGACTGGCCCCATGCGCACACGGCACGAACACCACTGGACCACCGAGTCGGACCACACCACCAGCGAGGGCGTCGTCGCCTACCAGCGCTGCGGGTGCGGTGGGCGCAGGGTGATCCTGACCCGGGCCTTCGGACTGCTCCAGGACGACCTGGTCTCGGTCGGCCCCGGGCGGGAGTGAGACAACGCGGTGGCGTTCGAAGGGCGGTTCAGCCCCCGCGGCTCAACCCCCTTCGGAGCCGAGGAGGGCCCGCAGCACCGCCGCCGCCCTCTCCCCCGCCTCCTCGGGAACGAACACGTGGTCGTGGTGGAAGCCGGACACCACGTCGCACGGCAGACCGGCCCCGGTCAGCGCGGCGGCCACCGCCGCCACCAGCGCCACCGCCTCCGCCCCGGCGGGGGCCTCCAGCGTGATCCAGGCGGCCGCGCTCCCGTAGGGGAGCCCGGCCGCGTCGGCCTCCTCCCGGGGGCACACCACGGTCAGGGCCTCGTCCTCGGCCACCGTGACCACCGGGCGCACCCCCTCGGGCAGGGACGCCTCGTCCGGCACGGTGGTGAAGACGTAACCGCCCGGCCGCAGCCGGACCCGCGTTCCCGCCAGCAACCGCTCCAGATCCCCCGCCACCCGGTTCCCCCTCCCCCGCACGACCGTGGCGCCTTGCGGGCGCGCGCCGCCTCCTGAGATCCTGCCCGCAACACCGCCGGGGACGCGAATCCGCGCACGCGGGAACCGTGCGGCGGCCCTCCCCCTGAACGTTCTGAGCACGCGGCCCCAGCGCCGTCCGGAAGGGACACCGTGACCGACCTACACGCCACACCACACATCGCCCGGGAGTCGGGGACCTTCGCCCTCGGCGGCGACCTGCCCGTACACCGCCTGGGCTTCGGGGCGATGCGCATCGTCGGCGAGGGGGTGTGGGGGCCGCCCCGCGACCGCGACGAGGCGCTGTCGGTACTGCGGCGCGCGGTCGAGCTGGGCGTGAACCTCATCGACACCGCCGACTCCTACGGCCCCCAGATCAGCGAGCAGCTGATCCGCGAGGCGCTCTACCCCTACTCCGACGACCTGGTCATCGGCACCAAGGCGGGCTTCGCGCGCACCGGCCCGGCGCAGTGGCACAGGCTGGGCCGCCCCGAGTACCTCAAGCAGCAGGTGGAGCTGAGCCTGCGCAACCTCGGTGTGGAGCGGATCGACCTGCTCCAGCTGCACCGGATCGACCCCGAGGTGCCGCTGGCCGACCAGCTCGGCGCCCTGGTGGAACTGCGCGAACAGGGCAAGATCCGCCACATCGGACTGAGCGAGGTGTCGGTGGACGAGCTGTCCGCCGCCCGCGCGATCACCCCGGTGGCGTCGGTGCAGAACCAGTACGCGCCGTCGTTCCGCCAGTCCGAGGACGTGCTGGAACAGTGCGAGAAGAACGGGACCGCCTTCCTGCCCTGGGCACCGGTCGGGCGCGGTGAGCTGGCGCGGCCGGGTTCCCCGCTGACCGCGATGGCCGCCGAGCACGGGATCACCCCGGTGCAGCTGTCCCTGGCCTGGCTGCTGCACCGCTCACCGGTGATGCTGCCCATCCCGGGCACGTCGCGGGTGGCGCACCTGGAGGAGAACACGGCCGCCGCCGCGGTGAGGCTGTCGGAGTACGAGACCGAGCGCATCAGCCAGTACCTGGGCACCTGATCCGGGACCGGGGTCCCGCCGGACCCCGCCGGGACCGCGTCACGGGCGCCGGGTCCGCCGGGGTCCGCGGCGGGGCCGCCCGCACCGCGCACACCGGGTGTGCGGCGGCGGGCGGAAGGCGCGGGGCACCGGGCAAAAGCACCGTTGGCGGACTTCCTCCCTACCTGCGCCGAGCGGAGCCCGGAATCCGGTCCGACGCGCCCCGTGGTTCCTTGCGACCGCTCCCACCTGCTGAGATTCTGCCCGGGACACCGCCGGAGGCGCCGGTCTCGCGCGTCTTCGCCCGGTTCCCGCCCCGGCTCCGCACGCTCGGCCCAGCGCCGTCCGGGAGGAACCTTCGTGACCGACGTACACGCCACACCACACATCGCCCGGGAGTCGGGGACCCTCGTGATCGGCGGCGACCTGCCGGTGCGCCGCCTGGGCTACGGCTCGATGCAGCTCGTCGGCCGGGGGGCGTGGGGGCCGCCCCGCGACCGCGACGAGGCGCTGGCCGTGCTGCGGCGCGCGGTCGAGCTGGGCGTGAACCTCATCGACACCGCCGACTGCTACGGCCCCCAGATCTGCGAGCAGCTGATCCGCGAGGCCCTGCACCCCTACCCCGAGGACCTGGTGGTCACCACCAAGGTGGGCTTCGCGCTCCCCGGACCGGGCCAGTGGCACCCCCTGGGCCGTCCCGAGTACCTCAAGCAGCAGGCGGAGCTGAGCCTGCGCAACCTCGGCGTGGAGCGGATCGACCTGCTCCAGCTGCACCGGATCGACCCCCAGGTGCCGCTGGCCGACCAGCTCGGCGCCCTGGTGGAACTGCGCGAGCAGGGCAAGGTCCGCCACATCGGACTGACCGGGGTGACCGTGGAGCAGCTCTCGGCGGCCCGCGCGGTCACTCCGGTGGCGTCGGTGCAGAACTGGTACGGGCCGGTCGCGCGCAAGTGCGAGGACGTGCTGGAACAGTGCGAGAGGGACGGGACCGCCTTCCTGCCCTGGGCGCCGCTGGGGCGCGGTGAGCTGGTGGGGCCGGACTCGCCGCTGGCCCCGCTGGCCGCCGAGCACGGGGTCACCCCGGCTCAGCTGGCGCTGGCGTGGCTGCTGCACCACTCGCCGGTGATGCTGCCCATCCCGGGCACGTCGCGGGTGGCGCACCTGGAGGAGAACACGGCCGCCGCCGCGGTCCGCCTGTCGGAGTCCGAGACCGAGCGCGTCGCCAAGTTCCTGGACGGCTGAGCCGGTGGACGCGTGCGGCCCCGCCGGTTTCCCGGCGGGGCCGCGGGTGTTCGGGGCGGGCGGCGGGCCGCCCGCTCCACGCAGGCGGGCGGTGGGCCGTTCGCCCTGATCAGCTCGGGCGCATGCGGAAGACCTGGAGGCGCATGTCGTAGTACTTCTCGGTCTCGCCGACCCACTCCATGCCCAGTCTGCGCGCCACGGCCATCGCCCGCTTGTTGTTGGGGCGCGCGACCGCGAAGACCTCCTCGATGCCCTGTTTGAAGGCCCACGCGATGATGGCCTGGCTCGCCTCGGTGGCGTACCCCTGGCCCCACACGTCCGGGCGCAGCACCCAGGAGAGCTCGAAGTCCTCCTCGAAGGGCGGGAGGAGCTTCAGCGAGAGTCCTCCCACGAGCTGTCCGTCCTCCTTGCGGACGATGGCCCAGCGTCCCGCGGGCGGCATCAGGTTGGGCCCCGCCTCGACCCAGGCGTGCAGCACCAGACGCATCGCGTCGGTGTCGTGCACCGGGTGCCACTCCGGCGTCAGCCAGTGCGCGACCTCGTCGGCCCCGTAGATGCGCAGGGCCTCCTCGGCGTCGTCCAGCTGCCACTCCCGGATGAGGAGTCGGTCGGTTGGCAACTCAAGGCTCATAACACCACCGTAACCCGCGACAAACCACCACGACAGGGGGGAAGGTCAACAGACTCGGCATCCGGCGGGACGGGCGCGCACACGGCCGCCGCCCTGGCCGCGGGCGTCGGCGCGGAAACCGCGCGGGCAGGCCGCGGACCCGTCCGTCACGACCCCTTTACACGGCGTATCGCGGCAGTTAGGGTGTCCACCACGCCTGGGAGCGCTCCCAGAGACTCGGCCCCTCAGAGAACCCCGCTGGCCTGCCCCTCGGTGCCGGCGAAGCCGCCTCCGGCCGCCCCCGACCCCCTCGGACCGAACACGTGGGACACCGCGAAGGAACAAAGCGCAACAAAAGACCCAGGCTGGTGTAAAAGGATTCGCGACGCCCGACTCCCGTTGCGATACTGACCAGTCTGGACCGGGCCCCGCCGCCCACGCGGCGGGGCCCGCTCACGTGTCAGCACCCCGCAGCCCAGGAGCCGCCCCATGAAGTTCGTCCGCGACCCCCACCACGACGGATCCCCCGACCACGTCAGCGTCGGGGAGGGGCGGGCGAGGCTGCGCGTACGCGTGCCCGGAGGCGCGGACGCGGTGTACGCCCGCGTGGTGGAGGACGGCGAGGGCGTCACCTTCCGGGCCGAGAGGACGCACGCGTCGGGCGACGCCGTCTGGTTCGAGACGAACGTGCCGGTGCGCCCGGTCGTGACCAACTACCGGTTCGCGATCGTGCGCGGCGCCGAGTACACGTGGCTCAACCAGGAGGGCGTCCACGGGCACGAGGTGACCGACGCGGCGGACTTCCGGCTGATCGACGGACCCGCGCCGCCCGCGTGGGTCCCGGGCACGAGCGTCTACCAGGTCTTCCCGGACCGCTTCGCCCGCGACGACGACTCCGTCGAGCCCCCGGCCGAGCACCCCGACTGGGCGCTGCCCCGCTCCTGGGACGACGAGCCCTCCGCCTTCGGGCTGACCGCGACCCGCGAGTACTTCGGCGGCACGCTCGACGGGGTGCGCCGCCGCCTGGACCACCTGGCCGCGCTGGGCGTGGAGGTGGTCTACCTGACCCCCGTCTTCCCGGCGCGCTCCACGCACCGCTACGACGCCGCCACCTTCTCCGAGGTGGACCCGCTGCTCGGCGGCGACCGGGCCCTGTGGGAGCTGGCGCGGGCCGCGCACGAACGCGGCATGCGGGTGATGGGCGACCTGACCACCAACCACACCGGGGACGCCCACGAGTGGTTCCTGGCGGCGCGGGCCGACGCGGACTCCGCCGAGGCGGGGTTCTACCACTTCACCGACCACCCGGACGGCTACGTGGGCTGGCTGGGGGTGCCCAGCCTGCCGAAGCTGGACTACTCCTCGGCCGAGCTGCGGCGCCGGGTCTACGGCGCCGACGACTCGGTGCTCGTGGGCTGGCTGAGCGGGCCGGACGCGCTGGACGGCTGGCGCGTCGACGTGGCCAACATGACCGGGCGCAACGGCGCCCAGGACCTCAACCGCGAGGTCTCCGGCGAGATCGCGGCACGGATGCGCGAGGTGGACGACCGGCGGGGCGGCGACGGGTCGTGGCTGCTGGCCGAGCACTTCCACGACGCGGGCCCCGACACCCACCACGACGGCTGGCACGGGGTGATGAACTACGCCGGGTTCACCCGGCCGGTGTGGACGTGGCTGAACACCGCGCCCGAGCGGGTGCGCTACCTGCGCACAGACTCGCCGCTGCCGCGCAGCGGCGCCGAACAGGCGGTGCGGGCGATGCGCGCGACCAACGCCGGGCTGCCGTGGCGGGTGCTGACGCACAGCGTGAACGCGCTGAGCACGCACGACTCGACGCGCTTTCGGACCGTGGTGGGCGGCGACGCGGGGCGGCACGAGGTCGGGGTGGCGGCGCAGGTGACGCTGCCCGGCGTGCCGTTCGTGTTCGCGGGCGACGAGATCGGCATGGAGGGCGTGGACGGGGAGAACGCCCGCAGGCCGATGCCCTGGCACCGGCCCGAGGCGTGGGACCTGGGGACGATGGAGGCACACACCCGGCTGCTGACCCTGCGCCGGGAGCTGCCCGCGCTCCAGACCGGCGGTCTGCGCTGGCTGGACGCGGGTCCGCACCACATGACCTTCCTGCGCTCGCTCGGCGGCCAGGTGGTGCTGGTGCACCTGGCCGACGGTCCGCACGGAGCGCTGTCCGCGACCCTGGCCGACCTGGACGTCCCGGGCCTGGAGGTGCTCGCCCGAGGCGGCGGGGCGCGGGCGGGCCTGGAGCAGGCGGAGCGGGTGGAGCTGGCGGCGGACGGGCCCGGCTACGTCATCGCGGTCGGGAACTGACGCCCCGGGCCGGGGCGGCGTGACGGGTTTCGCGCCGCCCCGGCAGGAGCGGAGGAGAGAGGTGGGACGGGTGACAGGGCAACCGGGCTCGGGAACGGACCGCGATGACAGCCGTGCGTGGAACGCGCGGCTGGGCTGGGCGTTCGGGCTGACGGCGGACGATCCCGCCGAACGCGCCGGGGCCCTGGTCCGCCTCGCCGAGGCCCGGAAGAACGTCGGGGACGCCGTCGCCCGGTTCAACGAGTGGTTGCGGACCCCGCTCCCCGAGGATCGGGAGCGGTACCGGAGGACGGAGTACCCCAAGGCCTTCGCGCCGCTCCAAGAGGCCCAGAGGCACACGCTGCCCGACGCGTTGTGGAACCGTCCCGCCGGGGACGTCAGGGCGTGGCCCGGCCTCCCCTACGCGCTGCTCTACCTGGAGTGGGAGGCGAAGTACCCGCGCGAGTGGACCCTGCACGCCAAGAAATGGGGCACGAAGGAGCGTCTCCTACGCGATGTGGCGGTCGCCGGGCACGACGAGGCGGTCAGGACCGGGCTCGTCGACCTGGTCGAGACCGTCGTCCGGCGGCGCTACCGCTGCAAGGACCGCGAGTACGTGCGGGTGGCCCGCGTCCTGGACGGTGGGGACCTGCGCGGCAGGCTGGCTGCGGCCGCCGGGTCGGACCATCCGTGGGCGCGCCGCCACGCCGCCTATGTCCTCTGGCTCCTCGACCGCCCCGGGGTACCCAACACACGGAGCGTCTGGCAGAGGTGGAACACCGAGGAGTTCCGGGGCTGAACGGGCACCGGACGCCACGGGACAGCGCGTCTAGACAGTGTTTTTTGGGACCTCCGCTTCGCTTCGACCCGTGTTCGGGCGCCCGAAACACGGGAACCTTCGGTGTCTCCGGCGGGTTCGCTCGTGCCCACCCGTCGCCCGCCACCACCCTCAACGGACGCCTACGGCGCGGTTCTCCCACGGAAACCCGCCTCCACCACCTCCAGAACCCCGTGGGCGCCCGAACCAACCCCCCACAAGCTGAGGCCGGTTCAAAAAACAGACCCTAGACCTCCCGGGGCAGGGCGTCCTGGACGTCCTTGACGACGCGGGTGACCACGTCGCCGATCCGGCCGACGAAGTAGAAGTGCTCGCCGGGCAGGATGTGGCGCTCCACCGGCCCCGCGGCGCAGCCGTCCCAGGCGGCGAGGCGCTCGGGCGTGACGCCGGGGTCGCCCCGGCCGCCGAAGGCCGACAGCGGGGTCCGCAGCGGCGGGGCGTCGGGGTCCGGGCGCCAGGTGTCGACGAGTTCGAGGTCGGCGCGGATCAGCGGCTCCACGAGCTTCCACTGCTCGGGGTCGGCCAGGGACCCGGCGGCGGTCCCGCCCATGCGGGCGATGCTCCGGCGCAGCTGCTCCGAGGGCAGCAGGTGCCGGGGCTCGTCGTGTTCGGGGCCCGGTGCCGGGCTCCACGCCGACGCCCCGAGCCAGGCCGGGGCGGCGGGGCCGTCGGCGGCCAGCAGGGCGGTCAGCTCGTAGGCCAGGAGCGCGCCCATACTGTGGCCGAAGAACCCGAAGGGGCGGTCCAGTTCGGGGGCCAGGTGCGCGCGCAGGTGGCGGGCGAGCTCCCGGGCGTCGCGGAAGGGCTTGTCCTCCGAGGTTCGGCCGCGCCCGGGCGCCTCCACCAGGCACACCTCCCAGTCGGCCGGGAAGTGGCGCACCCAGGGCCGGTAGCCCAGGGAGGACCCGCCCGCGTGGTGCAGCAGGAAGATCCGGAAGCGGGCCCGGGGGACGGGTCGGGGCCGGATGAGGACGCCCTCGTGCACTGCTTGATTCCTCGCTGTCCGTGTCCGGGTGCGGCCGTACGGCCATCACGACAGAGCAAAGCTACCAGTCGGTAGTACCAGTGGGTAACAAAGCTCCCCGAGCCGGGGGCGCACGCCCCGCCTGGAACACGGCCCCCTACCCGTGGAACACGCGGGAACACCTTGGCCCCTGCCCGCCGCGGAAGCCGCAGGAGGCAGCGCCCCCGTCCCGCGGCCGCCGGAAAACCACTCGCCGGGCCGCGGGGAGCACCGGCACACTGGGGGCTTTTCCCGAGGAGGCCCCCATGCGCGCGCGTGCGCTGCCCCCGACCCTGCGCCACCGGGGGTTCCGCCTCCTCCTCGCGGGCAGGGGCGCCAGCGAACTCGGCTCGGCGATGCTTCCCGTGGCCGTGGTCGGCCTGGTGCTGGCCGGGCACGGGCCGCTGCTCCTGGGCCTGGTCCTGGGTGCGCGCGGTGTGGCGGGATCCCTGTGCACCCTGCTGGCGGGCGCCCTGGTGAGCCGGGTCCGCAAGTCCACCGCCCTGGCCGCGGGCGATCTGGCCCAGTGCGCGGTCATGCTCGGCCTCGCCCTGGGCCCCGACTCCGCCGCCTGGTTCGTGTGCCTGGCGGCGGCCAGCGGCGCGGCCGGTTCGGTGAGCGAACCCGCCGCCGGATCGATCGTGCCGCTGCTGGTCCCCGGCGACCGGCTGCGCGAGGCCAACGCCCTGCGCAACGTCGTGGGACGCGGCATGGGCGTGACCGGCCCCGCCGCGGCCGGGGTGCTGCTCGCCGCCCTGGAGGCGCGGGCGGTGTTCGTGCTGGTCGCCGCGGCCTTCGCGGTGGGCGGGGCCGTGCTGCTGCTGGTGCGTGAGGCGGCGCCGTCCGCCGGGCGCTCCGGGGCCACGATGGGTGCGAACCTCCGGGCGGGGCTGCGCGAGGTGGTGCGGCGGCCCTGGGTGGTGGCGATCATCGCGGTGGCCACCGTGCAGGCACCGGCCACCCTCGCCCCCGGGTTCACCCTGCTGCCGATCGTGGTCGCCGACTCCTACGCCGAACCCGTCTACGGGCTGGCGCTGTCGTGCATGTCGGCGGGTCAACTCCTGGGCGGGGTCGTCGCCGCCCGCTGGAACCCGGCGCGCCCGGGCCTGGTCTCCCTGGCGGGCGTGCTCGTCTACCCGCTGGTCCTGCTGGGCCTGGCCGCGACCGTGCCCGCCTGGCTGCTGCTGACCGGCTACGCCGCCACCGGCACGGGCTTCATGCTCCTGGGCGTGTACTGGTACACGGCCCTGCAACGGGCGGTCCCCCAGGACCTGCTCAGCGTGGTGATCAGCGTTGACGAGGTGGGCAGCTTCGCGCTGGAACCGGTCGGGTACGCGCTGGCCGGGGCCCTGGCCCACAGCGTGGGCCCGCGCCCCGTGCTGGTCGGCGCGGCCGTGGCCGGGCTGGTGACCACGCTCCTGCCGCTGGCCGTTCCCGGCGTCCCACGCCTGGCCGACCCGGACCGACCGGCCGCCGCGCTCTGACGGCGGTCCCTCAGACCGAGCGGTCCACGCGGCCCCGAAGCCACCCCAGGGCCGCCGCCGCGGAACGCCGCACCCCCGCGGCCAGCCCGGACATCCGACGGCGCCACGCGGGCGCCCCGAGGTCCTCCCCCGGTTCCACGGCCGTTCCGGTCATCCCGGCCGCCCCGTCCGTCCCGGCGGCCTCGGTGGTCTCGGCCCGGGCCGCGCGCTCGCGCAACCGCTCCCTGACCTGTTCGGGGGTGTAGGCACGGCGCTGCCGCTGGTCCCGCGCGATCACCGCACCGGTCGCCGCGACGCCCACGAAAGCGGCCACTCCAAGGGCCTTCCACCAACGCATGTTCCCTAGGCTAGTGGGTGTGGCAGACACGAGCATGTCCCTGAACGAGGCGCTGGAGCTCACCCGGACCGGTGACGTCTGGGTCTTCCGCGGCACGAGCGCGGCCGACCGCGCCATCCAGATCACCACCAACAGCCCGGTCAACCACGTCGGCATGTCCATCGTGGTCGAGGATCTGCCGCCGCTGATGTGGCACGCCGAACTCGGCCGGTCCCTGCCCGACGTGTGGACCGGCAGGCACCAGCGCGGCGTACAGCTGCACGACCTGCGCGACGCCGTCCTGGTGTGGGGCCGCAAGTACGGCCAGCGAGGCTGGCTGCGCCAGCTCGACCCCCTGGCGGACGGTGCGATGGAGGACGCCGCCCTGCGCACGGTCGCCCGGCTCAACGGCACCCCCTTCCCCTCCACCACCCAGATGGCCACCCGCTGGGCGCGCGGTCGCCTGCCCCTGCGCAAGCTGCCCTTCGGCCGGGGCGCGCGCGAGCGCGCGCTGGAGACCGCCTACTGCGCCGAGGTGATCGCCCTGACCTACGAGGCCATGGGGCTGCTGCCCTCGGGGCGCCTGCCCGGGTACTACGACCCGGGACGGTTCTGGAGCGGCGACGACCTAGAACTGGAGGGCGGCGCGTCGCTCGGCGGGGAGATCCGGGTGGACCTGCCCGCCGAGTGACCCCGAACGCCCGGGGAGGGGCCCGGCCGGGCGCCGGGCCTTCCCTCCCCGGTCAGCCGAGCCGGAAGTCGGCCACGCGGATGGGCGTGGACGGTCCCGAACCCGCCTCCTGGTAGAAGACGGACAGGATCCCCTCCGAGGCCACCCGGGACTCGTCCACCAGCACCTCACCGAACGCGTCGACGCCCGCGCCGTCGTGGACCGTCGTCCACTCACTCCACCCGGTGTCGGCGGTGGCGGCCAGGATGCGGCCGAAGGGCATGACCACGTAGGCGGTGTCGTCCTCGGTGAGCACCAGACGGGAGCGCCCGAAGGCGTTCAGCGGCTCGGGCAACTCCACCTTGTGCCAGGTCCCGGAGTCGTCCTGATGCAGGTGGAAGGTGCGCCCCTGCCGTCTGCGGTCGTCGACGAAGTCGGTCGAGCAGTGCCCGAACCTGCCCGGCCGGTAGCTGATGACCACGTGCGGGTTGCCCGAGGAGTCGATCGCCTGCGACTCCTGGTTCATGAGCGCGTAGTCGAGCGGCAGGGGGTCCACGACGTGTCCGGGAGTGTCCACGGAGACCCGCATCCTGGTGCCCGTGACCGCGGCGAGGCGGGCGTCGTCGGTGCGCCAGGTGCGTCCGGCGTCGTCGCTGTAGACGTAGCCGGTGTCGTGGTTGGACAGTCCGCCCGGGTGGCAGAGGATGCCCCCGCCCGCCGCGGTCTCGCGCCAGGTGAACGAGGCGTGCAACCGGCCGTCGTCGCCGTAGCCGATCCCGTGCAGGTACATGTTGCGGCTGTCGCTGACCGCCCCGTTGGCCGCGTAGGAGCCGTCCGGCGAGGACCAGGCGCCCAGGTGGGTCCACTCCCCGTCGGCGTACTCGGCGAGTTCCTGGGTTCCGTCACCCGAACCGCCGGTGCGGTAGGCGAACTGGAGGCCGCCGTCGGGCGTGGGAACGAAGCGGGGGTAGGTCATCGAGCCGGTGTCCAGGCCCGCCAGGTCGCGCTGGATCGGCTCGAAGGAGTCGGCGCTCCAGTCCGCCCCGCCCGTGACCAGCCCGGCTTCGGACCGCGTGTAGTGGATCGGGTTGTTGTGGGTGTCCATGCCCACGTGCAGGCGCCCGTCCACGGCGGAGACGCCCAGCGAGATGGAGTTGTGCGAGTCGTCGACGCTCAGCCGGTGGGGCAGGCGGAGGGTCCGCCAGGCGCCGCCGTCGAGGGAGCGGCGCGCGAGGAGGGCGTGGCGGTCCTCGGTGTACCAGGCGGCGTACTGGTACCGGCCGTGGGTGAGGATGCCGGACTGCTGGTAGGAGCCGTTGTTGACCAGGCCGTCGTAGGAGACGAAGTACAGGGCGTCCTCGTCCAGGGTCCAGCTGCCCAGCGGCGTGGCCGAGGGCGTGTCGGCCGCCGAGGCGGCCGTGTCGGCGGCGGTCGCCGGGCCGGTGAGGGCTGTGGTCAGGGCCAGCGCCAGGGCGCCGGAGGCGAGTACGGTCAGGGCGCGCAGCGGGGAGCGCGGGACGGGGGGCACGGCGGTTCCTCTCGTGGGGGTCGGGAAAGCCGGAGATCGGGCGAGGCGGCGGTCAGGCGAGGTGGAAGACCTCGGTCAGCGGCACCATGCCCTCGTCGGGACGGCCGGGCAGGCCCTCGAAGAACGGCGCCATCTCGGCCTGCCAGCGGGCGTTGACGTCGGTCTCGGCCATCGCGGCGCGGGCGGCCTCGAAGTCCTCGGTCTCCAGGTAGCCGACGACCATGCCCTCCTCGGTGCAGAACAGCGAGTAGTTGTGCCAGCCGGTGGCGCTGAGGGCCTCGCGCATCTCCGGCCACACCTGGGCGTGCCGTTCCCGGTACTCGGCGAGGCGTTCCTGACGGACCTTGAGGATGAAGCAGACGCGCTGCACGGACGTCCTTCCTGTGGGACGGGTCTGGAGAAGGCGTGACAGACCATGACGGTTATGCACGAAGCGGTACGGATTGCGGCACGTCGGGCCGGGCGCCGCCGACCGGGCCCGCTTTCCGTGTGCCGGGTGCACGCAAGACGCCTCCACGGCCGCGAGAACGGCTACCGGACGCGAAGGGACGGGAGGACCGTGGAAGGCTCCCGGAGCCCCGGGGCCGCCCCGGACGCAGGGGGCGGCCCCGGCACACGGACCGGACCCGGTGACAGCCTCAGGGGCGGCCGCGGAGAGCGGTCTCGGCAGCGGGCTCAGAAGTCGAAGTCGTCCACGTTCTCGGCGTCGAAGACCTGCGGCGGGCCGAGCACGATCTCCCCGTCGGTCTCGAACGTGAACTCGCCCAGGCGCCCGGCCGTGAAGGTCTCGCCCTCGGCACCGGTGATCTGCCCGGCCTTGAGCGCGGCGCCGGTGTACCCGGCCAGGTAGCCCAGGTCGAGCGGGTTCCACAGGGCGAACTGCCCCACGGTGCCGTCGTGCACGAACTGGCGCATCTGGTTGGGCGTGCCCAGGCCGGTGACGGCGACCTCCCCCTGGTACTCGGAGTCGCTGATGTAGCGGGCCGCCGCGGCGATGCCCACGGTGGTCGGCGAGACCACGCCGTCCAGGTCGGGGTGGGACTGCATGAGCCCCTGCATCTCCTGGAAGGACTCCAGGTCGTCGTCGTTGCCGTAGACGGTCTCGACCAGCTCCAGGTCGGCGTACTCCTCCTCGGCGAGCACCTCCTCCATCGCCGCGATCCAGGCGTTCTGGTTGGTGGCGTTGGGGGTGGCCGACAGCACGGCGAAGGTGCCCTCGCCGCCCAGGTCCTCGGCGATCATCTCGACCAGGGTGCGGCCGATGAGGTCGGTGGTGGACTGGTTGACGAACACGTCGGTGCAGTTGGCGTCGGAGTCGTAGCCGACGATGGCCGCGCCGTTGTCGCGGGCCTCGTTGAGCGCCGGGCAGACCGCGTCGGGGTCGTTGGCGGCGATCACGATGACGTCGCTGCCCGCCTGGCTGGCCGCGTTGATGTACTCCACCTGGGAGTCGGCGGTGGCCTCGGTGCCACCGCGCTCGGTGGCCGTTCCGCCGACCTCATCGACGGCCTCGGTGCCGCCCTGGTTGACGATCTCGAAGAAGGGGTTGTTGAGCTGCTTGGGCAGGAAGTCGATCTTCAGGCCCTCGGGGATCTGCGCGTCGGGGTCGGCGGTGCCGGTCGGCCCGGTCTCGTTCTCCTCCTGGGCGTCCTCGATGGTGGTGCCCCCGCCGCAGGCGGCGGTCATCAGCACCGCGAACGCGGACGCGGCCAGGAGCAGGTGGCGTGGGTTGCCTTGGGTCATGACTGTTCTCCCTTGGTGGGGGCGGACGCGGCGGACGGCGCCGCGGCCGGGGCTGAGGAGGGACTGGGGCCGGGTGCGCGTCTGGCGCGCAGCCGGGCCACGATGTTGGGGGTGACGACGGAGGCGATGAGGATGAGGCCGGTGACGATCTGGAGGACCTCGCTGCTGATGCCGAACAGCTGGAGGGCGTTGCGGATGGCGCCCAGCAGCACGACGCCGCTCAGCACGCCCAGGATCGAGCCGACCCCGCCGAAGATGGACACCCCGCCGAGCAGGACGGCGGCCACGACCTGGAGTTCCAGGCCGAAGGCGGTGTCGGCGCGGGAGGTGCCGTACTGGAGGGTCCAGAAGACCCCGGCCCCGGCGGCCACCGTGCCGCTGAGCGTGAACAGCCAGAACTTGGTCCAGCGCACCGACACCCCGGTGAAGCGTGCGGCCTCGTCGTTGTTGCCGATGTCGAACAGCGAGCGGCCCACGGCGGTGGCGTGCAGCAGCACCCCGAACAGCACGGCCAGGACCAGGATCGCCACGGCGATCCACGGCAGGCCCTCCACGCCCAGGAAGGGCGCCCGGGCGCCGCTGACCCAGCTCTGGGGGTAGCTGGCCACGGCGCGGTCGCCGAGCAGCACGTAGGCCAGGCCCCGGTACAGGGCCATGGTGCCGATGGTCACGGCCAGGGACGGCAGTCCGCACACGGTGACCAGGAACCCGTTGAGGGCGCCCAACAGCGCGCCCACGGCCAGGCAGATCCACAGGGCCGTCTCGATGGCGACCCCGGCCTCCCACAGTAGTCCCAGGGTGGCGCTGGTCAGCGCCAGGGTGCTGGCCACCGACAGGTCGATCTCGCCGGTGATGACGATGAGCGTCATCGGCAGGGCCATCAGGGCGATGGCGGACACGCTCAGCACCAGGAAGTCGATGTTGCGCGCGGTGGCGAACATGTCCACGAACAGCCCGGCGGCCAGCAGGGTGACCACGAGCGCGCCCACCACCGGCGCCTCGCGGGCCGAGAGCAGCGACCGGATCCGGCCGGGGCCTCCAGGACCCCGGTCCGGGACGCCCTCGGGCGCCCGGTCGGGGGCGGGAGCGGTGACGGTGCGTTCAGGCGCCACGGGCACCTCCTCCTCGAAGCCTGCGCGCGGTACGCACCGCGAGCAGCCGGTCCAGGCCGATGGCAGCCAGGATGAGCGCGCCCACCACCGCCTGGTGCCAGAACTGGTTGACCTGCCAGATGGGCAGGGCCGCGGTGATGGTGGTGAGCAGGACGGCGCCGAGCGCGGCGCCGTAGACGGTGCCCACGCCGCCCGCGATGGCCACGCCGCCGACCACGGCCGCGGCGACGACCTGGAGTTCCATGCCGGTGCCCACGGTGGAGTCGACGGTGCCGTAACGGGCGGCGAAGAGCACCCCGGCCAGCCCGGCCAGGGCGCCGTTGGCGGCGAAGGCCCAGGTGACGCGGCGCGAGGCGGGGATGCCCGAGAGCCGTGCGGCGTCGGCGTCGGAGCCGATGGCGTACAGCTCGCGGCCCGAGCGGTAGCTGGCGAGGTAGAAGCCCACGACGGCGACCACGACGATGGCGACCGCGGCGGGCAGGGGCACCCCCAGGACGCTGAAACGGCCCAGGAGCAGGAAGGAGTCGGGCATGTCGTGGGCGTTGACCTGCCCGCCCCCGGCCCACCAGTGGTTGAGGCCGCGATAGGCGTACAGGGTGCCCAGGGTGACGACCAGGGCGGGGACCTGCACGGTGGTGACCAGCAGGCCGTTGAGCAGCCCCGCGACCAGGCCGATGCCGACTCCGGCGAGCATCGCGACGGGGACGGGCAGGCCGGGGAAGGTCACGAACAGCAGGCCGGTGCCGAAGGCCGACAGGCCCATGACCGAGCCGACCGAGAGGTCGACGTTCCTGGTGATCAGGACCAGGGCCTGGCCGACGGCGAGGACGGACAGGACGGTGGCGCCCAGGAACAGGTCGCGCACGCCCTGGCTGGACAGGAACCCGGGGTTGTACAGCCAGGTGGCGGTCACGAGGATCACCACGGCCAGGAGCACGCCGAGTTCGCGGAACTGGAGCCTGCGGCGCGCGGGGGCGGAGGTGGGGACGGTACTGACCGTGTTCGTCATGCGGCCTCGCTCGGTCGCTGTCCGGTGGCCGCGTACATGACCGACTCCTCGTCGGCCTCCCCGCGGTCCAGGTGGGCGGTGACCCGGCCCTCGTGCATGACCAGGACCCGGTCGGCCATGCCCAGGACCTCGGGGAGCTCGCTGGAGACCATGACGATGGCCAGCCCCCGGCCCGCGAGGGTGGACAGCAGGCGGTGGACCTCGGCCTTGGTGCCCACGTCGATGCCGCGCGTGGGCTCGTCCACGAAGAGCACGCGGGGTTCGGTGGACAGCCACTTGGCCAGGACGACTTTTTGCTGGTTGCCGCCGGAGAGGGTGGAGACGGGGTCGGTGAGGCGGCCGAACCTCAGGCTCAGGCGCTCGCCCCACTCGCGCGCGGAGTCGCGTTCGGCGCGGGGGCGCAGCAGGCCCAGGCGGCTGAGCGGCCAGCGGCGGGTGGCGGTGGCGTTGCGCTCGATGGAGGACTCCATGACCAGGCCCTGCTGGCGGCGGTCCTCCGGGACCAGGGCGAGCCCGGCGGCCATGGCGGCCCGGGGCCGCCCCGGCGCCAGCGGCCTGCCCTCCACCCGCACGGTTCCCGCGTCGTAGCGGTCCACCCCGAACACGGCGCGGACGACCTCGCTGCGTCCGGCGCCGACCAGCCCGGACAGGGCGACGATCTCCCCGGCGCGCACCGAGAAGGACACGTCGGCGAACACGCCGTGGCGGGTCAGGCCGTCGACCTCCAGCAGGACCTCGCCGCGCTCGGCCTCCTCCTTGGGGTAGAGGCTGGTGACCTCACGGCCGACCATGCGGCGTACGACGGTGTCCACGTCCAGGTCGCCGGTGGGGTCGCAGGAGACGAACGCGCCGTCGCGGACCACGGTGATGCGGTCGCACAGGGCGAAGACCTCGTCGAAGCGGTGGGAGATGAACAGCAGCGCCGAACCGGCGTCGCGCAGGGTGCGGGCGACGGTGAACAGGCGCTCGGCCTCCACACCGGACAGGGCGGCGGTGGGCTCGTCCATGACCAGGACCCGCGCCTGGCGGGTGAGGGCCTTGGCGATCTCCACGAGCTGCTGGTCGGCGATGGACAACCCCCGGGCGGGGCGGTCGGGGTCCATGTCCACACCCAGGCGGGTGAAGACCTCCCGGGTGTCGCGGCGCATGCGGCCACGGTCGATGGTGCGCATGCGGGTGCGGGGCTGGCGGCCGACGAAGATGTTCTCGGCCACCGACAGGTCGGGGAACAGCGTGGGTTCCTGGTAGATGACCGCGACCCCGGCGCGCTGGGCGTCCACGGGCGCGGCGAACTCCTCGGGGCGGCCGTCCACGAGCACCTGCCCGCCGTCCGGTCGGTGTACACCCGCGATGGTCTTGACCAGGGTGGACTTGCCCGCCCCGTTCTCGCCCACCAGTGCGTGGATCTCTCCGGAGCGCAGTTCCAGGGACAGCCCCCGCAGGGCCCTGACACTCCCGAAGGACTTGGTGACGTCGACCAGGGCGAGGGGTGGGGGGACCTCTGCTGGGTCCACGTGCGCCCTCCTTCTCTTTGCCGTGTCTGTTTGCCGTGACCGGCAAAAACGTTTTAATATGAAGTGGATGTTAAGTGCCCCACACCACACCGTCAAGAGGAACACCCGAGAATTCGCAGGTCTCGCCCCGATAACGACCCTGCTGCCGGTAAGCCCTTTCCAGCAGTTGCGGGGCCAGGAGCACCCCGCCACGGGCAGTGGATTGACACGTTTCAATCGGGGTGTGAGTACGATGCTTCGCATCGCCCTCCGCACACGCACGGGAGAAGCCCCTTGTCCACCAGGTCCCCCAACGCACGCCGCGGCGTGGGTATCACCGAGGTCGCCCGGCACGCCGGGGTCTCGCCCGGAACCGTGTCCAACGTGCTCAACCGTCCCGAGCGCGTCGCCGAGGCCACCCGTCTGCGGGTCGAGGCGGCCATCACCGAACTCGACTACGTGCGCAACTCCTCCGGCAGCAGCCTGCGCTCGGGGCGCAGCGAGTCGGTGGGACTGCTCGTGCTGGACGTGACCAACCCGTTCTTCACCGAGGTCGCACGGGGCGTGGAGGACGAGGCGGCCGGGTCCGGGCTGGCCGTGGTGCTGCTCAACTCCGCCGAGAAGCGCGAGCGCCAACAGCGCAACGTGCGCCTGCTGGCCGAGCAGCGGGCGGCCGGGGCCGTGGTGATGCCCGTGGACGACGACCTGTCGGACCTGCTGTGGCTGAGCCGCCAGGGGACCTTCTGGGTGGCCCTGGACCGGGGCGACGTCGCCGAGGACGTGGGGTGCAGCGTCAGCGTGGACAACCACGCGGGCGGCATGGCGGCCGGGAGGCACCTCATCGGGCTGGGGCACGAGACGGTGACCTTCCTGACGGGGCCGTTCGCCATCGAACAGGTCAGGCGCAGGCACGAGGGACTGCGCGACGCCTTCACGGAGGCCGGGCTGGACCCGGACACGTGCGTGCGGGTGGTCGAGCAGCCGCTGCTCAACCCCGAGCAGGGCGAGCGGGCGGTGGACGCGGTGCTGGGCGGAGGGCCGCGGCAGCGGCCGCGTGCGGTGTTCTGCGCCAACGACCAGCTGGCGCTCGGCGTGATGAAGGGCCTGGGCCAGCGGGGCCTGCGGGTGCCCGAGGACATGTCGGTGGTGGGCTACGACAACGTGGACTTCGCCGACCTGGTGCACCCGGGGCTGACCACGGTGGCCCAGCCCAAGTACGAGCTGGGCCGGGCGGCGATGCGCCTGCTGGAGTCGGAGCTGAACCACGGCGAGCACGTCCACGAGCGGGTGCTGTTCACCCCGGAACTGGTGGTGCGGGGCTCGACGGCGGTGTACCGGCCCTGACCGGGGGGCGGCGCAGAGCGTCCCGGCGGCGGGGACGGCCCGGGGCGGTCCGCTGCGGGGGATTGGGGTAGAGCGTCCCGTGACAGGGTCGGCCCGCAAGACCGCGCCGCGCGTACTCGGCAGGCGCGCCGAGGGCTGACCGCGGTGCGCCGACGGCCCGCGCCACGGGTGGTGGCGGGTGCGCCCGCCCGTCAGAACCTTGGAGGCCGGGACATGGACGACAAGCAGCGGCGACAGATCCGGCAGGAGTTCGGTGAGGCGGTCAACATGACACCCAAGGAACTGGAGCGGTGGCTGGAGACCGACGAGTCGAAGTCCGTGGGCGAGGGCGGCGGAGAGTCCAAGGGGCACCGCTCGGGACGGCGGATCGTGGACATCCTGCGCTCCTCCGACGGTGACCTCAAGGAGCAGGACTACGAGCACATGCGCAAGGTCACCGGTTACGTGCACCGCCACCTGGCGCAGAAGCCGTCCGGGGACCCGAGCGGGACCCCGTGGCGGTACTCGTTGATGAACTGGGGGCACGATCCGCTCAAGGGCTGACGCGCTGCGCTGAGCGGTCCGCAGGTGCGGGCCCCCGTCCACACACCCCGGTGAGCGCCGCCACACGCCGACGGCCGCGCCGGACCGGAGTCCGGCACGGCCGTCATCACTTCACAGGGCCCGGCCCCGGCAACGATCAGCGCTGGGCGCCCGGGAAGAGCCCGCTGTAAACGGAGGATACCGAGGAGCCGTCGAGGACGCCCTGGTAGACGTGGACGTCGTCGATATCGCCAGTCCAGTGGTGAATGTTGGAGCCACCGTGTTGCGCGCTGCCGATCCGGAGCGGGCCGTCGGCGTGCCAGGCGTGGTCCATCGCCACACGGGACTCCTCGGATCCGTTGACGTAGAGCACCAGCTCACCACCGGTGTGGTCATAGATCCCCGTCAGGTGGGTCCACTCCCCCAGCCGGGCGGCGGTACTGGAGTAGGCGTAGGACCATCCGTCCGGACCGGAGGCGGGGGCGTCGTCGTGGGGGGCCATCTTGAACACCCATGAACTGTTCGAGCCCTGGTAGCCCAACTCGAAGCCGCTCTGGAACTCGCCGGTCTGGCTGGCAGCGGTGGCGTTGACGCTTTTGCCCGTCTCGTCCAGGCGCACCCAGGCCGCGACACTGAAGCTGCGGTCTGTGCGCACAGCCGGGCCGGAAGCCTCGACGTACTCGTCGCCGCCGCCCAACCGCATACCAGGGGAGAAGGTGATGTCGTTCTCAGCGGTGTTCCACGCGGTGAGGGGGTCACCGTGCAGGACAGCGTCGAGTCCGTGGTCGGTGGCGTCGTCCACGGTCGTGCCGTCCCACTCGTCGAGCTTCCATAGACCTTCGGCGGCGATCGGACGGTTGGCCAGACGCCATACCTCGGAGTTGGTCTCGGAAGCGGACACGGCCTCGTCCGGAACGACCCGGTCCCACACCCTGACGTCGTCGATGGCCCCGGACCAGTGGTAGCCGCTCGTGCCCTGGGACAGGGCGCGCCCGATGGTGAGAGGCCCCCGGGTGTTCCACGGTCCCGGGTGGGCGGCGGTGTCCTGCTCGACACCGTCGACGTAGAGGGTGAGCTCGCCGGTCTTGTCGTCGTGGACACCCAGGAGGTGGGTCCACGCCCCGATCTCGGCGGAGTCGGTGGAAGCGGTCACGGTCCACCCCGGGGAAGCGTGCTGATATCCGTCCTCGGATGACATCTCGAACACCCACTTGCCGGTGTCGCCCCGGTAGCCGAGACGAAAGGCGCTCCGCGCGGCGCCTTCCTGGGCAACGGCGATGTGGTCGTCGTGGGCTCGGTCCAGTTTCACCCAGGCCGAGACGGAGAAGGTGCCGGAGGTGTCGACGGTGGGGTGGTCAACGGTGATCTCGTCGTAGGAACCCGGGTCGCCGCCGGTACCGCCACCGAGGTGGACGGCGGTGCCCTCCATGCGCGGAGCGGGGTTGGTGTCGGGGTTCTCGACCGAGCCGACCCGGCCGCGGACCCACTCCACGCCGTCGGACAGGGTCGCGCCTCGGTCGGGATCGGCGATGTCGGCGGCGTGGTCGCCCTGGCCCTCGTCAAAGGTGAAGTGGGCCACCGGGTCGCTGGGTGGGGCGACGAGGAAGGAGTAGACGAGTACGCAGTCGGAGGAGTTGCCGGAAGCGTCCACAGTACGCGCGTAGATGCTGTTGGGTCCTTCCCGGCGCGGAGTGAGGGTCACCGTTACCGACCCGCCGGGCTCCTCCGGGGTGAGTTCGTGGACGCAGGAGCCGCCGTTGAGAGCGTAGAAGTAGCTCTGGACGTCCTCGGCACCGGTGCTGGAGAAGGTGAACTCCCCGGGCTGGCCGGGCGCACCATGGAACTCGTCTCCGGAGGGGTAGTCGGTGGAGGTGACCTTGAGCCCCTCTCCCGCGAGAGCGGGTGTGGACAGGACGGGCAGCAGGAGTACCGACGCCATGAGGGCGGCGACGCGTACCCGAGTACGGAGGGTCATGGCAGGGCTCTCTCATCCAGGGTGGGGATCACCTGTTGGGGGTCCGCGCCATCGGGGCGCGGTCGGTGGTTGTCCTGGGCCGAGAGGTGAGGCTAACAGGCTCGAAAAAACCTTTCCCGAGTAACCCACATCACACAGAGATGCGCACATTAGAGACAACATGAACGAAAACCCACCCAGATGGAACCTGGATTCACTGTGGCCACATTTGGTCATCGTTTTCACGTTTGATCTCACGATGCCCGCCGCCAGCGCGCACATGCGGCACGACAGGCGCAACCCTGAATGACGCGGGCGGGACAGGCAACCGGTCAGCGGCCCGGCGGCCCGGCCGCGCTCCTCCGGGCCGCCTCGGCACGCCGCGGAAGCGTCGGCGTTCGACGGGCTAGCTCTCGACGGGTTCCGGCCCCGTGGGCTCCGTCTCCTCCCTCTCCGTCCCCTCCTGCTGGGAAACCCCTCCCACCGCGCCCCGGCGCCGGGCCAGGAGCGCGAACACCACGGCCGTGGCGGCCAGCGACAGGGCCGCGACACCCCAGGACGTGATGTCCCAGGCCGCCGTGAGGTGATCGGCAAGGACCCCCGGCCCTCCCACGTCCCCGGCGGTCACCCGGGCGGCGGCTTCGGACGATCCCGTGCGGGCGGCGACGATGCTGGTCAGCGCCGCCCCGAAGACCGCGATGACCAGGGCCTCGGCGCCACCGCGGAGCGTGTTGAGGAAACCCGCCGCCATGCCCACCTTCCGGGGTTCGATGACGCCCATCGCCTGGCCGTCGGTGATACCGAACGACAGACCCATGCCGGTGCCGACCAGTACCAGGGGCAGGGCCAGTCCCAGAGCACTGATCTGCGGGTGGAGCACGGTGAGCAGCGCGTTGCCCCCGGCCACGAGCAGCAGCGCGACGACGATCGTCCCGCGTGCCGACACACCCCTGGCGACCAGCCACCCGCCCAGGGACGGGGCCGCCAGCACCGGTGCCGTGAGCATGAGCATCATCAGACCGGCTGTCTGGGCGGACACTCCCTGCACCCCCTGGAGGTAGGTCGGCAGGAAGACCAGCACCCCCAGGAAACCGACCGAGGTGGTCAGCGTCGCCAGGCACCAGGCCATGAACCGTCCGTCGCGGACCAGGCTCAGGTCGAGCACCGGCCGGGCCACCCGGCTCTCGATGACGAAGAAGAGCGCGAGGAGCACCGCACCGGCCGCCAAGGCGCCCACCACCGCCGGGGTCCCCCAACCCGCCTCGGGCGCCTCGATGACCGCGTACATCACCAGCGTCAGGCTGACCACGAAGGCCACCGCGCCGAACCAGTCGACGCGCGGGCGTTCGGAGGCCCGCGACTCGGCGACGAACACCGCTCCGACCAGGATGAGCAGGCCGACCGCCGCGTAGACCAGGAACGCCGTACGCCAGCCCACGGCGCCGACCAGCAGACCCGACAGGGTCGGGCCGATCGCGATGCCCACCCCCGCCATGGTGCCCATGGCGGCGAAGGCCCGGGTGCGCGCGGCACCGTCGAAGGCGGTGGCCAACAGGGCGCCGCCGCTGGCCATGACCGCCGCGCCGCCGACACCGGTGAGCAGGCGGGCCGCGTCCAGGAGGAGGATGTCACCGGCCAGGGCGCTGGCCAGGTTGCCCGCGAGGAAGACGAGCGCGCCGACGGCGAACAGCAACCGCCGCCCGAACAGGTCGGCCAGGGAGCCGCAGACCAGGGTGAACGCGGCGAAGGTGAGGTTGTAGCCGGCCACCACCCAGTGCAGCGGAGCGCCGGAGGCCTCCAGGTCCACCCCGATGTTCGGGACGGCCACCGCCGTCCCCGAGATCGACATGGCCACGACCAGAACGCCCAGCATGACGCTGGCGAGCAGCACCCCCGGGCGTGGCCTCATCCCCGAACGTGGCCTCCGCCGCTGACTACGCGTCGTACGCACGCGCCTCTCCTTCGTGTCGTGAGTGGTGACCATCATTCTTGAACCTCAACTTTTATTGAGGTCAAGGGCTCCGCGCGAAGCCGGGGAACGGGAACGCGGTTCTCAGCGCGCCCCTCCGTCCCGGCCCCGGAACGGCTGTTCCGGAGCTGGGGGTGCTGGGGTACTGGAGCCCGACCTGCAGGACGGCCCCGGCCGCCGCCGGTGCAGCGCCCACCGGCGCCTAACCTGGATGACGTGGTCGAACAAGACACCCGATCGGGCCGCCGGGCCCGGCCGCGCTCCGCCAAACCCCCGCAGCGCGACGCGATCGACAGCCGCAGGCTCCCCTCCTACGCCGCCGGTGAGATCGAGGTGCCCTTCGTCGTCATGGGCAGCACCGAGATCATCCCCCGGGACACGTTCTGGGAGGAGCACTCGCACCCGACGCACGAACTGCTCTGGAACCAGCGGGGCGCCTCCTCCGCCACCATCGGCACGCGGGTCTGGACGATCACCCCCACGGTCGGCCTGTGGCTCCCGGCCGGAACGCGCCACTCCGGCTGGACCCCAGCGGGAACCTGGCACCGCGCCGCGCAGTTCGGCGTCCACGCCGTGCCCTCGATCTCCGACGGGCCCGTCGCGATGGAGGTCACCCCGCTCCTGCGGCTCCTGCTCGACCGGCTCGACGCCGAGGACCTCACCGCGGACGAGCGCTCCAGGACCGAGGCGATGGTGCTGGACATCCTCGCCCCCGCCCAGCACGAGCTGATCCTGCACATCCCCGAGTCGCCGCTGCTGGCCCCCATCGTCGCCGCCGTGCGCGAGGACCCCGCCGACACCACCACCCTGGCCGTGTGGGCGGCGCGGCTCGGCGTGAGCACCCGCACCGTCACCCGGGCGTTCCGCTCCGAGACGGGTCTGGGGTTCAGCCAGTGGCTGACCACCGCGCGCGTGCAGCACGCGGTGACGATGCTCGCGCGGGGGGACGAGATCGACGAGGTGGCGGTGTGTGTGGGCTACCACTCGGCGAGCGCGTTCGGCGTGGCCTTCCGGCGGGTCACGGGGCTGAGTCCGGGGCGCTTCCGCGCCCTGTGAGGCCCGCCGGGACACCGTTTCAGCTTCCGCCACAGGGCCGGCGGCACAGGCCCCACCAGCCCCTCCAGCCTCCCCCGTCACGCCCCTCTTGTCCGATTCGCTACAAAAGATGTCACATCTACGTGATTGCGAACCCACCAAGGACACCCTAAATTCGGTTAGGCAAACCTAATCTCTCGGCATCGCCGCGGTCGGGTCGGCGTGTGCGCCCCTGGGCCCCTGTCCCCCACGCACCCCCGCACCTGACCGGTCCCCTCCCGGACGCACACCCCCGTGTGCGCGCCGGGGCGGTGCGGGAGCCGGACCATGGCACCGCCATGGCTGAGGCCCCACGGCCACAAGAGGCCCCAGGGCCACGATGGGAAGGAAACCATGCCCCGCGTTTCAAGGCTGGCCGCGCTCTCCACCGCCGCGCTGCTCACCGTGGCGCTCGCCGCCTGCTCCTCCGGCAGCTCCTCCGACTCCTCCGGTGGAGAGGACGGCGGCGGTTCCGGGGACTGGACCCCCGTCACCATCGAGCACGCGCTCGGCACGACGACCATCGAGTCCAAGCCCGAGCGGGTCGCGACGGTGAACTGGGCCAACCACGAGGTCCCGCTGGCCCTGGGGGTCGTACCGGTCGGCATGGCCTCCGCCGACTTCGGCGACGACAACGGCGACGGCGTGCTGCCCTGGGTCGAGGAGAAGCTCACCGAACTGGGCGCGGAGACCCCGGTCCTGTTCGACGAGACGGACGGCATCGACTTCGAGGCCGTCGCGGACACCGCGCCGGACGTGATCCTGGCCGCCTACTCCGGGCTGACCCAGGAGGACTACGACACGCTGAGCGAGATCGCCCCCGTCGTCGCCTACCCCGAGACCGCCTGGGGAACGCCGTGGCGGGAGATGATCGAGCTCAACAGTCAGGCCCTGGGCATGGCGGCCGAGGGCGAGGAGCTCATCGCCGGCCTGGAGCAGGAGATCGCCGACTCGGTCGCGGAGTACCCGCAGTTCGAGGGCCGGTCCGCGATGTTCCTGACCCACGTGGACACCACGGACCTGAGCGAGGTCAGCTTCTACACCACGCACGACACGCGCGCCATGTTCTTCGAGGACCTGGGCCTGGAGACGCCGGAGAGCATCGCGACCGCCTCGGCCGAGACCGAGCAGTTCTCCCTGAGCCAGAGCGCCGAGCAGGCGGACGCGTTCAACGACGTCGACATCATCGTCACCTACGGCGGTGAGGAGCTGGTGCAGACCCTGGAGGGCGACCCGCTGCTGTCGCAGATGCCCGCGGTGGAGAACGGCTCCGTCGTCAACCTCCCCGGTGACGACCCGCTGGGCACGGCCGCGAACCCGACCCCGCTGTCGATCTCGTGGGTCCTGGACGACTACCTGTCGCTCCTCGCCGAAGCAGCTGACGGGGCGCAGTGACAACGCGAGTCGCACCCGCCGCCTCGGGCGCCGCCGCCGTGCGGCGCCCGAGGCGCGGCAAGACCCTGTGGCTGCTGGTGGTGCTGTGCGCACTGGCCGCGCTCATGTTCGCCTCGGTCGTCGTCGGCTCGCGCGACGTGCCCTGGTCGGCCGTCGTGGCGGCGTTCGGCGGCGCGACCGAGAACTTCGACCAGGCGGCGGTGGCCAAGCGCATCCCCCGCACGCTGCTGGCCGTGCTCGCCGGCGCCGCCCTGGGCGTGGCGGGGGCGGTCATGCAGGGAGTGACCCGCAACCCGCTGGCCGACCCGGGCATCCTGGGCGTGACCATGGGCGCCTCGCTCGCCGTCGTCGCGGGCATCGCCTACTTCGGCCTGGCCTCCGCGACCAGCTTCGTCTGGGTGGCGATCGTCGGCGCGGGCGTCACCACGGTGTTCGTCTACACGATCGGCTCCCTGGGACGGGGCGGGGCCACACCGCTCAAGCTCGCCCTCGCCGGGGCGGCGACCACCGCGGCCCTGGCCTCCTTCATCAGGGCCGTCGTGCTCCCGCGCGCCGACATCGCCGACGGGGCCCGGTCCTGGCAGATCGGCGGCGTGGGCGGCGGGACCTTCGACAGCGTCACGCAGGTGCTGCCCTTCCTCCTGGCCGGGTTCGTCGTGTGCCTGCTGTCGGCGCGTGCGCTCAACCTCCTCGCGCTGGGCGACGAGCTCGCCGCGGGCCTGGGCGAACGCGTCGCCCTCGCGCGGGGCGCGGCCTTCGTCGGCGCGGTCGTGCTGTGCGGCGCGAGCACCGCCGTGACCGGGCCGATCAGCTTCGTCGGCCTGGTCGTCCCGCACGTGTGCCGCCTGCTCGTGGGCGTGGACCACCGGTGGCTGATCCCGTTCTCAGCGCTCACCGGCGCCGCCCTGCTGACCGCGGCGGACGTGGTCGGCCGCATCGTGGCGCGCCCCGCGGAGATCGACGTGGGGATCGTGACCGCGCTGATCGGCGCCCCGTTCTTCATCTACATCGTCCGCCGTCAGAAGGTTCGTGCACTGTGAGCGCCTCCACCGTCGAGACCGTCACCCGCGGCCGGGTGCGCCGCGCGTACCGGCGGCGCGTCGTGATCGCCGCCCTGGCCGTCTCGATCGTCCTCGTGTTCGTCCTGACCCTGATGGTCGGGCAGACCTTCTACCCGCTGGGCGACGTCGTGCGGGTGGTCTTGGGCCAGGACGTGCCGGGCGCCTCGTTCACCGTGGGGCGGCTCCGGCTGCCGCGGGCCGTGCTCGCGGTGGCGGCGGGGCTGTGCTTCGGGCTCGCGGGCGTCACGTTCCAGACCATGCTGCGCAACCCCCTGGCCAGCCCGGACATCATCGGCATCAGCGCGGGGGCCAGCGCGGCGGCCGTGTTCGCGATCGTGGTGCTCTCGCTCGGGGAGGCCGGGGTCTCGGCCTTCGCGATCGTCGCGGGCCTGCTCGTGGCGCTGGCTGTGTACGGGCTGTCCTTCAAGGACGGGGTGGCCGGGACGCGCCTGATCCTGATCGGCATCGGCATCGCCGCCATGCTCACCAGCGTCACCGACTACATCCTCGACCAGGCCGCCCAGTGGGACCTCCAGGAGGCGATGCGGTGGCTGACCGGCAGCCTCAACGGCGCCAGCTGGGACCAGACCGTCCCGGTGCTGGTCGCGCTGGCCGTGCTCTCCCCCGTGCTCCTGCACCAGTCGGGCAACCTCTCCGCGCTCCAGCTGGGCGACGACACCGCCTCGGCCCTGGGCGTGCGCGTGGACCTGACCCGGCTCGTCGCGATCGTCGCGGCGGTGGGGCTCATCGCCTTCGCGACCGCAGCGGCGGGGCCGGTGGCCTTCGTGTCCTTCCTGTCGGGGCCGATCGCGGCACGCCTGGTCGGGCCGAACGGCTCCCTGCTCGTACCCTCCGCGCTGGTCGGGGCGCTGCTGATCCTGGTCGCCGACCTGTGCGCGCAGTTCGCCTTCGGGACCCGCTACCCGGTCGGGGTCGTCACCGGCGTGCTCGGCGCCCCCTACCTCGTCTACCTGATCGTCCGCACCAACCGCGTGGGAGGCTCCCTGTGACCACGGCCCATTCGCTGCTCGTCGAGGACCTGACGCTCGGCTACAAGGACCGCGTCGTCATCGAGTCCCTGGACCTGACCATCCCGCCCGGGAGGATCACCGCGATCGTGGGCGCCAACGCGTGCGGCAAGTCCACCCTGCTGCGCTCGATGTCGCGACTGCTCGCGCCCCGGGTCGGGCACGTGCTCCTGGACGGCAAGGAGGTGCACCGCCTACCGTCCAAGGAGCTCGCGCGCACGCTCGGACTGCTGCCGCAGTCGCCGATCGCCCCAGAGGGCATCACCGTGAGCGACCTCGTCGGGCGGGGCCGCCACCCCCACCAGAAGATGCTCTCGCGGTGGAGCCGGGAGGACGACGAGGCCGTGGCCGAGGCGCTGGAGGCGACGCAGACGGTCGACCTCGCCGACAGGCCCGTCGACGAGCTCTCCGGCGGACAGCGCCAGCGCGTGTGGATCGCGATGGCCCTGGCCCAGCGCACGGACCTGCTCCTGCTGGACGAGCCGACCACGTTCCTCGACGTCAGCCACCAGGTCGAGGTGCTGGACCTGCTCACCGACCTCAACCGCTCGCTGGGGACGACGATCGTGCTGGTCCTGCACGACCTCAACCTGGCTGCGCGCTACGCCGACCACCTCATCGCGCTCGCCTCCGGTCGGCTGCACGCCGCGGGCACGCCCGAGCGGGTGCTCACCCCTGAGACGGTGCACGCCGTGTTCGGCCTGCGCAGCGAGGTGATCACCGACCCCACGTCGGGAAGGCCCCTCATGCTGCCCCTGGGCAGATACCACGGCACCGGGGCGGAACGCGGGGAGAAGCAGCTCATGGAGTGAGGTCCCGCCCGCCGGACAGGTAGCGCCGGTGGAGGTCTCCGTCGGTGCCGACGAAGGATTCCACCGGCGCCTTCGCATGCCACCACTCGCACACCATGAGCCACACAGTGAACCCGGACGGTGACACCAGGCGCGCTCGCAGACCCCGGAAGCACGCACCGCATCCCCCTGCGGACCAGGGTCTATTGAATGACCGGACTTCACCTATTGCGACCTCCACTGACAACTTCTGCTTGACGATCGACATAAGCCCGACGTACGGTTCGAGGCAGCAGGTGAGGCAGGTCACAAGGCTGGGCGATGTGGCGTCTCCGGACCGCCAGCATGGCCTTCGCCGGTTACCAAGAGCTGCACCGCCTGCACCAGGTGAAGTCCGGCGGCGGCGACCCGCCGGGCCTCCTCCTCCGAGACGTGGACGGGGCGTTGACGAGCCGGGCGGCTCCGATCCCCGGCCACCGCGTCGTCCGCCTCCGGCAGGGACAGCGAGGAAAGGAGCCGGTATGGGCTGAGACCGATGAGGCGGCACCCCCGCTTCCCGCACCTGATAGCAGGAACTCCCCGTCAGCCCACCGGTCGCAGCCACACGGCCCCCACCGGGCCACGACCACCGGGCCGCCCTGCCGTCGGCGCCGGCACGCCGCACGGACTCATCGATTCGCTCCCACCCCCCAGGTGAGGTTCCGTATGAAGAAGAAGAGACCCCTGCTGAGACTGGGCGCGCTGGCGTCGGGCGTCGCCATGGCGCTCACCCTGACCGCACCGGTCGCCCACGCCGACGAGACCGGTGAGGACGCGTTCAACACGCTGATCTTCTCCAAGACCACCGGCTTCCGGCACGACTCGATCCCCCACGGCGTCGCGCTCATCGAGGCGCTCGGCGAGGAACACGGCTTCCAGACCGCGCACACCGAGGACTCCTCGGTGTTCAACGACGAGGACCTGGCCGCCTACGACGCGGTGATCTGGCTGTCCACCACCGGCGACGTGCTCAACGAGGAGGAGCAGGGCGCCTTCGAGCGCTACGTCCAGGGCGGCGGCGGCTTCGTCGGCGTCCACTCCGCCTCCGACACCCACTACGACTGGGAGTGGTACGGCGACCTCGTCGGCGGCTACTTCTCCAGCCACCCGCCCGGCACGCAGGACGCCCAGGTGGTGGTCAACGACAGGGTCCACCCCTCCACCGAGCACCTTCCGGCCAGCTGGGAACGCCGCGACGAGTGGTACGACTTCGACCTGTCCCCCCGCGGTGACGTGCACGTCCTAGCCGGGCTCGACGAGGACTCCTACGCCGACCAGGTCGACCCCGGGGGCCAGATGGGGTGGGACCACCCGATCGCCTGGTGTCAGGCCTACGACGGCGGCCGGTCCTGGTACACCGGCGGCGGCCACACCGTCGAGTCCTACTCCGAGCCGGAGTTCACCCAGCACCTGCTCGGCGGACTGCGGTGGGCGGCCGGGACCGCCGAGGGCGACTGCGGCGCCACGCAGTGGGACAACTTCGAGAAGGTCACCCTCGCGCAGGGCGAGGACGCCGTGGGCGAACCCATGGGCCTGGCGGTCCTGCCCGACGGCCGCGTCATGCACATCACCCGCGGCGGCGACGTGCGGCTGTGGTCCCCGGACACCTACACGACCGAGCTGATCGCCCAGGTCCCGGTGTACAACCACGACGAGGACGGGCTACAGGGCATCGCCCTGGATCCGGACTTCGAGGAGAACGGGTGGGTGTACCTGTACTACGCGCCAGTGATCGAGGGCATCCCGCCGGGTGAGGCGCCCGCGGACGGCTCACCGGAGGACTTCGAGCCCTACGAGGGGCACAACAACCTCTCCCGCTTCCAGTTCACGGACGGGGGCTCCCCCGCCCTGGACCTGGACAGCGAGCAGGTCGTGCTGGAGGTCGGGACCGACCGGGGCATGTGCTGCCACGTCGGCGGCCACATCGACTTCGACTCCGAGGGCAACCTCTACCTGGCCACGGGCGACGACACCAGCGCATTCGGGTCGGACGGCTACACGCCCATCGACGAGCGCGAGTCGCGCAACCCCGCCTTCGACGCCCAGCGCAGCTCGGCCAACACCAACGACCTGCGCGGCAAGCTGCTGCGGATCACGCCCACCGACGACGGCGGTTACGAGATCCCCGAGGGCAACCTCTTCCCGCCGGAGGAGTACGGCGGCGAGCAGACCCGGCCCGAGATCTACGCCATGGGCCTGCGCAACCCGTTCCGGTTCACGGTGGACGAGGAGGACGGCACCGTCTACCTGGGCGACTACGGCCCCGACGCCAACGAGCCCGACCCGGACCGGGGACCGCAGAACACGGTCTCCTGGCACGCCATCACCGAACCCGCCAACATCGGCTGGCCCTACTGCATCGGCAACAACAGCGCGTTCGTCGACTACGACTTCACCTCCGGGACCTCCGGCGAGGAGTTCGACTGCGCCGCGCCGGTGAACGACTCCCCGCGCAACACCGGCCTGGAGGAGCTGCCCCCGGTCACCCCCGCCTCGATCTGGTACAGCTACGAGGAGTCGGAGGAGTTCCCGCAGCTGGGCACGGGCGGCGGCGCCCCGATGGGCGGTCCGGCCTACCAGTTTGACCCAGAGCTGGAGTCGGACACCAAGTGGCCCGAGTACTACGACGGCATCCCGCTGTTCTACGAGTGGGACCGCGACTGGATCAAACAGGTGCACCTGGGCGACGACGGCGACGTCCTGGACATCACCGAGACCGTCCCCGACATCAGCCTGGCCAACCCCATGGACATGGAGTTCGGCCCGGACGGCTCCCTGTACGTGCTGGAGTACGGGTCCGGTTACTTCGGCGGAGCCGACGACTCGGCGCTGTCGCGCATCGACTACACCGGCGGCGGGACCACCCCGGTCGCCGACATCAGCGCCTCCACGACCTCGGGACCGGCCCCGCTGGAGGTGGAGTTCTCCGCGGAGGGGTCCCACCACCCCGGCGGCCTGCCCATGGAGTACGCGTGGTCGTTCGGCGACGGCCAGACCTCGACCGAGGTCTCGCCCACCCACACCTTCGAGGAGGCGGGCGAGTACACGGTCGTCCTCACCGTGACCGACGGCGAGGGACGCACGGGGACGGCCACCACGACGGTCACCGCGGGCAACACCGCGCCCGACGTCTCCTTCCAGACCCCGCGGGACGGCCAGTTCTTCCACTGGGGTGACGAGATCCCCTTCACCGTGGACGTGGAGGACGCCGAGGACGGCTCGGTCGGCGCGGGCATCGACTGCGGCGACGTCGCGGTCACGGCCTCGCTCGGCCACGACCGGCACGCCCACCCGTGGACCCAGTACGACAGCTGTGAGGACGTCAGCCTCACCGAGGTCGACGGCGGCCACGGGCACGACATGAACATCTTCTGGGCGTTGCAGGCCGAGTACACCGACTCCGGCGGGGACGGGGTGCCCGCCCTCACCGGAAGCGACGGGATCACGCTCAAGCCCGCACGGACGCAGGCCCAGTACTTCAGCGACAGCGAGGGGGTCCGGACCGAGCCCACCGAGGACGCCGAGGGCGGCCTGGTCAACGTCAGCCACATCGGCCACGGCGACTGGACGGCCTACGACACGACCCACCTGGTCGGGGTCGAGCAGATGGAGTTCCGGGTCGCCTCCGCGGGGGCGGGCGGAACGATCGAGGCGCGCATGAACGCCCCCGACGGCGAACTGCTCGGCAGCGTCGACGTGCCCTCCACCGGCGGTTGGCAGGAGTGGACCGACGTGACCATGGACGTCACCGACCCCGGGGAGACCTTCACGCTGTACCTGGTCTTCGACGGTGAGGGTCCCGCCGTCGAGGACGGCCTGTTCAACGTCAACTACTTCGAGGCGGTCCTGGACGGCCACGGGGAGCACGGTCCCGCGACCGAGCTGACCAGCCCGCAGGACGGGGCGGTCTTCGAGGAGGGCGAGGACGTCCCCCTCTCCGCCGAGGTCACCGACCACGCCGAGGCCGGTGTGGAGAAGGTGGACTTCCTCGTCGGCGACGAGGTCGTCGCCACGGTGACCGAGGGCCCCTACACGGCGGCCTGGCAGGGTGCCGCCGCGGGCGAGTACGAGGTCAGCGCCGTGGCCACGGACGGCGACGGCAACACCGGCGCCTCCGGCACCGCCACCATCACGGTCGAGGCGGGCGGCACCGAGCCTCCCGAGTGCGCCCCGGCCGGGGCCGAGGAAGGCTACACCCCCCTGTGGGACGGCCAGACGCTCGACGGATGGACCATGGCGGGCCCGGGCGGCTTCGGCGTCGTCGACGACGGCGAGGGCTGTGCCCTGGAGACCCAGGGCGGCATGGGGCTGCTCTGGCACGGGACGGAGTTGGAGTCCTACCGGCTGAAGCTGGACTTCCTCGCCTCCGAGGAGACGGACAACTCCGGTGTCTTCGTCGGCTTCCCCGACCCCGGGGACGACCCCTGGGTCGCCGTCGAGGAGGGCTACGAGATCCAGATCGACGGCTACGGGGCTCCCGACGGTGACCCGATCCACCAGACCGGTGCCGTCTACGACTTCCAGGCGGCCGGCTCCCATCCCGCGCGGACCGGCGAGTGGAACGAGATGGAGATCGAGGTGGCCGACCCGATGATCCGCGTGTGGATCAACGGGGAGCTGGTGAACGAGTTCGAGAGCACCGACCCGGCACGCGACCTGGCCTCGGGCCACATCGGGTTGCAGAACCACGGCGACGCCGACCGGGTGCTCTTCCGCGACGTCCGGGTCCAGCAGCTGGACGCGGTCGAACCGGTCACGTTCGCCGAGGTCCAGGAGCGCGTCGACGCCCTGGAGGCCGACGGCGCGCTGACCATGTCCGAGGCGCGTCGGCTGACCCCGCAGCTGGAGCTGGCCGAACACCACCTGGACGTGGGCCGTACGGGGCAGGCCACGCGCGCCCTGGACCGGTTCGTCGAGGTGGCCGAGGCGGTCGCCGACGAGGCCGCGAGAGAGGAGCTGGTGGAGCTGGCCGACAGGCTGCGTCCCCTCATCGACGACGAGTGACGGGACGCCCCGGCGGACGCCACCCCACCCGGGGGCGAGCGTCCGCCGGGGGTCCCGCGACCGCGGCGGGGCCGGTTCCGGCCGGCCCCGCCGCCCCGCGGTGGCGCCCACCGGAAAGAAGCACGACGTCGCGGCGTTCGGCCCCCAGGTACGACGAGAAGCCCAGGTACGACGAGAAGAAGGTGTCACGGTGTCCGCCAAGAAGGCCCCCTCCTCCCCCGACCCGTCCCGCGAGGCGACGAAGGCTCCCCCGCCCAGGCTCACCTGGTGGCTGACCGCCGGATCCGTCCTGGTGGTCGCCGCCCTCGTCGGCGTCCTCGTCCTCTCCTTCACCCGTGACGACCGCACCGCCCCCGACCCGGCGCGCGTCGCCGAGCTCCAGGCCTCCGCGTCCGAACGCGACCGCGCACAGGTCGACCAGCTCGTCGAGCGCACCACCGCCGCGCACGAGCAGCTGGTGCCCGTGGTGGAGAGCCTGGACACGGCCGTGCCGCCCGACGGCTCCACCCCCGCCGGGGACGCCCCCGACGCCGGGGAGATCGACTCCTGGCTGACGACCGTCCACGAGGCGGCCGCCCACTTCGAGGACGCCCCCTCCGGGAACACCGGCCACAACGTCGCGCACGCGGGCCTGTCCAACGCGGTGGACCTGCTGGGGTCCGCGGTCGTGGCCTACTCCAACGCCGAGCGGGCCCAGGACGAACAGCGGGCGGAACTGCTGGAGCTGGCCGGGGACCTGCGCACCCAGGCGGTCCGCGGCTGGTCGGTGGCGGCCACCCAGCTGGACATGGTCAGTGTCGAGTCCGGCCACGGCCACGTCCACCTGTACCTGCCCGCGGCGCCCGGCAGCGGCGCCCTCGGCCCCGACGGCGCGGAGGCCGGTGGGAGCGGCGCGCCGGTGGAGGGCGGCGCCGACAGCGGCGACCAGTGACCACACCGTTCCCAGAACGCCCGAAGGCACGAAGAGGGGAGCACGCGTTGACGCGAGTCGGAGTATGGCTGATCGGGGCACGGGGCTCGGTGGCGACCACCGCCGTCCTGGGAGCCCTCGCGGTGCGGTCCGGCGCGTCGGGGCGGACGGGGTGCGTGACCGAGCGCCCCGAGTTCGCCCCGGCGCGCCTGCCCGGGATCGGCGACCTGGTCTTCGGCGGCCACGACGTCTCCGAGGTCCGCCTGTGCGAGAGCGCCGAGCGGCTGGCCCGCGCGGGGGTGCTGCCCGCGCACCTGCCACCGGCCTTCGCCGACGAGCTGGAGCGGACCGAGCGCGGCCTGCGCCGGGGCCTGGACGCCGCCTCCGCCGGAGTGGGGCGCCGGGACGTGGACCGCCTGGAGTCGGACCTGCGCGAGTTCGCCGAGCGGGAGGCGCTCGAACGCGTCGTGGTGGTGGACCTGTCCAGCACCGAGCCCAGGCCCAGCGCGCAGCCCGAGCACACCGACGCCGACGCGCTGGAGGCGGCCCTGGACGCCGGGACCGCGCGGGTCCCGGCCAGCTCCGCGTACGCGTACGCGGCCCTGCGCGCGGGCTGCGCGTTCGTGGAGTTCACGCCCAACACCGGGCCCCGGCTACCCGCCCTGGCGCCGCTCGCCGAGCGCTCGGGCGTGCCGTGGGCCGGGGCCGACGGCAAGACCGGGGAGACCCTGGTCAAGAGCGCGCTGGCGCCGATGTTCGCCGCCCGGGCGCTGCACGTGCGCTCGTGGTCCTCGGTCAACCTGCTCGGCGGCGGCGACGGCGCCACCCTGGCCGACCCGGCCAACGCCGAGAGCAAGCTCGCGTCCAAGGCACGGGGGCTGGAGCACATGCTCGGCCACGGGCCGGACGGGCCCCTGCACATCGACTACGTCCCCGACCTGGGGGACGCCAAGGTCGCCTGGGACCACGTCTCCTTCGAGGGGTTCCTGGGGGCGCGGATGACCCTCCAGTTCACCTGGTCGGGCTACGACTCCGCGCTGGCCGCGCCCCTGGTGCTGGACCTGGCGCGGCTGACCGCCCACGCCCACCGGCGGGGCCGGGTCGGCCCCGTGCCGGAGCTGGCGTTCTTCTTCAAGGACCCCGTGGGCACCCGCGAACACGGCCTCGCCGAACAGTGGCGGGCCCTGACGTCCTGGTGCGCGGCACCGGCGGAGGAGGACGAATGAGAGCACGCGACCTGGCGAGGCTGGTGCGCCTGCCCGCGGCGCTGAGCGTTCCCGGCGACACCCTGGCCGGTGCCGCGGCGGCGGGCGGCCTGCGCGGCCCCGGGGCCTGGGCGCTGCCCGCGGCGTCGGTCTGCCTGTACTGGGCGGGCATGGCCCTCAACGACTACGCCGACCGGGAGGTGGACGCGGTCGAGCGCCCCGAACGCCCCATCCCCTCGGGGGCGGTCCGTCCCGGCGAGGCCCTGGCCGTCGCCTCGGGGCTGACCGTGACGGGCGTGGGCCTGGCCGCGGCGGCGGGCGGACGCCGTGCCGCGGGGGTGGCCGCGGCCCTGTCGGCCACCGTGTGGGGCTACGACCTCCTCCTCAAGAGGACCCCGCTGGCACCGCTGGGTATGGCGGCGGCCCGGGGGCTGGACGTGCTGTTGGGCGCGGGCGCGCGCCCCGCCGACGCGGCCCGGCCCGCGCTGGCGCTGGCCGTCCACACGCTCGGTGTGACCGCCCTGAGCCGGGGCGAGGTGCACGGGACGCGGCCCTCCGTCGCGGCGGGGGCGCTGCTGTGCACCCTGGCCAGCGCCGCGCTCGCCGCCGCGCCCGCCCGGCCCGTCCGCGGACGTGCGGCGGGCGGCACCGCGGAGAGGGTCCTGGCGGGGTCGCTCGCGGGGGTCTTCGCGGTGAGGGTGGGAGCCGCCCAGGCCCGGGCGCTGGTCGAACCCGAGGCGCACAACGCTCGTGCGGCCACGGGTGTGGGCATCCGGGGGATGATCCCGCTCCAGGCGGCCCTGCTGGCCGGGTACGGCGCGCCGAACGCCGCGTGCGCGCTCGCCGTCGGCGCGCCCGTGGCGGCGCGGGCGTCCAAGGCGGTGTCGTTCACATGAGGTTCGGATACGGCACCAACGGCTTCTGGGACCACCGTCTGGACGACGCACTGGCCCTGATCGCCGACCTCGGCTACGAGGGGGTGGGGCTGACGCTGGACCACTCGCACCTGGACCCCTTCGCGCCGGACGCCTTCGCGCGCACGGCCCGGATCGGTCGGCGGCTGTCCGACCTGGGCCTGGCGGTGGTCGTGGAGACCGGCGCCCGCTACCTGATGGACCCGCGCCGCAAGCACGAGCCCACCCTGGTCTCCGACGAGGGCGCCGACCTGCGGGTGGACCTGCTGCGCCGCGCGGTGCGCATCGCCGACGACCTGGGGGCCGAGGCCGTCTCCTTCTGGTCGGGCATCCTCCCGGCGGGGGTGAGCCGGGAGCGGGGCTGGTCGCGGTTGACCTCCGGTGTGGAACGTGTCCTGGCCAGCGCCGACGACCTCGGCGTGGACTGCGCGTTCGAACCCGAGCCCGGCATGTTCGCCGAACGGGTGGCCGACGCGCTGGAGCTGCGCGACCGGCTCGGCGACCCGCCGCGCCTGCGGGTGACGGTCGACGTCGGGCACGGCGTGTGCAACGAGCCGGACGGCCCCAAGGGCGCCGTCCGGCGCGCCGGGGCCCTGATCGCCAACGTGCAGCTGGACGACATGCGGCCGGGCGTGCACGATCACCTGGAGTTCGGCGACGGCGAGATCGACCTGCCCGGAGTCCTGGGCGCCCTGGAGGATGTCGGCTACCGGGGCCTGGCGTCGGTGGAACTGCCCCGCCACGGGCACGCCGCCCCCGTGGTGGCCGAGCGGTCGATCCGCGCGCTCACCCGGGCGCTGGCCGAATCCCGTGGGCGGAGGGCGGACGCGTGAGCGGGGAGTACGCCTTCCTGGACACGGCCGCGGCGCGCGAGGCCCTCGCCGCCCAGGTCGGGCGGGTGCGGGAGCGTCCCGCACGGATCGCCGTGCTCTTCCCCGCGGCGGCCAGGAGCGTGGCGCGGGGGGCCGGTCCGTCCGGCGACCCCGACGGGGTGGCCGGGCCGACCCTGGAGGACCTGGCGCGCGTGGAGCTGCTGACCGCGCTGGCCGGGGCCCTGGCCCCGCCGGAGCTGGCCCGGGAGGTCCGCGGGCTCTACCACCACGGTGACGCGGGCGAGCGGCGTGCCGTCCTGCGGGGCCTGGACGTGCTCGACGTGCTCGGCGCCGGCCGGGAGGAGCTGGCCGGTGCGGCGCGCGAGCTGCTGGCCGACGCGATGCGCACCAACGACACCCGGCTGGTCGCGGCGGCGGCCTCCAGCGCGGCGACGGCCCTGCTCGACGCGGACTCCTGGCGCCAGGGAATCCTCAAGTGCCTGTTCACCGGGGTGCCGCTGGGGTCGGCGGCCGGGCTGCCCGACCGCGCCGACGAGGAACTGGCGCGCATGTGCGCCGACCACGCCGAGGAGCGGGTCCTGGCGGGGCGGCCGGTCCCCGCCGACGTCCACCTCGTGCTGCGGCACTTCCCCGGGCAGGCCGCCCGCCTGGACACCCACCGAACGGAGGCGTGATGCGTATCTTCGACCCGCACATCCACATGACCTCGCGCACCACCGACGACTACGAGGCGATGTACGCCGCCGGGGTGCGCGCGCTGGTCGAGCCGTCGTTCTGGCTGGGCCAGCCCCGGACCGGAGTGAGCTCGTTCCGCGACTACTTCGACGGCCTCGTGGGCTGGGAGCGGTTCCGGGCCGAGCGGTTCGGGATCCGCCACCACTGCACGATCGCGCTCAACCCGAAGGAGGCCAACGACCCCCGCCTGGCGGGGGTGCTGGACCTGCTTCCCCGCTACCTGGCCAAGGACGGCGTGGTGGCGGTGGGCGAGGTGGGCTTCGACTCAGGCACCGCCGAGGAGGAGAGGGCCTTCCGCCACCAGCTGGAGCTTGCGAGGGAGTTCGAGCTGCCCGTCCTGGTGCACACCCCGCACCGCGACAAGGTGGAGGGGACCCGCCGTACCCTCCAGCTGGTCGCCGAGTCGGGCCTTGCGCCCGAGCGGGTGCTCGTGGACCACCTCAACGAGGCCACCGTGGCCATGGTGCACGAGTCGGGGTGCACTCTGGGCTTCTCCATCTACCCCGACACCAAGATGAGCCCGGAGCGCATGGTCCGCGTCCTGTCGGAGTGGGGCCCGGAGCGGATGGTGGTCAACTCGGCCGCCGACTGGGGCCGCAGCGATCCGCTGGCCACCCTGCGCACCGGCGAGGCCATGCTCGCCGCGGGCTTCACCGACCGCGACGTCGAACGGGTGCTGTGGGACAACCCCGTGGAGTTCTACGGCCGCAGCGGACGCCTGCTGCTGGACGACGTGCACGGGGCCGACCACACCGCGACCTACTCGGGGAACTCGGTGCTGCGCGGCGAGCGCGCGGGCGGAGGTGTCGCGTGAGGCTGCGACACCCCGACGGCACGGTCGTCCACCTCGCCTACTGCACCAACGTGCACCCGGCCGAGGACCTGGACGGCGTCCTGCGCCAGATCCGCGTCCACGGCGGCGGCGTGCGCGAGGCCCTGGGCGCGGACCGGCTCGGCCTGGGCCTGTGGCTGCCCGCCCCGCTGGCCCGGGAGCTGGCGGCGGACCCGCGCCTGACCGACCGGCTGCGCGCGGAACTGGGGGCCGCGGGGCTGGAGACGGTGACCCTCAACGCCTTCCCCTACACCGGGTTCCACGCGCCCGTGGTCAAGCAGGCCGTCTACCACCCCGACTGGACCGACCGGGCCAGGCTGGACTACACGGTGGACTGCGCCCGGGTGCTGGCGCGGCTGCTCCCCGACGACGCCGTGCGGGGCAGCGTCTCCACCCTCCCCCTGGCCTGGCGCGAACCGTGGGGCCCCGACCGCCTGGCCACCGCCCGCGCGCACCTGGCCGAACTCTCCGAAGCCCTGGAGGAACTGGCACGGCAGGGACGGCCGGTGCGGGTGGGACTGGAACCCGAACCCGGGTGCGTCGTCGAGACCACCCGGGACGCGGCCCGCCTGCTCCGGGACCCGCCGCCTCACCTGGGCGTGTGCCTGGACACCTGCCACCTCGCGACGGCCTTCGAGGAGCCGGGGGCAGCCCTGGACCGGCTCCGCGCCGCGGGCCTGCCCGTGGTCAAGACCCAGGCGTCGGCGGCCGTGGAGGTCCCCGACCCGGCCGACCCGGCCGCGCGCGAGGCCCTCACCGCCTTCACCGAGGACCGCTTCCTGCACCAGACGCGCGCACGTGGTGAGGACGGCGCGCGGGAGGGCCGCGACGACCTGCACGAGGCCCTGGACGGCACCGCTCCCCTGCCCGATGGCGCGCCCTGGCGCACCCACTTCCACGTACCCCTGCACGCCCCCGCCACCGCCCCGCTGCGCGGGACCACCGACCACCTCACCGAAACTCTGGGCCGCCTGCTGGGGCCCGGCGGCGCGCGCACCGACCACGTGGAGGTGGAGACCTACACCTGGTCGGTGCTGCCCGAGGAGCTGCGCCCCTCCGACGGCAAGGGCCTCACCGAGGGCATCGCCGCCGAGGTGGCCTGGGCCCGCGACCGCCTGACCGACCTCGGCCTGACCCTCCTCTGACACCCCCCGAACCGAAGGGACACCCCCATGCCGACGGAGGAACCGCGCCTGCTCGTGGTCGACGCGGTCGGGCTCACGCCCCGGCTGCTACGGCACGCGCCCCGGCTCCGGGCCGTGGCCGAGAAGGGCTGGCAGGCCCCGCTGGAGACCGTCCTGCCCGCCGTCACCTGCACCGTCCAGTCCACGTTCCTGACCGGCCGGACCCCCGCGGGGCACGGCGCCGTCGGCAACGGCTGGTACTTCCGGGACCTGGGCGAGGTGTACCTGTGGCGCCAGCACAACCGCCTGGTCCAGGGCGAGAAGGTGTGGGAGACCGCCCGGCGCCGCCGGCCTGGTTTTCGCACCGCGAACGTGTGCTGGTGGTACGCCATGGGCGCCACCACCGACTGGACCGTCACGCCCAGGCCGGTCTACCACGCCGACGGGCGCAAGTCCCCCGACTGCTACGCCCGTCCGCCCGCGCTCCACGACGAGCTGACCGCTGATCTGGGACCCTTCCCGCTCTTCCACTACTGGGGACCGACCGCCTCGATCCGCTCCACCGAGTGGATCGTGGCCGCGACCCGCAGGCTGATGCCGCGGGCCGACCTGACCCTGTGCTACGTCCCCCACCTGGACTACGACCTGCAACGGTACGGCCCCGACTCGGAGCAGGCCCGCCGGGCGGTGGTCGACATGGACGCGGCCCTGGCGCCCCTGCTGGACGACGCCGAGCGCTCGGGCACCGCCGTGATGGTCCTCAGCGAGTACGGCATCACCCCCGCCGACAGGCCCGTGCACGTCAACCGGGTGCTGCGCGAGGCCGGACTGCTGGAGGTGTACACCCAGCACGGGATGGAGTACCTGGACCCGTGGGAGTCGCGCGCCTTCGCGGTGGCCGACCACCAGTGCGCCCACGTGTACGTCCGCGACCCCGGCGACGTGCCCGGGGTCGCCCGCCTCCTCGCGGGGGTGGAGGGGGTGGACCTGGTCCTGGACCGCGACGGGCAGGCGGAGCACGGGCTGGACCACGAGCGCTCCGGCGAACTCGTCCTCGTGGCCGACCCGGGCGCCTGGTTCACCTACTACTACTGGCTGCGCGATGAGGCGGCGCCGGACTTCGCGCGGGGCGTGGACATCCACCGCAAGCCGGGCTACGACCCCGCCGAGCTCTTCCTGGATCCCGCGGACCGGTTCGTCAGGGCGCGCGCGGCGGCCAACCTCGTGCGCAAGAAGGTCGGCCTGCGCTACGCCATGAACGTGGTCCCGCTCGACCCGGGCTGTGTGCGCGGCACCCACGGGCGCGCGCACGCGGACCCCGACGACGGTCCCCTGGTGCTGTGCTCCGATCCGGGCTTCGCCCGCGAACGCGTCGCGGCCACCGAGGTCCGCGACCTCATACTCGGTCTCGCCGGTGTGCCGGCACCGGCGGGGCCGTCCCCTTCCCTCTAGCGCGGTCACCGCGGCGGACGGGCGGCCCCCACGAGCTCCGTTTCCCACCACCTGTCGGAGGAACCCACCGCGCCTCGGCCGTCACCGCAGGAGCTTGTCCGCCGTGACCGGCAGGTCCCGCACCCTGGTCCCCGTGGCGTGGTGGACGGCGTTGGCCACCGCCGCGGCGGTGCCGACGATGCCGATCTCGCCCGCGCCCCGCGACCCCATGGGGGTGGCGCGGGGGTCCTCCTCGTCCAGCCACTCCGCCCGCAGGTCGCCCACGTCGGCGTTGGTGGGGACGTGGTACTCGGCGAAGTCGCCGTTGGCGATGTGACCGTACCGCGGGTCCCGGAAGCTCTCCTCGTGCAGCGCCATCGACAGGCCCATGACCATCCCGCCGAGGAACTGCGAGCGCGCTGTTCGCGGGTTGACCACCCGGCCGATGGAGAACAGGCCGTACATGCGCGGCACCCGTACCTCGCCCGTGTCCACGTTCACCCGCGCCTCGGCGAAGTGCGCCCCGAAGGAGTAGACCGAGTACGACTCGTCGACGGTGCCCTCCGCCGCGCTGGCGCTGGCCTCCGCGCCCGGCGCCGGGGAGTCCCCGTGCCGGTCGCGGAAGGCCCGGGCCGCGGCCACGACGGCCGTCCCCCAGGAACTGGTCCCGCTGGAGCCGCCCGCGACCGAGGCCGAGGGGAAGTCGGTGTCGCCGATCCGCAGCCGGATGTCGGAGGCGTCCAGTCCCAGCGCGTCGGCCGCGATCTGGGTGAGCGCGGTCCAGGCCCCGGTGCCGATGTCCACCGCGCCGATGGACACCTCGTAACGGCCGTCCTCGCCGTAGCGGACGCGGGCCACCGACCCGGGGTTGAACAGGTGCGGGTAGCTCGCCGAGGCCACGCCGGTGCCCACCAGCCAGTCCCCCTCCCGGCGAACCCCGGGCCGGGGGTCGCGCCCGTGCCAGCCGAAGCGCTCGGCGCCCTCGCGCAGGCACCGGACCAGGCGCCGGTCCGACCACGGGGAGCCGCTCTCGGGGTCGGTCTCGGGCTCGTTGCGCACGCGCAGCTCGATCGGGTCGACGCCGCAGGCCTGGGCGAGCTCGTCCATGGCGGCCTCGACCGCGTACATCCCCGGCGCCTCACCGGGGGCGCGCATCCAGAAGTTGACCGGCACGTCCAGGGGCGCGATCCGGTGGGTGGTGCGGCGGTTCGGCGCGGCGTACATCCACCGCGAGCACATCGCGCTGTTCTCGGTGAACTCCTTGACGGTGGAGGTCTGCTCCACGGAGTCGTGGACGACCGCGGTCAGGCGCCCGTCGCGGTCGGCGCCCAGGCGCAGCCGCTGGATGGTGGGCGTGCGGTAGCCCACCAGGCAGAACATCTGCTGGCGGGTCAGCGCGAGCTTGACCGGCCTCCCGGGCAGGGCGCGGGCGGCCATCGCGGCCAGGACGTCGTGCGCGTGCGCCTCCCCCTTGGAGCCGAAGCCGCCGCCGACGTGGGGCGCGACCACCCGGACCCGTTCGGGGTCGAGCCCGAACACCCCGGCCACGGACGCGCGGACCACGTGCACGCCCTGGGTGGAGTCGTAGAGGGTGAGGTCGCCGGTCGCCTCCTCCCACAGGGCCGTGGTGGTGTGCGGCTCCATGGGGTTGTTGTGCTCGGTGGGCGTGCTGTAGGTCTGGTCGACCACGACCTCGGCGGCGGCCAGGGCCGCGTCGGGGTCGCCCTGCTCGGTGTCGGAGGAGGGCCCCTCGTCCTCCTCGCCCACGGGCCGGTACAGGCCCCGGTGGTCGGCGGTGAGCACCACGTCGTGCGCGGAGCGCTCGTAGTCCACCCGCACCAGCCCGGCCGCCTGGCGGGCGGTCTCGGGGGTGTCGGCCACGACCGCGGCGACGAACTGGCCGTGGAAGGACACCTCGTGGGACTGCAGGACGGCGAACTCGCGGTCCTCGGTGTCGGCGAGGCGTTCGGCGTTGTCCGGGGTCAGGACGGCGCGCACCCCGGCCAGCGCCTGGGCTGCGGAGGCGTCGACCGCGGTGACGCGCCCGCGCGCGATGGTGGACAGCACCGGGTGCAGGTACAGGGGGTCGGCGAGCGGGTGCTCGTAGGCGTAGGGCGCCCGCCCGGTGACCTTGTCGGCGCCCTCCAGGCGGGGCAGCGGCTGGCCCATGGCCCGCGGGTCCAGCGTCCCGGTCATCGTGCCTCCTCGGCGGTCAGGTCGCGCAGGGTCGCGGCGAGGGTGTTGACGGCCATGGGGACCTTGAAGGCGTTGTCCGGGCCGGTGGCGGCGTCGGCGAGTTCGGCCCGGGCGGCCTCGCGGAAGGCCTCCTCCGTGGCCGGTCCCCCGCGCAGCGCCTCCTCGGCTCGGCTGGCGCGCCAGGGCGCGTGCGCCAGGCCGCCGAAGGCCACGCGCACGTCCTCGACGGTTCCGTCCACCACGCGCAGCGCCGCGGCCACCGACACCAGGGCGAAGGCGTAGGAGGCGCGGTCGCGCACCTTGCGGTAGGCCGAGCGGGCGGCCAGGGGCAGGCGGGGCAGGTCGACGGCGGTGATGAGGTCGCCGTGTTCCAGGACGGTGTCGCGCTGGGGCTGGTCCCCAGGAAGGCGGTGCAGGCCGGGCATGTCCACGGTGCGCTCCCCGTCGGGGCCCAGCACGTGCACCCGGGCGCCCAGGGCGGTCAGGGCGACCGCCATGTCGGAGGGGTGGGTGGCCACGCAGTGCTCGGAGGTGCCCAGGACGGCGTTGTAGCGGCCGTAGCCCTCGACCGCCGAGCAGCCCGTGCCGGGTTCGCGCTTGTTGCAGGGCATGGCGGTGTTCTGGAAGTACACGCACCGGGTGCGCTGGAGGAGGTTGCCACCCGTGGTGGCGGCGTTGCGCAGCTGGCCGGAGGCGCCCGCCAGCAGGGCCTGGGAGAGGACGGGATAGCTCCGGCGCACCCCGGGGTGGGCGGCCAGGTCGCTGTTGGGCACGGCGGCGCCCACGCGCAGGCCGCCGTCGGGCAGTTCCTCGATCCGGTGGCTGAGCAGGTCGCGCACGTCCACGAGGGAGGTGGGCTCGGCGATGCCGAGCTTCATGTGGTCGACCAGGTTGGTGCCCCCGCCGATGTAGGAGGCCTCGGGGTCGCCCGCGACGGCGGTGACGGCGGCGGCGGCCTCGGCGGGGCGGGTGTAGTGGAAGGGTTTCACCGGGCGGCCTCCCGGATCGCGGCGACGATGTTGACGTAGGCGCCGCAGCGGCACAGGTTGCCGCTCATGCGCTCACGGATCTCGTCGTCGTCGAGGCTGACCGGCGCGCCGAGGTCCTCGGTGACGTGGCTGGGCCAGTCGGCGGCGGCCTCCTCCAGCATGCCCACGGCCGAGCAGACCTGGCCGGGCGTGCAGTAGCCGCACTGGAAGCCGTCGTGGTCGACGAAGGCGCGGGCGACGGGGTGCAGCTGCCCCTCCCCGGCGAGTCCGGCGGCGGTGGTGACGCTGGCGCCGTCGTGCGCGACCGCGAAGGTCAGGCAGGACACGACGCGGCGGCCCTCCAGCAGGACCGTGCAGGCCCCGCACTGGCCGTGGTCGCAGCCCTTCTTGGGCGAGGTGACGCCCAGCCGGTCGCGCAGCGCGTCCAGCAGGGTGGTGCGTGTGTCGACGGTGAGCTCGCGTTTCTCTCCGTCGACGTGCAGTGTGATCGTGGCCTCCACCGGCAGTGCCCTTCCTCGTGTGTGGGTCGGTGTCCTGCGCGCCGCCGTCCACGCGGCCCGCCCGGCGCACCGCGCCAGGGACTCGTCACAGTCTGTGACAGTCGCGGGGCTCCCGGAAGTCGACACGGCGCGGAAGGACCGGGAAGCGGGCGTCCGGGGAGCCGCCACTCAGGCGCGTAACCCGGAGGGGAACGGCTAAACACCCGGCGCCCGCGCGTGCGGGCGGGTCGAGCGGGTTCAGCCCGGCGGAGCGGCCCCGGTCAGGTGCGGAACCCGACCGGGGGCGGGGCCAGGCCGGGGGCGGGGCCAGGCCGGGGGCGGGGCCAGGCCGGGGACACGCGGAGGGTCAGGGGGTCCTGCCGGTGCGGGCGATCAGGCGGTCCTGCGGGCTCGCGTCGGGCCCGACCTCGACGGGCGCGCCGAACATCGGCCCCGGGCCGAGGTCCTGGTCGTTCAGCCAGGCGTGGACCTCCTTGACCAGGTCGGGGTCGAGGCGTTCGTCGGTGCCCAGGGCGCGCGCCAGGTCCCAGGCGTGCACCGTCAGGTCGAAGGTCATCTGCCACAGGTAGAGCTCGGCGGGCGCGTCGCCGAAGGACAGGTGCACCGTGCTCTCCAGGGAGGACGGCGCCAGCCAGGCGGTGCGGGCCTCGCGGGAGGCGACCTCCCAGGTGGTGATGGGCTCCTCTCCCAGGTTGTCGCCGTCGAGGCGGTCGCCGACCTCCTCGACCCGGGCGCCGTCCAGCAGGAGCGGCGTCCACAGCTGCTCTGTGGTCAGGTGGTTGACCAGGTCGTGCACGTCCCAGTCGGCGCACGGCGTGGGCAGCGCCCAGTCCGTCAGCTTGACCTCGCGGACCCGACGGTCGAACTCCCCCATCGCGGTGCCGTGCAGTTCGGTCAGGTGTGCCATGAGTGTCCCCCGGGACGAAGTAACGGTTGTGCGCCGGTCCCCTACCCGTGCCGCCGGGGGGTGAATCCGCCCGCGCTGGCGTCCGGGCGAGGCCGGGGCCCGGTCGCCGGGGCGGCCGAGCCCCACGCCTGGGTAGCCGCTGACCGCCTACCGCGGCTCGGTCGCGATCTGGACCAGGTTTCCGCAGGTGTCGTCGAAGACGGCGGTGGTGACCGGACCCATCTCCAGGGGCTCCTGGGTGAAGCGGACACCGAGACCGCGCAGGCGCTGGTACTCCGCCCGCACGTCGTCGACGGCGAACTGGGCGAGCGGGATGCCGTCCTTGACGAGGGCGTCGCGGTAGGCACCGACGGCCGGGTGGCCGGCGGGTTCGAGGAGGAGTTCGGTGCCGTCGGGGTCGTCGGGCGAGACGACGGTCAGCCACCGGTCGCTCCCGCCCACCGGGACGTCGTGCTTCTTCACGAAGCCGAGGACCTCGGTGTAGAAGTGCTCGGCCTTGGCCTGGTCGTCGACGAAGACACTGGTCAGATGGATCTTCATGGTGCGCTCTCCTTCGGTCCGGACGTGTCTGGCGGGAGCCAGCGTTCGGAGATCCGCCGCAGCGGGGCCGTGTTGAGGTCGTGGAACTTGTAGCGGCCCTCTCGCCTGGTCTCGACGAGCCCGGCGGCCTCCAGCACGGCGAGGTGCTGGGAGACCGCCTGGCGCGAGATGCCGAGCTGGTGCTTCATGGCCAGCCGCGAGCAGATCTCGAACAGGGTCTGGCCGGACTTCTCCGTCAGCTCGTCGAGGATGGTCCGACGGGTCGGGTCGGCCAGGGCTTTGAAGAGGATGTCGGCCACGCCCACCAGGATATGCAAGTCTCTACTTGCCTGTCGAGTCGGGGCGCGCCGTGTCCCGACTCGGTCTGCGCGGAGGTGGCGTCCGCGGAACAGGCACCGGGACCGTCCTCACCTCATCGCCGGTCCGGCCCGCAGGGCGGGGCGGGTCAGCCCTCCGCGCGTTCGCGCAGGATCTGCACACCGTCGCCGGTGAGTTCGTCCAGGTGCGCGGAGCGTCCGGTCATCGCCATGATCAGGGCGAGCGTGCTCCCGCGGACGAGCGGCCCGGCGCCGCAGGCGAACGGACCGTCGGTGGCCTGGAGCCCCAATCCCTGGATCCGGCTCCTGGCGACGACGACCTGGTCCGAGCCCCGGTAGTAGTCCGCCACGCGGGTCAGCGTGGCGGTCGGACGGGCACTGACGATGCCCAGGGGCCGCCGGATGTCCTCTCCGTGCACGATCACCTCCCCCAGGATGGCGGGCTTGGGCAGGGGCGGTGAGGTCGTGCTCTCCACGACCCCCCGGAAGCGCGCGAGGGTCTCGGCGCCGGAGGTCCCCATCTGCTCCGCCAGGCGCATCGCGACCTGGGCGTCGAAGTCGAACCGGCAGCGGACGACCCCGGCCAGCCAGCGAAGCCCGCTGAGGCTCGCCGACGACGTCAGGTGCGCGAGTACCTCGCGCACGGTCAGGCCCTCGCACAGCGACGGCGTCGCCCACTGTTCCTCGGTCAGCCCCGACAGCTCGTCGGCCAACGCCGCCCGCTCCTGGTGGATCAGCGGCCACAGGTCCGCGCGGCCGCTCATCGGCGGACTCCCCGGCGCGGGCGGGATGTCGGTGACGTCATCGGACTCTCCTCGGAACAGGCTCTCGCCGTGCCCCTGCGATGGTGGGCGGACGCCGGGATTATGGCCCAGGCCTCCGACAGTTCCGTTTCCGTGTCCGTCGCCCACTGGCGCCGTGGTGCCCGTGCCGCTCCCATCGCCGGGTTCCGGCACCGACCTCGTGACGCGGTGCGTCACCCGCCTTGCGTCCCTTCCTCGGCGTAGGGCCTGAAGAGCACGTCGCGTTCCATCCACGACGCGCCGATCAGCCCACTGCGCACCTCGCCCCGGACGATTCCCAGAAGAAGGTCGGTGGTGAGCAGGTCGTACCTCTCCCACACGTCACCGTTCCGGTCCGAGACCCGGATCGGGTACGCATCGGCCGCCGCCTCGGGTGAGGCCTGCCAATAGAGCGTGGCCCCCGTGCCGGTCGAGGCCCAGGGCAGCAGCCTGGAATCAGGGGTGAGATCCTCGGGCGGCCCCACGACCTCGTCCTCGAACAGGTCCCGGAGCTGTTCGGACTCCAGTCCCGACCGTTCGAGGTCGACGTGCCTGAGACCGGGTCCGGGCGCTGGAACGTAGAGCCGTACGTGGTCCAGCCAGAGTCCGCCGCCCCCTGCGTCGAGAAGCTCGCGGTAGTCCTGCGGCACGGACGTCCCGAGCCGGCGCCCGACCCGTTCCCAGTCGAACGGGCCGGACAGCGGTGCGAGACGTGCCGTTTCGATCAGCTGCTGAGCACTGGTTGTCATGCGGGTGCTTTCCTCGGGGTCGCTGGTCCGGGTCCGATCCGCCCGTGACGGAGCCCGTCAGCTCCCCGCCGCCGGTGAACGGTGGCCCCGGGACGGTCAATCCCGGATGCCGGGGTCGGGCGCGTGGAGGGCGGCGATCTCGGCGAGCAGCCGCTCCCGGGCCGCCTCGGCCGGGTGGACGTCCACGAGCACGTAGTAGGCCAGCCCCTCGGCCAGGGCGACGAGCGCGACCGCACGCTCGGCGGGGTCCAGGGTGCGGGGCACCGCTCCCTCGTCCTGCCCTCGGCGCAGCAGGTCCGCGACCTGGCCGTGGAAGCGCGCGTACTCCTCGCGCATGCGTCGGGCGATGGCCCCGTCGGACAGGGCGAGCGCGGTGAAGGCCTGGCGGACGCGCATGTGGGCGCGTGTGGCGTCGTCGTGGGGGATCAGCTCGGTGAGCACGGTCGTCAGGAGGCGGCGCGGGCTGCCGTCCGGACCCGCCTTGGCGGCGATGCGCGCGGAGCTCAGGGCGTTGCCCCGGTCGAAGGCGGCCTCGATCATCTGGTGCTTGGCGGGGAAGTAGTGCTGGACGCGACCGGGCGAGACCCCGGCGCGGGCCGCCACGCTGGTCTGGGACACGGCCGCCATGCCGTGTTCGGCAGCCACGGCCAGGACCGCGTCGGCGATCTCGCGGCGGCGCTGTTCGTGCTCGGTTCCCGGTCCTCGTGTCGGTGCGTTCACCCGACCCCTTTCTCGATGTGCACACATTGCTTTGTGATCTCACCGGCACTACCGTACAAACCAATGTAACCACATTGCTTTGCTGGAACGAGGTGGTCGCGTGCCCCGAACCCGGACCGGGGAGAGGACTTCACGCCCGCTGCTCGCCCTGGTGTGCGCCGCGCAGCTCATGGTGGTGCTCGACGTGTCGGTGGTCAACGTCGCCCTGCCCCCGATCCGTTCCTCCCTGGGGTTCTCCGCGACGGGGCTGCCCTGGGTGGCGCACGCCTACACCCTGGCCTTCGGCGGCCTCCTGCTGCTGGGCGGACGGCTGGCCGACCTGTACGGACACCGGCGGGTGTTCACCGCCGGGCTCGCGCTGTTCTGCGCGGCCAGCATGCTGGGAGGGGCGGCCCCCTCCCCCGGCCTGCTGGTCGCCGCACGCGCGCTCCAGGGGGTGGGAGCGGCGGTACTGGCCCCCGCGACCCTGACCATCCTGACCACGTCCTTCCCCGAGGGGCGGGCCCGCGTGCGGGCGCTGGCCGCCTGGACCGCGGTGAGCGTGGCGGGCGGAGCGGTCGGCAACCTCGTCGGCGGCACGCTGACCGAGGCGCTGTCCTGGCGGGCGGTCCTGCTGGTCAACGTGCCCGTCGGCCTCGCCGTGCTGGTCATGGCCCCCTACCTTCTGGATCGGGAGCGCCAGGACCGGGACCCGCACGGCAGGAACCCGAGAAAGGGCCACGGCGGACGGATCGACCTGCCCGGGGCCGTGGCTGCGACCGGCGGGACGGCCGCACTCACCTACGGCCTCACCCGGACGGCGGAGCACGGCTGGGGGGACCCGGTCACCGTGGCGGTGCTGGCCGCGGGCGCCCTCGCCCTGGCGCTGTTCGCCGTGGTGGAGTCCCGCGCGTCCGCGCCCCTGCTGCCGCCGCGACTCCTGCGCCGCCGCGCGGTCTGGACGGGCAACGCCATGGTGTTCCTGGCCGGGGCCTGCTTCCAGGTGCCCATGTGGTACTTCCTCACCTTCTACATGCAGGACGAACTGGGTTTCGGCCCGCTGCTGACCGGTCTGGGCTTCCTGCCGCACACCCTGGTCGCCATGGCCACGGGCTGGCTGCTCACCCCGTGGCTGATGGGGTTCGTGCAGGCGCGGGTGCTGATCGGACTCGGCTGCCTCATCGCGGCGGCGGGCTTCGCCTGGCAGGCGGCGGCGGTCCCGGAGCAGACCTACGCCGCTGCGGTGCTGGGGCCCGCGGTCCTCATGTCCGTGGGCGGCGGCCTGTTCACCACTCCGTTGACCGCCGTCGTGACCTCGGGCGCCGCGCCCGGGGACGCGGGGGCCGTCTCGGGCCTGCTGAACGCGGCCAAGCAGACGGGCGGCGCCCTGGGCCTGGCCACGCTGGTCACCGTGGCCGCCTCCGGGTACGCGCCCGAGGGCGACGCGTACGGCCTGGTCTTCGGCCTGCTCGCGGCCGTGCAGCTCCTGGCGGCCACCCTGACACCGGTGCTGCCGCGGGACGCACGGCGGGATCCGTCCGGGGGCGCGTGAGCCCTCCAGAGGTTCAAGAAACCCTTTGACCTGCGCTTGCCCTCCGGGGGACACGCCGACGGCCTTCCCCGGCAGGGTCACCCCGGCAGCCCGATCGAGGAAAGACGCATCAATATCACACTTCGGGGTAGCGGAACAGACAGGAACGAGGAACGTGCTCTGTTCGTCATCATCCGCCTGGCGGTGGGATGGCCGACCGGGTCACAGGACCGACAGACGAGGAGGAGAACGCCATGAGGAACCCCCTGAGGACGGCGAAGAACCAGCTGATGCGGCGCACGGGTCTGGCCCGCCCGGCACCGGGGAGGCACCCGCGTGCGGGTGGGCGAACCGGTGGACGCAGCAGCGACCCCCTGGCGATGGCCCGGCGGTTCGCCCGGTCCGCGGGCCGGTCCCGGGGCGGAGGCCCCCTGGCGCGCGGTGGGAGCCCGCTCGGGCGCGGCGGCCCGAATCCGCTACGGGGTCCGGCGCGCCGGACTCCTCCGGGTCGACAGAGCCCCGGTGGGACCGCCATGCGGTGGCTGAACTCCCTGACCAGGAAGCGCAGGCCCCGCATCTGACCCGGGCAGCGGACCCGGCGCGGCGAGGCAGCCGCCCGGGCGCGGGAGACACCAGTTTCGGACACCACGGCATGACACCGCGGGGCGGGCCTCCAGGGGCCCGCCCCGCGGCCGTGCGTGCGGCGGGCGTCCGCACCGCCGGGGCCGCGACAGCGGTCCGGGCCCACCCCCTTTCCGGCACCCGCGCACTCAGCCGATAATCGCCCAGGCGGCTGAATGAGCGCGACCGCACCACGAACAGTGACGCAGCAGGGAGCCGATCCGCGTGACCTCCGACTTCTCCTCCATCCGCGCGATCTCCTTCGACGGGGACGAAACGCTGTGGGACTTTCGCACCGCCATGCGCCGGGCCCTCGATGACGCCGTCGCCCTCCTCGACAGCAGGGGCCTGTCGCACGAGGCGGGGAGTGTGTCGGCCGACTGGCTGACGGCGCTGCGCGACGAGGTCGCCCGTGAACCCGGGTTCGCCCGCGCCACCATGGAGGAGATCCGCCTCGAGTCCTTCGTCCGCGCCGTGCGGCGCTGCGGCAGCGACGACCCCGCTCTCGTCACGCAGGTCCACGACAGGTACATGGCCACCCGGTTCGGCGCGATGGCCCTCTACGCCGAAACCGCCGAAGTGCTGGAGGAGCTGCGCACCCGCTACCCGTGCGTCCTGGTCACCAACGGCAACAGCGACCCCGAACGGCTGGGTGTCGGCGGCTGCTTCGCCCACCGCGTGGTCGCGGCCGAATGCGGACTGCGCAAACCCGATCCGCGCATCTACTCCCACACGGCCGAACTCCTCGGTCTGCCGACCGCGTCCGTCCTCCACGTCGGGGACCACCCCGAGGAGGACGTCGCCGCCGCCGCCCGCGCGGGCATGCGCACGGTCCACGTCAACCGCACCGGCAGGCCCCTGCCACCCGGGTTGCGGGCAGACGCCGAGATCACCGCCCTGACCGGTCTCGTGGAGCTGCTCCGCCGATGACGCGCACGGGGCGCACCCGCGGCCCGCCCGGACGGCACCGCTTCCCCGGTACCACCGGTGGGGGCGCGGGGCCGAGGCCGACCAGCGGTAGCGAACACCGGGAGGGGGAGCGGGCACCGGACCGGACGGAAGTACCGGTGCCCGCCGTTCGGGGAGACCCGCCGGTCAGTCCCGGCCGGAGTCCGGGGAGAGCCGCGGGTCGTCGGCGGCCAGGTGGCGGGTCGCCGGACCGGTGTAGCCCGCCAGCACCGCCCTCGGGAGGGGGCCCTTGATGCGCGCTCCGCTCTGGCGCTCCTCCCAGGCGTGGGCGAGGATGCCCACGGAGCGGGAGAGGACGAACAGCCCCCGGGCCAGCTCCGAGGGGAAGCCCAGCGAGGCGTAGACGACCGCGGTGGCGGCGTCGATGTTCATCGGCACGGGGCGCCCGCGCCCCCTGGCCAGCGCCTCCTCCAGCGCCAGGGCGGCCTCCAGCGGGCCCGCGGGGACGAGCCCGTCCTCGACCGCCTCGCGCACCAGGCCCAGGAGCGGGTCGCGGCGCGGGTCGCGCGGGTGGAAGCGGTGGCCGAAACCGGGCACGTACGCGCCGCGCCCGCGGTACTCGGCGACCACCTCCTCGGCCACCCGCGCCACCGGGGTCCCGTCGGCGCCGCGCTCGGCCATCTCCTCCAGGAGGGCGACGCACTGCTGGCCAGCGCCGCCGTGCACGTCCCCGAGCAGGTTGACTCCGGTGGCGACGGCGTTGTTGAGGCCCAGCCCGCAGCTGGCGGCCATCCGGGCGGCGGCGATGGAGGGCGCCTGCGGGCCGTGGTCCACGGCCGAGACCAGGGCGGCCTCCAGCAGGCGGGAGCGGCGCGGGTCGGGCAGCTCGCCGCGCAGCATGAGCCAGACCGTGTCCACGAACGAGACCCGGCCGATCAGCTCCTGCACCGGGTAGCCGCCCGGTTCGATCTCGCCGGGGGCGATCCGGATCAGCCCGGTCTGCCACCAGCGGCCGATCTCCTCATGGGTCATGGACGGCGCTTCCGACGCGCTCATACCGCCCCCTCCTCGCGCAGTTCGTCGATCTCCCGGTCGCTGAAGCCCGTCTCGCGCAGCACCTGCTCGGTGTGCTCGCCCAACAGGGGCGGCGCCGTGCGGGGGCCCAGGGGCGCGCCGTCCACGCGGACGCCGCTGCCGAGCACGCGCAGCTCGCGCTCCTCCCCGCCGGGGAAGGGCAGCGTGTGCACCAGCCCGCGGTGGGCCACCTGGTCCAGTTCCAGCGCCTGGGCCACGGTCAGCACGCGGGCGGCGGGCACCCCGACCCGGGCCAGCTCGCGCTCCCACTCCAGGGCGGACCGGGCGCCCAGGTGTTCCTCCAGGGCCTCCCGGAGGGCCTCGCGGTGGGTCTTGCGGTCCTCGCGCTGGGCGAAGCGGGGGTCGCGGGCCAGTTCGGGCGCGCCCACGACCGCGCACAGCGCCTCGAACTGCTCCTGCTTGTTGGCGGCGATGTTGAGCGCGCCGTCGGCGGTGGCGAAGGTGCCCGAGGGGGCCGCCGTGGCGTTCTCGTTGCCGATGGGGACCGGCTCGACACCCGCGGACAGGTAGTTGGACACCCCCCAGCCCATCGCGGTGATCGCGGTCTCCAGCATGGACACGTCCACGCTGCTCCCCTGGCCGGTGCGCTCCCTTTTGACCAGGGCGGTACTGATCGCGAAGGCGGCGGCGAGGCCGCCCAGGACGTCGGCGATGGGGAAGCCCGCGCGCAGCGGGCCGGTGCCGGGGTTGCCGGTGGTGCTCATCATCCCCGACAGGCCCTGGATGATCTGGTCGTAGGCCGGGCGCCCGCTCAGCGGGCCATCGGAGCCGAACCCGGACACCGCGCAGTAGACCAGGCCGGGGTTGATCGCGCTCAGGTCCTTCCAACCGAAGCCCAGGCGCTCCAGCACGCCCGGCCGGAAGTTCTCCAGCAGCACGTCGGACCGGCGCACCAGGCGGGTCATGGCCTCCCTGCCGCCGGGGGTCTTCAGGTCCAGGGTCAGGGAGCGCTTGCCCCCGTTCTGCGCCAGGAACGACGCGCCCAGGCCTCGGCCGTTCAGCTCCGCGGAGGCGCCGAGCTGGCGCGCCAGGTCCCCGGAGCCGGGGACCTCGACCTTGACCACGTCGGCGCCCATGAGCGCCAGCTGGTACCCCGCGTAGGGTCCCGCCAGGACGTTGGTCATGTCCAGGATGCGCACCCCCGCGAGCGGAAGGTCCCTCTCCCCTGCCCCGGACCCGGCGTCGTTGCCGTTGCCGGTCATCGTCTCTCCCCCGTTCCGGGCCCCGCGGTCCCTCCCGAGGGGTCGAGCCCGATGTCGGTGATGCGGCGGGCGGCGTCGACCACCGCGGAGGTGAAGCCCTCCACGGCGGCGTCGGTGAAGCGGGCGGTGGGGCCGCCCACGGCCAGCGCGGCGACCGGCACCCCGCCGGCGGGGCCGTAGACGGGCGCGGCCACGCCGGAGGCGCCCCGCTCGCGCTCGCCGTGGCTGACGGCGAACCCCCGGACGCGGGCCAGCTCCACCTCCTCGCGCAGGCGGCTGACGCGCCCGGGGCCGTGGGGGGAGGCGGCGGCCACGCGCAGCAGCAGGGACTCCCCCGCCCCGATGAGCAGCACCTTGCTGGCGCCCCCGCCCCACAGGACCATCTCGTCACCGACGTTGACGACGTGGCGCAGCCGCTGGGGGCCCTCCTCCTTGGCCACGCACACGCGGGTGGCGTCGGCGCGGACGTAGAGGTTGACGGTCTCGGCGGTGTCGGCGACGAGTTCGCGCATGACGGACCGGACGGCCTCGGGCACCTGCCAGACGGCGTGCGCCAGGCGCGACCAGCGCAGGAGGCTGGGGCCGACCCCGACCCGGCCGTCGGGCGCCGTCCACAGCAGTCCGCGCTGCTCCAGGGTCGCGACCAGCCGCAGGACCGTGGTCTTGGCCAGGCCGGTGCGCTCCACCAGCTCCCGTGTGGAGTAGCGCTGGTTCCTCTCGTCGAACAGGTCGAGCAGGTCCAGGGCGCGCGCGACGCTGCGCACGGTGCCGCCGGAGTCGCCGTCAGGCATCTCTCCCCCATCCGTTTAGTCCATCAGGTGGTTCGTTAAGACCATCAAGTGGAATCGCGCCGTCAGCGTAGCGCACCCCCTCGGCGCACGGCCAGCCCTCCCCCGAAGAGCGCCCGCCCCTACGACACCCGGACTGGCCTGGGCGGAAGTGGAGTCCGAGCGGGACTGTGCGTCGCAACACACTCGTTAACAAAAGGTTTCGGTTCGCCATTGACAGTGATCACGAGGGCTCGCATGATTTCCCAGACCACTAAACGGTCCCGTTGAACCACCTGGTGGCCCAGCGGGCCGAAAGGGAATAAAGGATGAACAGACAGCGGATCCTCCGTGCGTCGGGGGCCGTGGCCACCGCGCTCCTGGTGGGCGCCGCCGCGACGAACGCCGCGCTGTCCGACACGAGCGCGGCGGAGGCCCGCGCCAGGATCGAGTACGGCATGCAGCCGGGTCCGCTGCTGTTCGAGCGCAACGCCGACCTGGTGTGGGCGCTGCTGGCCACCCTGTTCGTCGGCAGCGTCATGCTGCTGGTCCTCAACCTGCCCTTCGCTCCGCTGTGGGCCAAGCTGCTGCTGATCCCCCGGCGCTACCTGTACGCGGGCATCACCGGTTTCGCGGGGCTGGGCGTGTACGCCGCGTCCTACTCCGTCACCGACCTGTGACTGCTGATCGCCCTGGGACTGCTCGGGTTCATGATGCGGCGGTACGAGATCCCGGTGGCGCCGGTGCTCATCGCGGTCATCCTCGGGCCGCTGGCCGAGACGGAGCTGCGCCGGGCCCTGGCCATCGGCCAGGGCGACGTGGGGGTGCTCTTCGCGGGGCCGATCACGATCGGGATCTACGCGGTCCTCGTCGCCGCCGTGGCCCTGGTCGCCGTCCTGCGGGTGCGCGCCCGTGCCCGTTCGCGCGGGGCTCGGCGCGAGGAGACCGTCGACGCGGGGTGAGCGTCGCGTGCGCGGGGGCCGGGGTCCGGGGGTCGTCCCGGTCCGGCCCCCGCGGTGTGCGTGGAGGCGGGCGCCGGGGTCCGGTTCCCTCCGGTCGCGTCCGGCCCCCACATCCAGCGTGTCAGTTTGGCTTGACAAGCCGAGAGTGTCAGTTCAAACTGACGACATGGACACGGATCGTTCGTCTTCCGCCCTGGCCTCCGACGACCCCGCGACGGGGCTGCGCGCGGTGCTCGCGCTGCGCCGCCTCGCCGAGCGGGTCGAGGCCAACCAGGTGGCCGCCGCCCGCCGGGCGGGCTGGTCCTGGCAGCAGATCGGGGACGCCCTGGGCGTCACCCGCCAGTCCATCCACGCCAAGTACGGAAAGTGAGGGCCGCGATGAGCGCACAACGGGACTTCGGCATGGGCCGGGTGTATCTGGACGCCAACACGGAGGCCCTGTACCGGGGCGACCGCAAGGTGGGGACCGAGCACGTGCTCCTGGCACTGCTGGGCGACCCCGACTCGGCCGCCGCGCGGGCCCTGGGCGCGGACCTGCCCGCCGCCCGGCGGGCGCTGGAACGCCTGGACGCGGACGCACTGGCCTCGGTCGGCGTCCAGGCGGAGTCCCCCGGCCCGGTTCTGCCCGGCCGCGAGGGCGACCGCCTCGCGCTGACCCCGGCGGCCAAGGCCGTCTTCACTGGACTGCGCAAGGAGGCGGGGCGGGAGCGGATCGGCACCGAACACGTCCTGCTCGGCCTGCTGGCCCGCACCAGGCCCGACCCGGCGGCCGAACTGCTGGACGCGCTGGAGACGGACCGCGCCGCGGTCCGCGCCCGCCTGGGAAAGGGGTGAGACGACGATGCGCACTCCCGCCCCCGTGTACACCACCGGCTCGGTGACCTCCCGCGACGGCACCGTCCTGGGCTACCGGCGACTGGGCGCCGGACCGGCGGTCGTGCTCGTGCACGGGTCGATGATGTCCTCCGCCAACTTCATGGGGCTGGGCGCCGCGCTCAGCGCCGACTTCACCGTGTACCTGCCCGACCGCAGGGGCCGCGGGCTCAGCGGCCCCCACGGCCCCGGCTTCACCCTGGAGCGCGCCGCCGAGGACGTGGGCGCGCTCGTGGAGCACGCCGGGGCGCGCGACGTCTTCGGGCTCAGCGCCGGCGCCGTCCCCGTCCTGCACTGGGCCCTCACCCGCCCCGAGGGGTACCGCGTCGCCCTGTACGAGCCGCCCCTACCGGTCGGGGGCTCCTCGCCGACGGCCTGGCTGGAGCGCTACGAGCACGAGATGGCCCGGAGCCGGCTGGCCGCCGCGCTGGTGACCGTCGCCCGCGGGACGCAGGACTCCCCGCTCATGGAGGTGCTGCCCCGGTGGCTGCTGGTTCCGCTCATGGGACTGGCGCTGCGCGCCCAGGAGCGGCAGGGCGGCGACGAGGTCCCCCTGCGGGACCTGGTCCCCACCGTGGGCGCGGACGCCCGGATGGTCCGGGAGGCGACCGGCCTGGTCGGGGACGCGGCCGCCGTGCGCGCCGACCTCCTCCTGCTCGGCGGCAGCCGGAGCGCCCGCTACCTCAAGGACGCGTTGGACGCGCTGGAGGACGCGGTCCCCCGTGCCCGGCGGGTGGAGCTGCGGGGTCTGGGGCACCTGGCCGCGGACAACGGCGGACGGCCCGACAGGGTCGCCCGCGCCCTGGCCGACTTCTTCGGCGGCCGTCCGGCGCCCCGTCCCTGAGCCGCTGGTCCACACACCGGACCGGGCGGGGTCAGGTCCGCTCCCCCTCGTCCGCCGGTGAGGGGTCCCCTCCTGCGCGGGGAGCCTCCCCGGTTCCGGCGTCGGAGGGCTCCCCGGGTGCCTCCTCGGGGCGGGGCGCCGCATCGCGGTGGCGCAGCGACAACAGGTAGCCCAGACCCAGCACGATGGCCGTGCCGATCGCCGTGTACCAGGTGAACCCGACCAGGTCGGGCTGGAAGAGGAACAGCCAGACCATGGTCGCCACCGCGACCGCGAAGGAGACCGTCGCGTCGAGCTGGCGGGCCCCGCGCACCCACAGCCCCAGGAAGAACGCGCCCAGCAGACCGCCGTAGGTCAGGCTGGCCACGGACAGGCCCAGCTCCACGACCGGGTTGTCGGTACCGGTGAACATCGCCGCCGCCCCGATGAACACCAGCCCCCAGCCGAGGGTGAACAGCCTGCCCAGCCGCAGGCCCTGGGCGTCGGTGAGCGTGCGCCTGCTGAAGCGCTCGTACAGGTCGGCCATGGTCGAGGAGGACAGCGCCGACAGCGAGGACGACAGGGTGCTCATCGCCGCGGCCAGGATCCCCGCCAGCAGCAGGCCCGACAGGCCGACCGGCAGCCCCTCGACGATGAACGTCGGGAACAGCTCGTCGGAGTTGGCCAGGCCCATCTCCTCCACCGAGGCGCCCTCGAAGTAGGCGTACAGCGCCAGGCCCACGGTCAGGAACAGGGCGAACTGGAAGAACACCACGACGGCGCTGCCGATCACCGCCTTCTGGGCGTCGCGCAGGCTGCGGCAGCCCAGCAGCCGCTGCACGATGATCTGGTCGGCGCCGTGGGAGGCGGTGGAGAGCAGGGCGCCGCCGAGGACCGCGGTGACCGTCGCGTAGGGGGCCGAGACCGGGTTCGAGGTGAAGTCGAGGAACTGGGTCTTGCCCGCGTCGGCGGCCACCGCCAGGAAGTTCACGTCGAGGCTGCTCGTGATGACCACCAGGGCGGCCACGCCGCCGACCGCGTACACCGCCATCTGGAGGACGTCGACCCAGACCACGGCCCGGATCCCGCCGACGAGGGTGTACAGGACCGTGACCACGCCGAGCAGCGCGATGATCACGAAGTAGGACAGGTCGATCCCGTAGGAGTCCAGGATGATCTTGACGGGGATGGCCGCCGCGAACAGCCGCACCCCGTCCGCGAGCAGCCGCGTGAACAGGAACGCGACCGAGGCCGTGCCCTGCATGCCGCGGCCGAAGCGGATGCCGAGGTAGGCGTAGGCCGTGGTCATCTCGCCCCGGTAGTAGCGGGGCAGCAGCACGAAGGCCACGACCACCCGCCCGATCAGGTAGCCGACCGCCACCTGGAGGAACGTGACGTTGCCCAGGTAGGCCACGCCGGGGATGCTGATCACGGTCAGGGCGCTGGTCTCGGTGGCCACCACCGACAGGCACACCGCCCACCAGGGCAGCCGCCGGTTGCCGATGAAGTAGTCCTTGACGTCGCGCTGTCGGCCGGACAGCCTGAGGCCGAGCCAGGCCGAGCCCAGCAGGTACACCGCGATGACCACGAGGTCGGTTGTCTGCACTGCGCTGCTCCGGGTGGTGGGGGGCGGGGGCTTACCGGTCCCGTGCCTCGACGCGCAGGCGCGCGGGGACGGTGGCCGCGGGTTCGGGGAGCCGGAGCGGCGAGGCGCCCGGCGTGAGGCGTCCGGCCACCGGCGCGCGGCGGGCACCGGTGCAGGAGGGCACGGAACCGGGGAGCCCGTGCCAGGTGAGGAAGCCGATCAGCGCGAACAGGTAGGCCTCCTTGGCGTCGCTGTCCAGCCCCAGGGCGTCGGACGTGGCCAGTCGCGCCGGACGGAGGCGGTCGGCGAGGCGTTCCATGAGGACCGGGTTGCGGGTGCCGCCGCCCGAGGCGAGCACCTCGGCCACCCCGTGGGGGCGCAGCGCGTCGGCGACGGTGGCGGCGGTGAGCTCGACCAGGGTGGCCATCAGGTCCCCATCGTCGGGCGTGCCGGTGGCGCGCAGCGCCGCGTCGAGGTAGCCGGAACCGAACAGCTCCAGCCCGGTGGTCCTGGGCGGGGGCAGGCGGTAGTACGGCTCGGCGAGCAGGTGCTTGAGCAGGGCGGGGTCGGGACGGCCGGAGCGGGCGATGGCCCCCTCGGCGTCGAAGTCGGCGCGGCCGCCGCTCACCCGGCGCGCGGCGGCGTCGAGCAGGGCGTTGCCGGGGCCGGTGTCGAAGGCCAGCGGCGGCTCTCCGCCCCGCAGGACGGTGACGTTGGCGATGCCGCCGAGGTTGAGGGCGGCGGTGGGTTCGGGGCGTGCGCCGAGCAGGAGGACGTCGAGCACGCTGGCCAGCGGCGCACCCTGCCCGCCCGCGGCCACGTCGGCCGTGCGCAGGTCCGAGACCACGGGCAGGCCGGTGGCCTCGGCGATCCAGGCGGGCTGGCCCAGTTGGAGGGTGCCGTGGACCGTGGCGCCGTCAGCCCAGTGGAACAGGGTCTGGCCGTGCGAGGCCACCAGGTCGGCCCGTCCCCCGGCGAGTTCGCCGACCGCGCGCAGCGCCGCGTCGGCGAACGCCCGGCCGATGCGGGTGTCGAGCTGGCAGACGGTCTCCATGGTCGTGCGGGCCGGGGGCAGGGCGCCGCGGATCATCTCCCGCAGGTCGCGCGGGTAGGGCACGGTGCGGTGTCCCAGTGGCGTCAGACGGATGAGGTCCCCGTCCAGCACGAAACGGGCGGCGGCGAGGTCGATGCCGTCGGCCGAGGTACCCGAGGACAGGCCGATGACGATCACGCGGCCCCCGTCCGGGGGCGGCGGGCCGGAGCGGGTGCGTACGGCCAAGGCCAGGCCTCGGATGCGGGGGGTCTGGGCCCAGCAGCGGGCGGAGGCGGGTCCCCCGGCCGGGTTCGGTGGACCTGACCTTCGGAAAACCCGTGGACACCACCCATGCGACCAACCCTCCCGGTCTCGGAACGCGTACCAGCGGTATACCGCGCGTCGCGGTGCGTCAACCGTTCCCGGCGACCGGTACGGCGGTGTCTCCTGATGCCGGTGAGTTCTCACCGAACTCCTGCCCGCGCGGGCGCGCCGCCGTTGGGCTGACCCCGTGGAACTACTCATCTGGGGCCCGGCGGACGGGTCGGCTAGCGCGCCACCCGGTAGCGGAGGTAGACCACTTTCGAGTCGAACGTAACGCATGGAAACAGAACTCACTGAGAAAACCTCACTGGTTCGCCATCGCAGACCGACCAGATGAGGCGAGCTCTACAAGCAGCTGGGATGTGATGGCATATCATGACACGGCACGAAACGCATTCCCGGGTTGGGGCCTATGGGGTACCCCATCCAATACTGCTCAGGTTGGCTGGGCGGAACCTCAACGAAGAAGGGTTCCTCGCCATCGCGCAGGATGGTTTCGCCTGTTTCCTGTTGTGCATCGATGTACCGGGCCTGGATCTCCCACTCGCAGGATTGGCCCTGCGCGTGCGCCTCCACCCGGAGGCCGCCTGGGTCCAGTCCGGCCCCGAGATCGATCCGCCCGTTCTCGAAAAACGGATTTCCCTTGTGGGGCCCCTCGTCGGTGCTGTACAGCACCGGTTCGTTGTGGTTGAGATCAACGACAACACCCGGATAGGAATTAAATCCCTGGGGAGGGAAGTCGATGACGGTGACAGCTGCTGGATCCTTGCAGGAGATATTCACGGGGGTCATGTCTACGATGCTCACCGGGGAGGTGCGTGTGGACATGAGATTCATGGTGAACACGGCACTGCCTTTCCTTCCCGTTCCGTTCTCCCAGGTCCCTCCAGAGGGAGGATCAGGTACATTCGCGGTGGCATAGGGGATTATTCTCCCTCCCAGTGACAGAAGGTAGTCCAAGAACTCCGAGTCTGCCACGGTCTGGATCCTCTCGCCTTCTTCGGCTGTCAGGGGGCGGTCCAGGACGATCCTGAACAGACTGTCGGGCGTGGTGTCGTAGGTGATGGAACTGGTGAACGGTGCGATTTCCTGATTGATGGCCCTCGCCGCCTCCCGTTGCTCGCGGAGCCGGGACTCGGTGGACCACAGATCGTAGGCATAGGTTCCCGCGAAACCACCCAGAACGGCGAGGAGAGTCAGCACGACGTAAATCGCCCAGGCTCGTATGCGAACGCTCCTCGAAGCACCCCTGCCTTCAGGGAAGTAGCGTTCTTGGACAACGGAGAAGACCGACGGTTGGTCGGCCCGCGGCTGCGCGCGGGCCGACGGTCGCCTTCGCTGCCTTGACCGGTTCGAAATCCTCCGGCCCGCCAGGAGCGATGGCCGCCTTTTCGGCGGCCGTGGAACTCGGGAGGCAGAACCGGTCTTGTGGTCGGCGAAATGTTTATTGTGCTCATGCTTGCTCATGGGACCCGAGCCTCCTGGTGGTGTCTTCGCGCGCACGAAGGCACACGTGCGGCAAAGGTATCCGGCTTCGCATGCCCGCGGCGGTCATTGGCCGGAACCGGACTTCCTCCGCAGAGTGCGGATCTGGGTCGCACAGTGAGGATTTCCCAGCGAAACACGAACCAGAAAACCGGATCAAGTACACGAAAGAGACAGGAGCAGACATTGGGGAATCACCCCGCACAGACGTGAAACCCCTGGCAGGACGGTTCTCTCGCGATGCACGCACACCCGTTTTTCGCGACGAAGTATCGGCATGAGGCGTTCACCGACCGCCACCTGTCGCGGATGGAGGAGACCATGCGGTGGACGAACACCACCGGGGTTGGACACACGGTGGAGAGGCACCGTCCGGGGAGGAGCGAACCGGCAGAAGGGATAACACCGGCGGCGGAGGGGTAACGGACCCCACAACGGGGCCTGACCGGCGAGAACGCCGCGGGCCGGACGGGGGGACGATGCAGACCTTCCTGCCCCATCCCGGGTTCGCCGAGTGCGCGCGGGCGCTGGACGACCGCAGGCTGGGCAAGCAGCGGGTGGAGACGATGCAGGTGCTGCGGGCCCTGGTGTGGCCCGAGTACGGGTGGAAGCGCCACCCCGCCGTGGCGATGTGGCGTGGCTTCGTGCCCGCACTGGTGGGTTACGGGGTGGCGGTGTGCCGTGAGTGGCGCCGCCGCGGATACGCCGACTCGGTGCTGCCCTCGCTGCTGGCCTTCACCGGGGGCCGCGTCCCCGAGGAGGAGGAACTGTGGGAGCGCGACATGCTCCCGCCGTGGCTGGGGGACGGTGCACTGCACCTCTCGCACCGCTCGGTCCTGGTGCACAAGGACCCGGCGCACTACGCACCACTGTTCCCCGGCACGCCCGGCGGCCTGCCCTACGTCTGGCCCCGGCCGGTCTTCCCCCGCTGGCCGCTGCGGCGCGGCACCTCCGCGGCGACGCCGGTCGAGGAGGCCGCGGAACTGCTGGAGGCGGTCGCGCTGTCGGACGGGCAGGCCGCCGCCCTGGAACGGCTGGTCGGCGGCCACAGCGCGTCGCTGCGGCTCACCGGCCCCGGCGACACCCTGCCCGGCCTGCTCGCCGGGCTGTGCACGCCCGGCGAGACGCTGTGGCTGGTGCCCGGACCGCCGCCGCCCCGGCCGCGGGGGACCAGCGCCGATCCGGGTCCCTCGGAGGCGGTGGGGCGGACCAGCCGGTCGACCGCGCGGCAGCCCGGACCCGAGGACGAGGCGGCGATGCGCGAGGAGGCCGGCGAACCCGAGTTCCGGTTCCGCCGGGTCCCTCCCGGGGAGGGGACGAAGGTGCCCGTGCCGCCCTCGGCCGGGCTGGTCGTCCTCGACGGCGCCGAACTGCCCGAGCCGCGCTCGGCCCCGCTGGTGCTGCGTCTGCTGCCCGCGGTGGACTCCTAGGGCCGTTCCCAGAGGCAGTGCTTGGGACGGAGCACTCCCGGGCAGGGGACTCCGACAGCGACGCGGTCGCCCGCGTCACCGACAGCGCACACGGGAGGGCAGCACATGGATTCCGCGAGCGGACGAGCCGGGGGCGCGGCGAAGGCCGGGACCCCGCGCCCGCGCGCACGCGCCTCGTCCGGGCGGACGCCCGGCCCGAGCAGGGCGGAGCTGGAGGCGGCCCGGGACAGGCTGGTCCCGGACGTGGTCGCTGAGGACCTGCGCGTGCTCTTCTGCGGGATCAACCCCGGCCTGACCTCGGGCGCCGTCGGGCACCACTTCGCCAAGCCGGGAACGCGCTTTTGGCCCTCCCTGCACGGGTCCGGCTTCACCCCGCGCCAACTCAGGCCGGACGAGGAGGACGAACTCCTGTCCCTGGGCCTGGGCATCACCAACGTCGTCGAGCGGACCACGGCCCAGGCGGACGAGCTGAGCCGGGAGGAGGTCGTGGAGGGCGGCCGCAGGCTGCGGGAGAAGGTCCTGCGGTGGCGGCCCCGGTGGCTGGCCGTCCTGGGCGTGACCGCCTACCGGGAGGCCTTCGCCGACCGCCGTGCGACGGTGGGCCCCCAGGACATGGAGATCGGCGGCACCCGGGTGTGGCTGCTGCCCAACCCCAGCGGCCGCAACGCGCACTGGCAGCTGGGGCCGCTCATCGAGGAGTTCGCGCGCCTGCGTCGCGCCGCCGGGATACCGGATTGATCCGGCGGGACGGCCTGGCCTCGGCCGCCCGGCCCGCCGAAGCGCCTCACCACGCGAGGGTGCACGGGCCGGACCGCACGGGCCGGACATGACATCTGTCATGCCCGGCCCGTGCGGAACGCAGAGGGAACTCATGCCCCACGGCACCCTGCGGCGATCACGCTCCGTACTAGCGTCAAACCATGCACAGCAACGACGGCTCCTCCTCCCGGGTACCTCTCCCGCAGACCGAGGCCCCCCTCTCCGCGACCTCGGGTGCGGGTCGGACGCGGACGCCCTTCGCGCCCTCCGGCCCGGCCTCGCCGCACCCGCGCCGCCGCGGTCCGCGGCCGGTCCCGCCGGGCGTGGAGTACCACCGGGTACTCGCCGGGGACAAGCGCCGCATCGGACGGGGGATCCTCGCGATCGCGCTCCTGGTGGCCGGGCTGTTCGCCTTCAACATCGTTCTCGCCGTGGCCGCCGCCTCCGTTGACGCGCTGACGGGCAGGACCAACCCGACCTTCGGCGGCACCGACTACACACCGCTCTTCCTCTCCGCGAACCTCGTGTCGATCGCCCTGCTCATCCCGTGGAGCATGCTCCTGCAACGGTGGCTCTACGGCGTGCGCGGCCCTTCGCTGCACTCGGTGCTGTCGAGCTTCCGGTTCGACCTGTTCGGCCGGGCGCTCCTCTACATCGGCCCCCTCTGGCTGTTCCTCTCACTCATCGGCCCCGCCGTCATGCCCCTGCGGGAGGTCCACTGGTCCACCGCCACACTCCTCACGGTCTTCGCCGTCAACCTCCTGTTGACACCCCTCCAGGCGGCGGGCGAGGAGTACGGTTTCCGCGGGCTCGTGTTCCGCGTCGCCGGGAGTTGGGGCCGCGGGCCGCGCACGGCGCTGTTCCTCGGAGTCCTCGTCTCCAGCCTGGTGTTCACCGTCGTCCACCTCTCGACCGACCCGTGGTTCAACCTCTGGTGCCTCACGCTTTCCGTCAGCCTGGCCGTCATCACCTGGCGCACCGGCGGCATCGAGATCGCGGTCGTCATCCACGCCCTGCACAACACACTCGCCGCCCTGGTCCTCACGGTCCTGCACGCTGATCCGAACCCCGCGCTCGACCGTTCGGCGGGTACCGGGTCCGCCGCCCTGGTCGTGCTCTGCGTCAGCGTCGTGGCCGTCGCGGCGGTGGTGTGGTGGCGCACGCGCCGGACGGGACCGGTCCTGACCCCCTCCAGCCCGCGGCCGGCGCGGGTGTGACGGGAGAATCACGTCCATGAGCAATCCGCCGCTGGTCGGCGCGCGCAGGTTCGAGACCTATGTGCGCTGGTCCACCTACCTGGCCGTCGTGACTCCGGTCGGAACCCTTCTCCGCAGCGTGGTGGAGGCCGACCAGCTTACCGGAGCGCCCCTGACCGGCCTGGTCGCGGCGGGCGCGCTGTGCCTGGCCCTGGTCGTCGGGAACGTCTTCGTCACCAGGTGGAGCATCGACACCGTCGTCGGGCGCGCGCGGCGGTTCCCCGTCACCCCCGTCGCCGCGTGGGCGCTGGTCCTGGCGGTCTTCGTCGCCGTGGCCCTGATGCTTCCCCTCCCCGCGATGGGCATGACGGTCGCGGCGGCGATCGGTTCGGCCGCCGCGAGCCTCGCGCCGGTCCTCCACGCCCGCCGGGTGCTGCTGCTCCACGCGGCGGCGCTGGTGCTGACCGCCGCGCTCGTGGGCCTCGCGGACATCGTGCTCCTGCTGACCGGGGCGATGATGATCAGCGCCGTCCTGTGGCTGTGCTGGTCGAGCGCGTGGATGCTGCGGGTGCTACTCGAACTCCAGGCCGCGCACGAGGACCGCGCCGCGCTCGCCCTGGCCAACGAACGCCTGCGCATCTCCCGCGACCTGCACGACGTGTTCGGCCGCACCCTGGCCACGATCGCGGTCAAGAGCTCACTGGCCTCCGAACTCGTCCTGCGCGACCACGGCGAACGGGCCGCGACGGAGATCACCGCGATCCGCAGGCTGGCCGAGGAGGCGGGCACCGAGGTCCGCCGCGTCGTGCGCGGTGAGCTGCGCACGACCTGGGACGACGAGCTCTCGGGCGCCCGGTCGCTGCTCAGGTCCGCGGGCATCCGCTGCACGGTGACCGGCGACCCCGTGCCCCAGCAGTGCGCCGAAGCGCTCGCCTGGGTCGTGCGCGAGGGCGTCACCAACCTGCTGCGCCACGCCTCGGCCACCCAGATCACCATCGCGACCGCGAACGAGGACGCGGAGGTGCACCTGACCATCGCCAACGACGGGGCCGGCCCCCCGTACTCCGCGCAGGACGGCGAGGGCACGGGGCTGCACGCGATGTCCGAGCGCCTGCACGCGCTCGGCGGACGCGTCACGGCGCGCCGTGACGGAGACTGGTTCCTGCTCGACGCCGCGCTCCCGCTTCCGAAGGACGCCCCCAGATGACACGCATCCTCGTCGCCGACGACGAACACCTCATCCGCGACGCCATCGCCGGACTGCTCGACCTAGAGGAGGACTTCGAGGTCGTCGCCCAGGCGGCCTCCGGAGACGAGGCGCTGGCCATGGCCCTCAAACTCCGTCCCGACGTGGCCCTGCTCGACCTGCAGCTGCCCGGCCCCGACGGCATCGAGATCGCCCGCAGGCTCGCCACCGAGCTGCCCGGATGCCGGTGCGTCATCGTCACCTCCCACGGCCGCCCCGGCTACCTGAAGTCGGCGCTCGCGGCGGGTGTGAGCGGCTTCCTGCCCAAGACCGTGTCCTCACGCACCTTCGCCGAGGTCGTGCGCAAGGTCGCAGCCGGGGGCCGCTACGTCGATCCCGAACTCGCGGCCGAGGCCATCAGCGCGGGCGACTCCCCGCTCAGCCCGCGCGAGGCCGACGTGCTGGCCCTGGCCCGCGACGGCGCGTCCGTGGAGGAGATCGCCCGGCGCGTCTCGCTCTCCCGGGGGACCGTGCGCAACTACCTCGCGGCCGCCGTCGCCAAGCTCGACGCCGCCAACCGCCACGAGGCCGCACGCGTCGCCGCCGAACACGGCTGGATCTGAACGGGGCCTGTCCCGTTCGCGGCGGCCTTCCCAGGGGCGGGGGAAAGGGTTCGGCCACCGCGACCAGCGGCGCCGCAAACCGCGTCCGGGCTCCGGCGGGGCGGGCGCCCGGCGCCCGCCAACCCCGTGCCCACCAGCCCCGCGCCCGCTACTCCTGCGCCGCGGCCAGGAGGACGTCCACCAGCCGGTCTGCGGCGTCCGGCCGCCCGTGCTCGCGGGCCCGTTCCGCGATCTGCGCGCGCCGCCGCGGGTCGGCCAGCAGTGGTTCCACCGCCGCCTGGAGCCCCTGGGCGCTGACCTGGTCCAGCAGGGCCACCGCCGCGCCCGACTCCTGGAGGTGGCGGGCGTTGTGGCGCTGCTCGTCGCCCGCGGACGAGGCCAGCGGAACGAACACGGCGGCCTTGCCCAGCGCGGTCAGCTCCGCGATCGTCCCCGCGCCGCTGCGGGAGACCACCACGTCGGCCAGCGCCAGCACGTCGGGGAGTTCGGGGCCCACGAAGTCCGTCAGGTGGTATCTCTCGGCGAGGCCGGGCGGGAGCTGCGCCGCGCTGCGGCGCGCCTCCTCCAGGTTCGCCGGCCCGCACTGGTGCACGATGTTGGCGCGCGCGAGCAGCCAGGGCAGGATGTCGCGGATCATGCCGTTGATCTGCACGGCCCCCTGCGCCCCGCCCGTGACGTAGACGGTGGGCAGCGAGGAGTCGTAGCCGGTGAATCCGAGTTCCTTGGGCGCACGGTCGGCCTGCCCGGTCAGCACCTCGGGGCGCACCGGGTTGCCGGTGATGACCGCGTTGTCGCGCGCGGAGTCGGGCAGCAGCTCGGTCGTGGACGGGGAGGACACCGCCACACGGGCCGCGACGCGGGCGAGGACCTTGTTGGCCAGGCCCAGCCGGACCGTCTGTTCGTGCACCACGAGGGGGCGGCGGCACATCTTCGCGGCCAGGCCCACGGGGACCGCCACGTAGCCGCCGGTGGCCAGCACCACGTCGGGGGCGAAGTCCGAGACCAGCGCGCGGGCCTGCGCGACGCCCCGGGGGACGTTGCTCATGTCCTTGATGTTGGCCCGTGAGGCGAGCTTGAGGGGGTTCTTCGAGCGCCGGATCTTGCCGGTCGCGACCGACTCGAAGGCGATCCCGTTGGCGGCCGCGACCCGGGACTCCAGGCTGTCCGCCGTGCCCACCCACAGTACGTGCAGGGCGATCCCGGCCGCCGCCAGCCGGTCACGCAGCGCGCGGACGGCGGTGAGGGCCGGATAGGTGTGCCCGCCCGTCCCTCCTCCGGTCACGATCAGGCGCATGTCCCGTGCAGGGGGGTTGCCGCTGTTCACCAGTTCCTCCCGGAGGATGCCCCGGAGCGGGGCCGCAAGAAGCTACCGACAAAGAAAAGGGCCACACGCGAGCGGCGCGGCGCTCTTCCTGTGCCCAACAGCACCGTAGCCGCCGCCGGACCCGCCCCGGAACGCCCCCCGCTCCGGCCGGAGTGGGGACTGCCACACCGGCCTCTCGCGGAGGTGGACCGGACCGCCGGAACACCGCCGTGGGCTCCTCACCGCGCCGACGTCCTGCCCGCCGAACGGAAACGGCACCGGTGAGGGGAGAGCGGAGAACACGTCCGGCCGTGGAACCCGTGTCCCCCGGAATATCAGGAACGTCACCGTGCCGCACGGGGAGGGTGGGGCAGGGAAAGCCTCACGGGTGGTCAGTGGTTCGGCGGAACACGCGCCGGATGCGCGTGTCCGGTCGGCCCCGAGTCCGCGCCCCCGCCACACACGAAGCCCAGAAAAGGGTTTGCGCGAGGTGATTCCACACCCCGCAGCGAACACCTCCACCAGCACGTTCATCCGAAAAAGAGACAGGAGCTCCCGTTTCCATCCGAACAAACAAGAACCACACAAGCCGCCCCAAGAAACATTTCAGTTTTCCCAGGGCCACCTTCACCAGAAAGTGCACGTGCAGAATATCGAGCACCAATACAAAGAGGGAAAAGGAAGTTTCAACAATCCCAACAGGGCACACATATATGCAAGAACGATAAACGGGGGCACTTCCCAGCAAGGATCCGCCGGTGAGACTCTGCGTTCTGGGTTCCATCCATCTGAGCAGCGACGGACGCCACGTCACCCTGACCACCGGCAAGGAACGCGCGCTCCTTGCCTCGCTGGCACTGACCAGCCCGGCGCGGCTTCCCCTCCGGGAGTTGGCCGACCGGCTCTGGAACGGCTCGCCCCCGGAGGGGTACCGCGGCACGCTGCACACCTATGTCACGCGCCTGCGGGGCAAGATCGAGGCAGCGGGACTGGACCGCGGCATCCTGACCCACACCGCCGAGGGCTACCTGCTGCGCCTCCCCGCTCAGGCGCTGGACTGGGAGCGCTTCCGGAGCCTGCGCTCACGCGCCCGCGCCCTGCACCAGGCGGGCCGGTCCGCCGAGGCGCGCGCGGCACTGGAGGAGGCGCTGGCCCTGTGGAAGGGGCCTCCCCTGCCCGGTGTGGGCGGGCGCTGGGTCGAGCAGCTGCGTGTGGCCATGGAACGCTCCCACCAGGACGCACTGGCGGTGTGGGCCTCGCTGGCCATCGCCGAGGGCGACCACGCGGAGGCGGTGGAGGTCCTGGGCTCGGCCCTGGTCGCCTACCCCGTCAACGAACCCCTGCACGGCCACCTCCTGCACGGACTCCACGCCCTGGGCCGGACCGCCGACGCCCTCGCGGCCTACCAGCGGCTGCGGGAGCGGCTGTCCGAGGAACTGGGCGTGGACCCCTCACCGGCGCTGCGGCGGCGGTTCGAACTGCTGCTGCGGGCGACCGCTGGCCCGGATGGGGACGGTGAGCCGAAGGAGGCCGCACCTCCCCCGGGTGGGAAGCCCCGGCCGATCGTCGACAACCTGGCGCGCGAGCCCCGGCGCTTCCGGGGACGCACCGCGCAGACGCGACTGCTCTGCTCGCGGCTGCGGGAGACGGAGTCCGGCTTCGCGCACCTGTGGGTCGTCTGCGGGATGGCGGGGGTGGGCAAGAGCCAGTTGAGCCTGCACGTGGCCCACCGGATCAAGGATTTCTACCCCGACGCCCGGCTGTCGGTGGAACTGCGCGGGCACGACGAGCGACTCGCCCCCCTGACCGCGGAGGAGGCCCTCACCGAACTCATGCGCCTGCTGCGCGTGCCGGTGCCGCCCACCGTGCTGAGCCTGGCCGAACGCGTCGCGCTGTGGCGCGAGCACACGCGGTCGATGCGCCTGCTGCTCCTCCTCGAAGACGCCGCCAGCGCCGAACAGGTCCTTCCCCTGCTCCCCAGCGGGACCCGGTGCGCGGTGCTGATCACCAGCCGCTTCCACCTGCCGGAGATCGACGGCGCCGACCACCTGCCGCTCGGGCTTCCCTCCGACGACGAGTGCGCCGAGATGTTCACCGCCGCCCTCGACCGGCCGTGGGGCGAGGAGGGGGCCGACACCCTCGCCGAGATCATCGACCGGTGCGACAGGCTGCCGATAGCCGTGGGGCTGATGGCGAACCTGGCCCAGATCCATCCGTCGTGGTCGCCGCGCGACCTGCTGCACCGACTGCCCTCGCCCTCCTTCCCGGGGCTGAACGCCTTTCGGGTGGGCGGCCGGGACCTCTCCCGCATCTTCGACGTGTCCCTGCGTGGCGTGGGACCGAAGGCCCGGGAGGCCTTCCTCCTGTTGGGGCTGCACCCCACCCGCGGCATGGACGGACGGGTGGCCGCGGCGCTGGCCGGTCCCGACGAGCACGACTCGCGGCAGGCCCTCGTGGACCTGGTGAGCGCCCACCTGCTGAACGAGCCGGAGCCCGATCGCTTCGAGGTGCACTCCCTGCTCCGTGCGCATGCCCGCCACCGCGCCCACGACAGCCTGTCCCCGGAACGGGTCCGCGCGGCGAAGCAGCGGATGTACGCGGCCTACCTGTCACTGACGGGCCGGGCCGACCATGCCCTGTACCCGCACCGGCCCGGGCGCGACGGCCACGAGCCGACCCCGACCGGGGAGCCGTGGTCGGAGGAGAGGGCCATGGCGTGGTTTCGGCGCGAGCTGGCGACCGTGCTCACCGTGATGGCGGAGGCGGACCAGCACGGCGCGGGCCGTACCGCCCTGCGACTGGCGCGCGTGGTGTGCGACCACATGGACGCGCACGGCCCCTGGAGCGACGCGGTCACCCTGCACACCGCCATGGTGGAGTGGGCGCGCGATCACGGGAAGGACCGTGAGCGGGCCAGGGCCCACTTCGACCTGGCGCGTGCTCTCCTGCGCGTGGGAGAACTGGACCGCGCCGGGGAGCACAGTCGCGCGGCCCATGAACGGTGGTCCGAGGCCGGGGACCCTCTGGGACAGGCGTGGGCCGTGGCCCAGCGGGCGATGGTCTCCTACGTCGCCAACGACTACGCGGGCAGCCGGGCCCTCGCCGAACGGGCACTGGAGACCTTCGAGGCGCGCGGGCACCGCCCCGGCATAGTGTTCTGCCTGCGTGTGCGCGGGCTGTGCCACTTCGCGGTGAGCGCTTCCCACGAAGCTATAGCGGACTTCAGTGACGCGGCGGCCTTGCTGGAACGTTCACAGGACCAGCAGTTGCTCATGGAGATGCAACTGAACCTGGCGGGCGCCTTCCAACAACTGGGGTACCACCACCAGTCCTGGTCTCTGTGCGAAAAGGTCCTGGTGACCGCCCGTCGACGCGGTGACAGGCGCAGGGCCGCAGTCGCCCTGACAAACATGGGCGAGGTGTCACTGCACCGGGGACAGCCGGAGCGAGCCGCATCGTGCCTTCGAGAAGCGTTGGAGACTTTCGAACCCTTCGGAGACCCCTGGGCCAAGAGCACGATCCTCACGAATCTGGGCGCGGCACACGCCGCAGCCGACCAAACGGACCAGGCAAGCCTCTGCTTTCACCGCAGCCTGGCAGCACATGGGTTCGTCACGCCCACGGTGAAGACCGAGGCGTTGCTCGGCCTTGCCCGGATCGAGGAAAAGGCCGGACGGCACACCGATGCGGGAACCTATCTGCGGCAGGCTTCCTCAACGGCGCAGCAGCACGGTCTGCGTAAGGAATACGCAGCGGCTCTGCTCGCCCTGGGCCAGCACCTCGGGGTCCGAGGCGAGGTGAGCGAAGCGCGTACATGCCTGCGCCAGGCGACGGAGATATTCGAGGCGCTCCAGGCCCCGGAGGCCCAGATCACCCGGTCTTTGCTCGGCACCCTGCCCGCCAGGTAACGGACTGGCTTTTTCGAACACGCGCCACTGCCGTTATCGGTAGGATTTAGCATGCTCGGCGCCAGCTCGGTAGCTGTTCACCGTTCTGTGTGCTTATAGCACGGCAAGCGGCGGGACGCCCAGTCGCCACTGGAACGTCCCGCCCTTCACTGCATGACCAATGGACCCATAGCAGCGCTGTCTGGACGAAGCAAGAGCCACAAAGGAAGTATGCAATGAAGTCTCTTACTGTACTCGCATTTTCGGTCTGGCTTGCAGGGGCCTGGCTGGTGATTTGGAGCACTCCCCTTATCCCCGCAGCGACACCTGCCTAACCCCCTAGCCACAGCAAACACGAGGCCCGCCGCTCAAAGCGGCGGGCCTTTCATACTGCGTCAAACCGTGTCCTGACTGGCCATGACCTCGCATTCTTGCATAAGCGCACGCATTAGCACGTGCACATGCAAGACACAAACCCCGACCGGAACTTCCCCGAGCGACCAGCAAGTTGCCCTTCGAAGAAAGGAATTCGACACTGGTTGGACAAGGCCGAAACCCGGCTCACCAGGCGCCCCTTACGCACCATTCGTCACAGGTGCTTAGGAGACCACGTGGACTCCCCCGGTCACCCCTCCCCGACCACCGACACCAGCACCCGGACCAACACCGTGCGCGGCGACATCAGCGGAACCGCCGTCCAGGTCGGCTCGCTCCACGGGGACGTGAACCTGCACCTGGCACCCGCGGCCGACCGCGTCCCCCGCCAACTTCCCGCCGCGCCCGCCGTCTTCGTGGACCGGCCCCGCCCGATGCGGGCGCTGGAGGCGGCCGTGTCGCGCGCGCACGCCCGGGGCCGCCACGCGCTGGTGGTGATCACGGGTTCCGCCGGGGTGGGCAAGTCCGCCCTGGCGGCGGAGTTCCTGCGCGCGCACCCGGAGCTGGGCGGCGGCGGGCAGCTGTTCGTGGACCTGCACGGCTTCTCCCCCGGGCCGCCCGCCGACCCCCACGACGTGCTGGACGTGCTGCTCCGCGCCGTGGGCGTGCAGATCGGGACGGCACCGGCGGACCTCGCCACACGCGCGGCCTGGTGGAGGTCGGCCACCGCGCACGCACCCGTGGCGCTGCTGCTGGACAACGCCCTCTCCGCGGCCCAGGTCCGCACCCTGCTGCCCGGGGGCGAGCGCGGCACGGTCGTGGTCACCACGCGCCTGCGACTGGCCGGGCTGCGCCTGGACGGCGGACAGTTCGTCGACCTGCCGCCGATGACGGGGTCCGAGGGCGTGGCCCTGCTCTCCGAACTCAGCGGCCGATCCCCCACCGGCGAGGCCGACCGGGAGGCCATGCACCGCGTCGTCTCCCTGTGTTCGGCGCTGCCGGTGGCGGTGTGCACGGTCGCCGTCGACCACGGCACCCGCAGCCGGACCTGGCGGGACACCGAACGGCGCCTGCGCTCCGCTCCCCGTCGGCTCGACCACCTGGACACCGCGAGCAGGGAAATGGGTATGGACGTGTCCGTGCGCAACGCCTTCGACCTGTCCTACGCCTCCCTCCCGGACTTTCCCGCCCTGCTCTACCGGCGTCTGGCCTGGCACCCGGGTCCCGACGTCACCGGTGAGCTGGCCGCCCGCCTCACCGGCCGCCCGGTGGCCGAGTGCGAGGCTGGGCTGGCCGCCCTCGCCCGCCACCACCTGCTGACCGAGCACGGCGCCGAACGCTTCTCCTTCCACGACCTGCTGCGCCTGCACGCCGCGGAGAAGGCCGAGGCCGTGGAGGAACCCGGTGCCCGCCGCCGGTCGCTGACGCGCCTGGTGTCCGGGTACGCCGACCTGGCGGTGTCGGCCGACGCCGTGCTGCGGCCCTACGCGGGCAACCGGGCGGTGCCGGGCTCCCCCTTCGCCGACGCCGCGCAGGCCACGGCCTGGCTCAACCGGGAGCGCGGCAACCTCGCCGCCCTGGCCGAGCTGGCGCCGGAGCTGGGAGCGCACGAGCACGCGCCGCGCCTGCTGGACGGCCTGTGGTCGCTGTTCCTGCACCACGGCCAGGCACGGCTGTGGCTGCGTGCCGCGGCGCCCGCGCTCGGGGCGCACTCGGCCGGTCTGGAGGAGACGACGGTCGCTCGGCTGCTGAACAACCGCGCGCTCGTGCACAGCCACCTCGCCGGTGTGGGGGAGGCGATGGCCGACCTGGACGCCGCCGAACGGGTCTGGCGGCGCCGCCAGGACCTGGAACGCCTGGCCCAGACCCAGCAGCGGCGCGGCATCGTGGCCTTCCAGAACCACCTTCCCGGGCAGGCCGCCGACCACCTCGCCCGGGCGGTGGCGACGGACGAGCGCACCGGGGTCACCCACAACCTGGCCATCAGCCTGTTCATGCTCGGCCGGGCCCGTCAGGCCCTCGGCGACCCCGGTCCGGCCCGCCAGGCCCTGGAGCGCGCCCTCCCCCTCCTGGACGGGGACGCCTACAACCAGGCCCGGACCCGGATCGTCCTGGGCACCGTCCTCGCCGCCATGGAGGAGTTCGCGTCCGCCGCGGGGGAACTGGAGCGGGCGCTGGAGGTGATGCGCGAGCGCGGCTCGGCCTCCGGCCAGGGCAAGGCCCTGGAGGCGATCGGAGGACTCGCCGAACGCCGCGGGGAGCCGGGCCGGGCCCGCGAGGCCTACGAGGGGGCGGTGGAGCTGCTGCTGCCCACGGACCCGGCCAGACGGCGTGTGGAGGAACGCCTGGAGGCGTTGGGATGACCCCGTCACCGGGGTTCGGCGCGCACGTACACCTCGTGGACGGGCGGCCGTCCCGGGACGGGGGCGCGTTCGGGAGCGGGGTCGCCGTCTCCGCCGGTCTCGGGCTGTGGGAGGACGGGCGGGTTCCGCGCGGACCTGAGCACGGTGTCGGGCAGCGTCGTCAGGTCGCGACCGCCGACCAGCCACGCGTACACGAGGACCGCGGCGGCGACCGTCCCCCACCGGTGCGCGCCGCGCTCGGCGCGTCCGGCGGAGGTGACCGGCGTGACGAGGACGAGCCCCCTCGGGCTGACCAGGACGCTCCGGCCGTCCGGGCCGTGCACCCCGGCCACCAGGCACCCCGGATAGGCGCGCAGCAGTGCGCGCCCCGCCTCCCGCGGCGAGGGGGCCGCGTGCCCGCAGCAGCACAGGAGGATGTCGGCGACGCCCGCCCAGGGCCGCTCGGCCGGGCGGCACGGGTCGGCGGCGAGTGGGATGTCCGGAACCGCGGGCAGGCATCCCCCGTGCGGGTCGTCGGCGTGCGGTCCCGCGAGGTGGCGTTCCCCAAGCGGGCCGGGAGTGTCCGGCACCGCGAACAGGCACCCCCGGGACGGGTCGTGGGCGCCCGACCCCGCGGGAAGACGTCCCCGGGACGGCTCGGCGGTGAACGCGTACTCCACTGGCGCGACGGCCACCGCGTGCCGGACCCGCGCGGAGAAGGCCGCCCCGGTCACGCCGCCCACCCGCGCATGTCCCAGCCCAGCGGACGCAGCGGGCGCGCGGCGGGCAGGAGGTCGGGTTCGTCCAGCTCCAGGACCTCGTAGAGCACCGTGCGCGTGCGCTGGGCGAAGCGGCCGGGGTGGGAGGTGATCCGCGCGGCCACGGCGCGCAGCGCCTTCCGTTCGGCCGCTTCCACCGAGTGCAGGGCCCGGCCCATGAGCGGGGCGTCCCCACGCACGGCCGGAAGGGTGCGCAGGGCCTGACCCATGGGCGAGGCCGTGTCCACGTCCGCCCGCCCGCCGTCGGCCACCAGCACGGGGCGCCCGGTCAGGGTGGCGTAGACGGTGGTGGAACCGTGGTCACCCACCACCGCGTCGGCGGCCGCCAGGGCGCTGGCCCATTCGGCCTCGACCGGCACCACCTCCAGCCCCTGGGCGATGAGCGGGCCCAGCCACTGGTGCACCTGCCAGTCCCCGTGGGCCGCCCACACGTTCGGGTGCACCAGCAGACCGACCCGGCAGGACACGGACACCGCCTCCACGACCAGGCGTTCGAGCAGGGGCCGCCCGGCCCCCAGCAGCGACGAGCGCCCCCACGTGGAGGCCGCCACCACCCACACGTCGCCGGGGCCCAGCCCGAGCTGGGAACGGCACCACGGGCGCCGCTCCAACGAGGCCAGGATCCGGTCCGCGGCGGCGTCCCCCACGACACGGGCGCCGCCGACCGCCTCGGGGCACGCGGAGGCCAGGCGCAGGGCCTCGTCGTCGTGGGCGAGCGCGATCCGCTCCGCGACCAGGCGGCCGTCCCGGACCAGGCCCTCGCGCCCCAGACCGTAGGTGGCGCGGACGAGCGCGCCCTGTCGTCCGAGGTGGGCGGGGGTGAGCTTGTTGAACCCGACGCCGTGCGCGAACAGCACCACGGGCGCGTGGATCCGGTCCAGGGCCCGGCTGGTGCTGGCCGCCAGGGCGAGATCGAAGCGGGTGTTGACCGCCTGCTGCCAGGGCACCACCACCACTCCGGCCCGCGCCAGCCAGGCGGCGAGCCCGGTGCCGAACACCTGGTCGGGCGCGACCGTGAAGACCACCTGTACGCGCGGGTCGGAGGCCACGGTCGCCACCGGGTCCATCAGCCGTTGCGCGTCGGCGACCGTGCACGCCACGGCCAGCACCCGGCGGCACCCGTCCCAGGTGGTCCACCGCCCCGCGTCCATCCCGATCGGGGCGCGGGCCCATTCCGAGTTCCCCATCCGAAGCTCCCTCCCAGCAGATTCCGCACGGATGCGGCCGTCACCGTGAGGATGGGGGATCGGACTCGACACGCCTCTGGACGTCCCGCTGGACGGCCCCGGACGCGGCACTGGACCGCGGGCGCGGCCCGGGTCACTCCCGCTGGTGCCTCTGAGGGCGTTGATGATGTTCTGGATGACGGCGAGCAGCAACACGCCCACGAGCGAGCCGGAGGCGAACCCGTAGCCCCGGCGGTCAGGCCCGACAACGTGTAGACCGCGGCCTTGGTTCGGCCACCGGCAGCGCCGGGGAGCCGGCACCGGCGATCCGTCCACCCGCGAGCGGGGTCAGCGCCGGCCCGTGGGGCACCGGGTAGGTCCGCGTGCCCTCGGCCGAGACCGCGAGCATCGTTGGCGTGTCTTTTACAACGTGAGAAAATCAGCTTCCCCATGATGAGAGCACAGTCACATCGGCCCGCCCGAGCCCGGAAGCACGTCCGGAAAAATCCTGGCCAGAACGGCTCCCCAGCACATGAACGGGAGATCTCCTGGACAGGAGCGTTGCACGGGGAGTAGCCGAGTGCTGTATAACGATAGAAAAATCGCCGGAAAACGCACGGGTTCACGCGTAAGCGGACGGTCGGCGGGGCGGGTGCGGCGGTGGGAGGACGACGGGCGGCGCGGGCCGCACGGCGCGGGAACGCCGCCGACCGGGCCGCGGGTCGGCGGGACGCACACGGTCGTGCACGCGTGCACCATGTGCGGAGGAGGCGCTGTGGTCATCAGCCTGAAGGACGTCGCGGAGCGCGCGGGCGTCTCGGTCAAGACGGTGTCCAATGTGGTCAACGGCTACCGCCACGTCACACCCACCACCCGCCAGCGCGTGCAGCAGGTCATCGACGAACTCGGCTACCGGCCCAACCTGACCGCGCGGCACCTGCGCAAGGGCCGCACCGGCATCATCGCGCTGGCCCTGCCCGAGCTGGGCAACCCCTACTTCGCCGAACTCGCCGACGCCGTGATCAACTACGCCGCCGGGCTCGACCGCATCGTCCTGCTCGACCACACCTACGGCCGCAGGGACCAGGAGGTGCTGTTCGCGCAGGGCTTCCGCGCGCGGCTGATCGACGGGCTGATCCTGAGCCCGATCGAGCTGGAGAACGAGGACCTGCTCGCGCGCGGGCACGACGCCCCCCTGGTGCTGCTGGGCGAGCGCGAGTACGAGGCGCCCTACGACCACATCGCCATCGACAACGTGGCCGCCGCCCGCACCGCCACCCAGCACCTGCTCGACCTGGGCCGCCGCCGCATCGCCTTCATCGGCGCCCGCCACGGCCGCTCCCGCCAGCCCGCCCACCTGCGCCTGCGCGGATGGCGCGAGACGGTCACCGCCGCGGGGGCTGCGGCGGACGACGCCCTGGTGGCCACCACCGACGGCTACACGCGCCAGGACGGCGCCCAGGCGATGGCCCGCCTCCTGGACTCGGGGACCGCGCCCGACGCCGTCTTCTGCTACAACGACCTCATCGCGATCGGCGCCATGCGCACGCTCACCGAGCGCGGCCTGCGGGTGCCCGAGGACGTCGCGGTCGTGGGCTTCGACGACATAGAGGAGGGCCGCTACTGCACGGTGACCCTCACCACCGTCGCGCCGCACAAGCAGGCCATCGCGCGGGCCGCGGTGGACGCGCTGCTGGCCCGGCTGGAGGACGGCGCGGAGGGCGCGTCCGAGTCGCGCCGCGTGCGCCCGGGGTTCGCGCTCGTGCCCAGGGAGAGTACGCTCGGGCGGCCGTGACACGACGACGACGGGAGCCCGCCGTGACCCACGCCCCCTGGACGGTCGACTTCTGGTTCGACCCGGCCTGCCCGCTCAGCTGGATCACCGCGCGCTGGCTGCGCGGGGTCGCCGAGGAGCGCCCGGTCACGATCCGGTGGCGGATCATGAGCCTGTCGGTGCTCAACGAGGGCAGGGACGAGGACCCCGAGGGCGACACGGAGGGCTACCTGTGGATCCCCGCCCGCGTGTGCGCGGCGGTGCAGAGCGGCCACGGGCACGAGGCGCTCGGCCGGTTCCACGAGGCGCTGTGGACCGGGGAGGAGGCCGCGGAGGGCGAGTGGATCAGCGGCCTCGCCGACGCCCTGCGCCGGTCGGGGCTGCCCGAGGAGCTGGCCGACGCTGGTTCCTCCGAGGAGCACGACCCCTTCCTGCGCGCCTCCCACCACGACGCCGTGCGCCGGGTCCACGGCGAGGTCGGAACGCCGATCCTGGCCCTGACCGGCGCCGACGGCGCTTCGCGGGCGCTCTTCGGCCCCGTCGTCGCCGAGCTGCCGGACCCGGATGAGACCCTGCGGCTGTGGGAGGCGGTCGTGCTCCTCACCGGCGTCCCCCAGTTCCGCGAGGTCAAGGCCTGAGGCGCGCGGCCACCGGCTCCGCATCGGCCCGGAGAGCGGGTGCACCGCCCTGCTACGTCCCGCCAGCGAAGTCACCGGTTCCGCCCTCCCCTCCTGCCCCCTCAATCCCCTCAGCCTCTCCCCCGTACCCGGCACAGGAACGGAGCCCCCATGGCACCCCGCACCGGACGGCGGAGCAGCCGGGAACCGGGACGGCCGACGCGCCCGGATGAGGCGTCGGGGAAACGGCTCCCGTGACGGCCCTCAGCCGATCCGCTCGGCCAGGGCGACGATGACGCCCCCGGGGCCGCGCACGTAGCAGAGCAGATAGGCGTCCTCGTACCGCTCCAGCTCGCCGACGAGTTCGGCGCCGTGGGCGCGCAGGCGGGCGAGGACGTCCTCCACGTCGTCGACGGCGAACATGACGCTGCGCAGGCCCAGCGCGTTCGCCACCGCGTTCCCCGGCTCGGGGCTGATCGCCGTCGGCGTGTGGAACCTGGTCAGCTCAAGCCTGCCGTGGCCGTCAGGGGTCCGCATCATCGCGATGTCGGCCCGGACGCCGTGGAGTCCGGCAACACGGTCCACCCCGCCTCCCTCGACCGACGCCCGGCCCTCCACCTCCATGCCGAGTTCGGTGAAGAACGCGACGGCGGCCTCAAGGTCGTCGACGACGACGCCGACGTGGTCCATCCTCTGGATCGTCATGCCACCGATCATAGGGACCGGAGCGCCCTGCTTCCCGGACTTCGGCCGGCGGGAACCGGCCGTCAGCGCCGCTCAGGTCACACCGGTGGCCCCGCCCCGGTGGAGGGCCGGGGCGGGGCGGTGGGATGCTGGGGCCGACCGGACCAGGAGGGACAGGATGGACGAGGACGAGTTCACACGGTTCTGGGCGCAGCGGCGACTGTGCATGCTGGCCTCACCGCGCCCGGACGGGTCCATCCACCAGGTCCCCGTGGGGGCGACCTACGACGCCGACGCGCGCCTGGTGCGGGTGATCTCCTCGGGCAGCAGCTACAAGGCGCGCAACCTCGCGGCGCACCCCGGCGCCAGGGTGTCGGTGTCGCAGGTGGAGGGGCGCTCCTGGTGCACGCTGGAGGGCTCCGCGACGGTCTCCGACGACCCCGAGCGGGTGGCGGAGGCGGTGCGTCGCTACGGCGAGCGGTACAAGGCGCCGCGGGAGAACCCGGGCCGGGTGGTCATCGAGATCGCCGTCGAGCGGTTCCTGGGCAACGTGCGTCCGGGCTGAGGGGCGGCGGGGTCATGGCGTGCCCCTCGAAGACACCGCCGGGGGCGGTTTCCGGGGCTGAGGGCGCCGAGGCCTCCGGAACCGGTGTCAGCGCGGTCCTGCGCTACCAGCGTCGGCGCACCGTGCCCTTGGGCCCGGCCACCAGGCTCGCGGCCGGAACGTCGTCGGCCACGACCGTCCCGGCCGCGACGACGGCGTCGCGGCCGATGCTGACGCCGGGCAGGATCGTCGCACCGGCACCGATCCACACGTTCTCCGCCACGTCGATGGGCGCACCGCTGAGGAACCGGCGCCGCTCGCCGGGGTCCACCGGGTGGCCCACCGTGATGAACGTGGCCTTCGGGCCGACCATCACACCCTCGCCCAGCCGGATGCCCGCGTAGTCGAGGAACGTGCAGCCCTGGTTGACGAAGACGCGCTCGGCCAGGTCCAGGCGAAGGCCGTGGTCGGTGTAGAAGGGCGGATAGATCGTCACCCCCGCCGGGAGGGGGCGGCCCAGGATCTGCTCGAACAGTGCCGTCCTCCCCTCCTCGTCGTCGAAGGGGAGGACGTTGAGGCGGGAGGTCAGCTCCGTGGCCCGCAGCACCCTCTCGCTCATCGCCTTGAACTCCGGGCCCAGAACACGTTCGCCCCTGGCCTGGAGCTCCGGGTCGTGGATCAGCATGAAGCGGTCGTTGGTCACCCGACGATTGTGGCGCAACGTCCGTCGGGTCCGGGGCCCGTGCTGCGCGACGGGGTTCCCTGTCGTCGAACAGGGCGGTCACGAACGGGTACTCCTCGGTGGCGTCGGTCCCGCCGATGACAGCGGACGCGAGGACCAACCCACCCCCCACGAAAGTCACCCCCGCCGAGCCCTGGAGGGCCGCACGACGGGCTTCACCAGAGGCACCGACCTGTCGGCCTACCCCCGCGAGGACGTGGCCGCTGTGGCCGGAGCGCGGCGGCCGGCGCGCACCCCGTTGGCGATGACCAGGACCTCGGCCAGCTCGTGGGTGAGGATGACCGCCGCCAGGCCCAGCACGCCGAACGCGGACAGCGGGATGAGGACCAGCAGAATGGCCCCCGACAGCAGCAGGCTCTGGAGCATGATCCGCCGAGTCCGCCGGGCGTGGGCCAGGGCCCGGGGCAGCGCCCGCAGGTCCTCGCCCATGAGGGCGACGTCGGCGGTCTCGATCGCGACGTCGGTGCCCATGGCGCCCATGGCCACCCCGGTGTCAGCGGTGGCCAGGGCGGGGGCGTCGTTGACACCGTCGCCGACCATCGCCACCGGCCCGTGGCGACGCAGACCGGTGACCAGGGCCGACTTGTCCTCGGGGCGCAGGTCGGCATGGACCTCGTCGACGCCGACCCGGGCCGCCAGGGCACGGGCGGTGCGCTCGTTGTCGCCGGTGAGCATCACGGTGCG